>JBIQIB010000003.1:39698-48180 GCA_044508265.1 Acidobacteriota bacterium
GTCGGCTCGTCCCCCTGCGCGCTGGTGAACGTCTCGTAGACCAGCACGCCGCCCGGCGAGAGAGCGTCGCGCAGCGCCGGAAACAGCGGGCGGTGCAGGTAGCGCGTCACCACGATGACGTCCCAGGACTCGTCGCCGAAGCTGAAGTCCTCTGCCTCGACGTCGGCGTGGCGGACGTCCACGTGCACACCGAGGGCCGCGGCGTTGCGCGCGAGGTCGGCGCAGGCGTCAGGGCTCCGGTCGATGGCGGTGACCTCGAAACCGGCGGCCGCAAACAGCAGCGCGTGCCGCCCGCGGCCCGCCGCGACGTCGAGGACGCGGCCCTGGTACAGCGCGCCATGCTCGAGCACCCACGGCGACGGCCCCCACACCAGCGGCTCGTCGAACGCACGCTCGCCATGCCAGTCGGCCATTCCGCCGGCGAGGTTCAGGACGTTCGGGAAGCCCGCGCGCACGAGGACGTCCGCGGCGTGCCGGCTGCGCACGCCGTGCTCGCAGTACACGAGGATGGGGCGGCCGTCGCGCGGCAGCACGGCGGGAGCCGACGCGATGCACTGCACCGGCAGCAGCCGCGCGCCAGGCAGGTGCCCGAGCGTGGCGAACTCGCCGGGCGTCCGAACGTCGAGCACCAGCGCGTCGCCGGCGCGCAGCACGGCGGCCGCCTGGTCTTCGGTAACCGTCTGGTAACTCATGTGATGTGTCCCCGACCCACGGTAGCACTCCTCGTCCACCCGGTTGCTCAGGCCGCATGGCGCTCACGGGAATCGTGGCAGCCGTGCACCGGACGTGACGCGCCGTGTGCGGTAAGCTGATCCAGCCAGCCTGCACATGCTCGCCGTCCGGGGTACGAGCCGCCCCGAGGAGGTACGGATGCGTATCCGAGCCACGCTGCTATCCGCCTGCACCCTGGGCCTCGTCGTCCACGGTGCGGAGGCGCAGCCCACGTTCCGCGCCGGCACCACGCTCGTCGAGGTCTCGGCCATCGTCACACGTGACGGTACGCCCGTCGCCGACCTTCGGCAGGACGAGGTCCGCGTGTTCGACAACGGCGTCGAGCAGCCGCTCGCCGCCTTCGAGTACGTGGACCTGACGACGGTGACCGGTCCGGCGCAGCGACGCGACTTCGTGCTCGTCCTCGACGACTGGCACATCTCGCCGACGGTGACACCGCAGGCGCAGCGGGCGGCGACAGCGTTCGCGCGGGCACTGGGACCACACGATCGTCTGGCGCTCGTCACGACGGGCCCGCACCAGGTCGTCGTGGATCTCACCACGGATCACCGCGCCATCGAGGAGGCCGTCGGACGGCTGCGCGGGCAGCAATCGCACGGCCCGTCGGCGCCCCACGAGAGGGAGATGCGGGCACGGCGGGTGTTCGATGTGATCAGGAGCGTGGCGGCCGCCCTTCAGGGCGACGCCTCCGAGCGCCGGACGATCGTCCTCATCAGCGAGGGCCACCATGTCATCACGGGCCGCGGCAACCTCAACGAGGATCCTGCCGCCCTCGCGATGTACAGGGAGGTGATCCGCGACGCCTCGGTTGCCAATGCGGCGATCTACGCCATCGACCCGCGCGGGCTGCTCGCACCGTCGCCCGGCGGCCCGGCGGGCGTGGCCTCGATTGCCGCGGCGGTCACGCCGTCGAGAGGCATCGACTCCGGCAGTTCCATGGCCGCGCGCCGGTTCGGCAGCCTCGGGACCATCGCCATGCACACGGGCGGCACGCTGACGGTCGACACGAACGACCTCGCCGCTGACGTGCCGGCGATCGTGCGTGACAGCCGCCAGTACTATCGGCTGGCGTACGTGCAGCCCGATCCCGAGCCCGGCAAGGCGCAGCCCGCCACACGGCGGATCACGGTGAAGGTCGACCGACCGGACGCGCAGGTGCGGGCGCGGCAGGTGTACGTGCCCAGGCCGGCCGTGCAGACGGGGGGCTGAGACCTACGGCGCCGCTTCGGCGGAATCGGGTGGCTGGACGTGCTGCCGGAACGACTCGAGCAGGACGTCGCGGATGACGTGTTCGTCGGTCGCGTGCGCAAGCACGGTCACCTGGTCCCAGCCACGGAGCCTCGCGCTGCCCGTAGGCAGGACCACTTCGTGGCCGCGCGTGATCAGGATGATGACGGCGCCGGCGGGCAGCGCGAGATCGCGGATGCGCGGCCCTTCGGCGCCCTGCGGATCCGGCATGTCCACAGTCATGACGTCGTAGTCGCTGTGCGCCATCGTGAAGAGCTCGAGGTGGAACAGCGGCTGCGGACGCGCGGGCACCGCGAGCTTCATCATCCTGGCCACCGGGCCGAGGGACGAGCCCTGGACGAGGATCGACAGGATGACGGCGAAGAACACCAGGTTGAACACCTCGTTGCCGATCGCCAGGCCCGCCGCAGCCGGGTAGGTGGCCAGGACGATGGGCACCGCGCCACGCAGCCCGGCCCACGATGCGAACACCTTGTTCACGAAGCCGACGTTCATGCCCATCGTGCCGAGGAACACCGCGAGGGGCCGCGCGACGAGCGTCAGCACGAGGAACAGGACGATGCCGTCGAACCAGAGCGTCGACCACTGGTGCGGGAAGACCTGCAGTCCCATCAGCACGAACATGCCGATGTTCGCGATGGTGGAGAACGCCTCCGAGAAGGTCACCACGCCGCGCTTGTGCACGAACGAGCGGTTGCCCATGACGTAGCCGCCCGCGAACACCGCCAGCATGCCGCTCGCCTGCAGTGTCTCGGCCAGGCTGTACATGAGCAGCACCGCCCCGATGAAGAGCAGGTAGTAGTAGCCGCGGTCGTGCGGCGTGAGGCGGTTGAACAGCCAGATCGCACCGCGCGCGATGACGTAGCCCACCACGGGCCCGGCGCCGAACTGCCAGAAGAACGACAGCACCGTGAGGTAGCTGAAGGGCGTCCCTGACGCGAGGCTCGACACCGCCACCGTCGTGAGCAGGATCGCCATGGGGTCGTTGGCCGCGCTTTCGATCTCGATCGTCGACGACAGCCGGCGCGGGAGCGACTGGCGGCGCAGGATCGAGAAGGTGGCCGCCGCGTCCGTCGACGAGATGATCACCGCGAGCAGCAGCGCCTTCTCCGTGGACCACCCGATCCCCCAGTGCAGGCAGGCAAACATGATCGCGGCGGTCAGCATCACGCCCCACGTGGCCAGCCCGCCGGCCGGCAGCGCGACGGCGCGGAAGTCGTCCCGTTTGGTGACGAACCCGCCGTGGAAGAGGATGAACACGAGGGCGAGGTTGGCGACCTCGTTGGTCAGCAGGACGTCGTCGAACGCCCAGAGATTGAGGACGTCGCTGCCGAAGACGATCCCCGCGCCGAGGGCGACGAGGATGACGGGTACGCTCCAGCGCTCGAGCCAGACGGCCGCGAGCACCACGGCGATCAGGAGGATGGGGATGATGATCTCGGCCGTCGGCACGTCTCGACCCGTGACTGGCAGCGCGCGACGTCAGCTAGACGTCGAGCTCGTGCGCATCCTCCGCCCGCTCGGTGATGAAGCGGAAGCGGGCTGACGCGTCTCTGCCCATCAGCTCGTTGATGACGCGATCCGTTTCGATGTGATCCGACACCTCGACGCGCAGCAGCCGGCGCGTCTTCGGGTTGAGCGTCGTCTCCCACAGCACGCGCGGCATCATCTCGCCGAGGCCCTTGAAGCGCGTGATCTCGGCCTGCCCGCGGCCCTTGTGCTCCGCCACGATCGCGTCGCGCTGCGCGTCGTCCTGCGCCCAGTACGTCGCCTTGCCGATGTCGATGCGGTAGAGCGGCGGCTGCGCCAGGTACACGCGCCCGCTCGAGATGAGCTGCGGCATGTGGCGGTAGATGAACGTGAGCAGCAGCGTGGTGATGTGATGGCCGTCCGAGTCGGCGTCGGCCAGCAGGATGATGCGGCCGTACCGCAGCCGGCCCATGTCGAACTGCCTGCCGGCGCCGGTGCCGATCGCCGTCACCAGGTCGGCCAGCTCGCGGTTCTCGAGCACCTTGGCGGTGGACGTGCCCTCGGTGTTGAGCACCTTGCCGCGAAGGGGAAGGATCGCCTGACGCGTTCTGTCGCGTCCCTGTTTGGCGGATCCGCCGGCGGAGTCGCCCTCGACGATGAACAGCTCGCTCTGGGCGCGGTTGGTGGTGGTGCAGTCGGCCAGCTTGCCGGGCAGCGTCAGCCGGTGCTGGGTGGCCGACTTGCGGGTCACCTCCTGCTGCGCGGCGCGGCTCGCCTCGCGGGCGCGGGCGGCCAGGATGATCCGCCCGACGATGGCCTCGGCCACGCTGCTGTTGTGATTGAGCCAGTGCTCGAGAGCGGGGCGGACGAGCCCGTCGACGGCGGAGGTCAGCTCCGGGTTGTTCAGCCGGTCCTTGGTCTGGCCCTGGAACTGCGGTTCCTCGACGAAGACGCTCAGCACGCCGATCAGGCCTTCGCGGATGTCCTCGGCCGTGAGCGTCAGGCCGCGCGGCGCAAGGGTGTGCGTTTCGATGTAGTTGCGCACGGCCTTGCCGATGCCGGCCCGCAGCCCGTTCTCGTGGGTGCCGCCCGACCCCGTCGGGATGCCGTTGACGTAGCTGCGCACGTGCTCGTCGGTGGACTCGGTCCACTGGAGCACGAGGTCGACGCGCAGCCCGTTCTGGCGGGTGAGGACGAAGGGGGCGTCGTGGACGGCCTTCGCGCCGCGGTCGGCGACGATCTTGCGCAGGTAGTCGGCCAGGCCGTGCTCGTGCGCGTAGACGACCTTCTCGCCGGCGACCTGGTTGTCGAACGTGATCTTGAGGCCGCGGTGAAGATAGCTCGCCACCTCGAGGCGGGCCGCGATGACGTCGGGGTCGAACTCGACGCGCGGGAAGATCGTCGCGTCGGGCCGGAAGAATACCGTGGTGCCCGTGCCGCGCGTGGGGCCGAGCTTCTTCGGCGGCCCCTGCGGCACGCCCTGCTGGAAGCGCTGCTCCCACAGGTGCCCGTCGCGCTTCACCGTGACGACGAGTTCCTTCGACAGCGCGTTGACCACGCTCGCGCCGACGCCGTGCAGCCCGCCTGCCGTCTTGTAGTTCCCCTGCTCGAACTTCCCGCCCGCGTGCAGGACGGTGAAGATCACCTCGAGGGCCGACTTGCCGGTTTTCTTGTGCTTGTCGACCGGGATGCCGCGGCCGTCGTCGGTCACCGTCACCGACGCGCCGTCCTCATGCAGCGTCACGCCAATCTGGCTGGCGTGGCCGTTCATGGCCTCGTCGATGCTGTTGTCGAGAATCTCCCAGACCAGGTGGTGCAGGCCGGCGGTGCCGACGCCGCCGATGTACATCCCCGGGCGCTTGCGTACGGGCTCGAGGCCCTCGAGGACGGTGATGTCCTGGGCGGTGTAAGCCATCAGACGCAGACGGGGCGGCCCGGGGAGGGGCGACGGAGGGGGGACGAGAGCAGGTTCGACGCGGTGGACATCCGGCCTAGGATAGCCAATCCCGCGCGGCGAAACAAAAGGGAAAGGGACGGCTCGGCGAGCCGTCCCTCCCGGAACTACTTGATGAAGAGCATCTCGCGGTACGTGGGCAGCGGCCAGACGTCGGCCGGCACGACCGTCTCGAGGGCGTCGCCCGCCTCGCGCAGCGCGTCCATCGTCGGGATGACCTTGTCGCGCATGTACTTGGCGTGCTTGAGCGCGGGGCCGCCGTTCTCGTGCCCGAGGGCGGTCGAGAGCGCCTCGGTGCGCTGCTTGAAGACGTCAATCAGCTCGCTGAGCCGCTTCAGCAGCTTCCGGCCCTCGCGGTTGGTGACGCCGCCGGCCTTGGCGCTGGCGACGGCCGAACCCACCTCGGTGAGGTAACGGAACGCGGCCGGCAGGATGTACCGGTTGGCCAGCAGCACCATCGTCTGCGCCTCGACGTTGAGCGTCTTGACGTAGGCCTCGATGTTGACCTCGAGCCGCGCGTTGAGCTCGCGACCGGTCAGGACCTTGTAGGTCTCGAAGAGCTGGACGGCGTCCTTCGTGACGAGCTCCGGCAGGGCATCGACCGTGTTGCGGAGGTTCAGCAGGCCACGCTTCCGGGCTTCCTTCTGCCACTCGTCGGAGTAGCCGTTGCCGTTGAAGACGATTCGCTTGTTCTCCTTGACCAGCTTGACGAGCAGCTTGCCGATGGCGTCCTGCAGGTCGACGCCCTTGGCCACGGCCTTCTCGAGCTCGGTGGCGATGTAGTCGAGCGACTCGGCCACGGCCACGTTCAGCACGATGTTCGGGAACGCGATGTTCTGGTTCGACGACACCGCACGGAACTCGAACTTGTTGCCGGTGAAGGCAAACGGGCTCGTGCGGTTCCTGTCGCCGGCGTCGCGGGGCAGCTTCGGCAGCGAGTCGACGCCCGTCTCGAGCAGCTCGCCGTAGGAGGACGTGCGCGCGGCCCCCTTTTCGATCTGCTCGAAGATCTCGGTCAGCTGCTGGCCGAGGAACACGGAGATGATGGCGGGCGGCGCCTCGTTGGCGCCCAGGCGATGGTCGTTGCCGGCGCTGGCCACGCTCATGCGCAGCAGGCCCTGCCAGCGGTTGACCGCGCGGATCACCGCCGCGCAGAACACCAGGAACTGGATGTTGTCGTGCGGGGTGTCGCCGGGATTGAGCAGGTTGTTCCCGTCGCTGTCGCTCATGCTCCAGTTCACGTGCTTGCCCGAGCCGTTGACACCGGCGAAGGGCTTCTCGTGGAGGAGGCAGGCGAGGCCGTGGCGCGGCGCGACGCGCTTGAGCGTCTCCATCACCATCATCTGGTGGTCGGTGGCGACGTTGGCCTGCTCGAACAGCGGCGCGATTTCGTACTGGCTCGGCGCCACCTCGTTGTGGCGCGTCTTGACCGGCACGCCGACGGCATAGAGCTCGTCCTCGACCTCGCGCATGCAGGCGAGCACGCGCTCGGGGATGGCGCCGAAGTACTGGTCTTCCATCTCCTGGCCCTTCGGCGGACGGGCGCCGAAGAGCGTGCGGCCCGCGCCGACCAGGTCAGGCCGCGAGAGATAGAAGTACCTGTCGATGAGGAAGTACTCCTGCTCGGGGCCGCAGGTGGTGGTGACGCGCGTGGCCGACGAGCCGAACAGCCGCAGGATGCGGACGGCCTGCTTCGACAGCGCCTCGATCGAGCGGAGCAGCGGCGTCTTCTTGTCGAGCGACTCGCCCGTCCAGCTGATGAACGCGCTGGGGATCACCAGCGTCGTGCCGGAGGTGGAGCGGAACAGCCACGGCGGGCTGGTGGGGTCCCAGGCCGTGTAGCCGCGGGCCTCGAACGTGGAGCGCATGCCGCCGGACGGGAACGACGACGCGTCGGGCTCGCCCTTGATGAGCTCCTTGCCGCTGAACTCGGTGACGGCCTTGCCCTCCGGCGTCGGCGCGATGAACGCGTCGTGCTTCTCGGCGGTGATGCCGGTGAGCGGCTGGAACCAGTGGGTGTAGTGGGTGGCGCCGTGCTCGAGCGCCCAGTCCTTGACGGCCACGGCCACCGCGTCGGCGACCGACGGGTGGAGCGCCTCGCCGCGGGTGATGGTGCGGCGGAGGGCCTTGTAGACGTCGCGCGGCAGCTTGACGCGCTGGACCTCGTCGTTGAACACGAGGCGGCCAAACGACTCGGCGACCTTTGTGGCGGGGCGGGTCTGGCGGGCTTCGGTGACGGCCCAGTCCCGGATGGCACGGATCGCTTCACGCGATGCAGCGGAGCTCATAGTGGTGGGGTCCTCGGAGAAATGCAGGTTTCGCATGGCATTCGCCAGCCAGGAGGCTGGCTGAGCCGGTGACGATTATGCGAGTGGCCGTGCACGGTGCGCAAGAAAGAAGTAGCAGTTTGTCGAAATTCCTACTTTGTTATGCAGTGCATTGCCGAATGGCGCCCATTCGATACGAAAGTGCGGTCGGTGCGCCGGGTCGCTCCGACTCTTCTCGTCGGTGTCCGGTGGCGGTCGCGCACGGTGATGTCGTCCCGCGGGTGGGGGCACACGAGGGCCTGGACCGTTTAGAATAGGCGTCCGACATGACCGACCGTTCTGCCCATCGAGAGCTTGCCGCGCAGGAAGTGGCGCAACTGACGGCCCGGCTGGCCGCCCTCCCGCCGACCGGCGTCGTCCCCGAACTCGTCGAGCTCGGCGGCCACCTCGAGCGCGCCATCCGCGCATTCCACATGGAGGCGATCCGCTTCCGTTCGTACAGCATGCGCCGCCTGATCAAGCTGAACGCGGATGCGCTGCCTGCGGAGGTCCCGGACGCGATGGAGAAGATCGTCGCCGCCCTCGAGGCCGCGGGATTCCAGACCAGGTCCGTCTCGTCGTAGCGGAGCGGCGCCTCCTGCCCGCGGAAGCCCCCTCAGTCCGGCGGGTGCCCGTGCCAATACCCGGCCAGCGCCGGGTTGATTGCCGTCGTGTCGCGCGTGCCGGTGAGCCTGACCACCGCGTCGAACATGTCCTGGGCGAGGTCCCAGCCGGCGGAGTTCGTCTCTTCGTAGTGGCCCTGCGCCTGACC
>JBIQIB010000003.1:48280-50079 GCA_044508265.1 Acidobacteriota bacterium
CTCCGAGCCGTCTTTCACTCTCCTCACCAGGACGGCCCGGAGGGCCGTCCCTACCGTCGATCAGGGCCTTGCATCGCGCGCCGGACACCGCGTCGGGGAAGTCGATGAGCCCGGCGGCGTGCAGCCGCGCGCAGGCGCCCGGCGCCCCGAGCTGATCCGCCACACACCTGATGCGCACGTCCGCCAGCGGCAGGACGTAGCCGAGTTCGTCGTTGCCCAGCCCGGCGACCCAGCGGAAGCGGCCGGGCATCACGCGCTTGACGTAGCCCGGAATCTCGAGCGTCGCGGGCGACACGTGGTGCTCCGGCGACTCGTCCTGCCAGCGTTCGGGATGCGCCTTCACGTCGGCGGGCAGGCCCGCGACGAGCTCCCCAGGCACCTCGCCAGGCAGGAACAGCAGCGAGACGTCGGCAATCTCGAGCAGCGTGACGCTGCTCTCGACGTGCGTGCCGCGGCGGATTTCGCCGACCACCGGATCCAGCTCCGTGCCGCCCCCATCGTCGGTACACGCGCCGCGTGCCGCGGGCAGGCCCCCGGGGCACGTGTACAGCGCGCGAGGCATGAAGCCCAGCCCGGGGCGTCCCGTCGCGGCGTCGACGACACCGCGCTTGCGGAAGCCGATGTTGGTCATCCGCGTGAGGAACGGCTCGGTACGGATATCGAGCCGCGTCGGCGGGAGGTCGATCGCGTCCAGAACCAGCGTCTCGACCGCGCGACCGAGCTGCTGCCCGATGAGGAACGCCTTCCGGAAGTTGCGCGCCGTATAGTCGGTGCCTTCGCCGCCAGGCGGACGCGCGCCCGGTGGCGGCGTGTAGTGGTTGCCGATCGGCGCGCGCGCATCGACCTCCCACACGGGTACGCCGAGCGGCGACGCCATGGCGCCTATCGCGCCGTTCACGTACAGCACCTCGCCGCCGATACGCGCCCCGAGGCTCCGTGCCAGGGCGCCGGGGAAGTCGGACGTCAGATAGCGCCCCGCCGCATCGCACTCGGCTCCCGTCCAGTCAAGCACCGTACAGTCGCCGGCGATGTGCGCCCTCGGCGGGCTCCAGTTGAGCGTGGACTCCGGATGGTTGGCCCACTGGACCAGGGTGGCGATCACGCGACCGTCAGGCGCGCGGGCCTGCAGCACGCCCAGCGTCGGGTCGTAGACGCGGATGCCGCTGAGATCGCTTGCCCCGAAGTAGTGCGTGCCTTCCGCCGCACGCAGCGTGGCCGGCTCGAGCCGCTCCACGGCGTCCACGACAGCGTCGCGCGCTTCGTCGAGCATCACGTCGAACCACGCGGCGTTGACCTCGAAGGCCGTGTCGGGCCCGTGGTGGTTGTGCGAGGCCGCCACCAGGACGTCCACGTGCGCGCGCACGTGCTCCGGCAGTCGCTCTGCCACGCGCCGGCGCAGTTCCGCGACGTCGGGCGCAAACAGCATGTACAGGTCGGCCGCCACGATCACGGCGACGCGCGCGTCGCCCTCGCGCTGCAGGGCCAGCGCCCGCACGCGCAGGTCGTCGCGCACCCAGTGCGCGTCGGGGCGGCCGTTGCCGACGTGAATGGGACCCTGGTCGAACGTCTCGACAAAGACGCCCGGTGACGTGGCGTCGAGGTCGAAGGGCAGCACGCCCGGGTCCGCGTAGTCGCGGGACCCGTTCACCGTCGGCAGTACGGAGCGGCTGGCGGCGCCTGCGCGCCAGCCGGTGGGGGAGGGCTGCGACGGCGGCGTGCCTGTCTGGCACGCCGACAGCGACAGTGACAGGAGGACGACGAGCAGAGCGAAGTGACTGCGCGGAAAGGAACGGCCTGAG
>JBIQIB010000003.1:50179-52535 GCA_044508265.1 Acidobacteriota bacterium
GACGGCTCGAGACAGGACGGCTCGGAGAGCCGTCCCTACCGGGTGGCAAGGGTGGGCACCTCGGGCGCGGGGCGCACCACGCGCGTGAACGAGCCGCGCTGCAGCAGCTCGCGGCCCTTGCCGCCGCGCGACGTCACCTCGTACTTCGCCGTGCTGATCGTCTGCTCGGCGCCGCGGCTCGTCTCCACTGTCATCAGGTCGCGATCACCCTTCGACGCGATGACGCCGAGGACACGGTCGGCGGCCGGATCGATCTTGATCAGGATGACGCCCTTGCCGGGGCCGGCCAGGAAGTTCACCTCATCGACGCGGCACAGCATCGCGCGCGCGCGCCGGGTGGCAGCGATCGCCGTCTCGCTGCCGGCGACGATCAGCACGTCGACGACCTCGACGCCGGAAGCCGGCCGCGCGAAGCGGCGGCCCGCGCGCGTGCTGACTTCCGCGTACGGCGCGAGGCTGAAGCGCAGCGCGTAGCCGTCACTCGTCACGGCCAGTGCATGCCGTGGCGGCGCCGTCTGCTCGTCGTCGGCGGTGATGCCAGGCACGACGCGCGGATCGAGGCAGTACGCCGCCACGATCCGCTCGCCGTCCTTGAACTTGAAGAAGCGCTGGATGGGCTCGCCGTAGCCGGTCGTGGCCGGGATGTCGATGAGGCGCGCGGTGTACGCCGTCCCGGTGGTCGTGAAGAAGACGATCGGCGAGCGCGTCGAACCGGCGACGGCCGTCAGCACCTCGTCGCCCTCGCGCAGCCGCGTGGTCGACAGGTCCTTCACTTCCTTCTGGCGCTTCACCCAGCCGTCACGCGTCACGATGACGACGTTGTCTTCGTCCACGATGAACGCCTCGGGATCGTAGGCGACCTCGTCGGCGTCGGAGGCGAACGTGGTGCGGCGGCGATCGGCGCGCGTGTCGCTGTACACCTTCTGCACCTCGGCGATCTCGTCGCGCACGACCTGCCAGCGGCCGGCCTCGTCGTCGAGCAGCGCGAGGATCTCGCGGCGCCGCTCGCGCTTGTCGGCGAGCTCGCGCTGGACGACGAGAATCTCGAGGCGCGCGAGCCTGTAGATCTTCAGCTCGAGGATCGCGTCAACCTGCTCGGCGTCGAGCTCGAAGCGCGCCATGATCTTCGTCGCCGAGTCGGCCTTGCCGTCCGACGCGCGGATGATCGCGATGATCTCGTCGAGCGCGTCGAAGACGCGTTCGAAGCCCTCGAGAATGTGGATGCGCCTGTCGAGCGCACGCCGCTCGTGTTCGAGGCGGCGCGTGACGACGTCGAGCCGGAAGTGCAGGAAGTACCAGAGCATCTCCTTGAGGTCGAGACGCTTGGGCTGCCCGATGTCCTCCTGCTCGGTCGGGATGAGGCACGTCAAATTGACGTTCACGTTCTGCTGCAGCGGCGTGTGCTTGAACAGGTACGCCATCACCAGCTTCTCGTCGGCGTCGCGCTTCAGCTCGAGTTCGATGCGGATGTCGTCGGTGCTGATGTCGCGGACGTCCACGAGCGGCGGCAGCTTGCGCGACAGGACGATGTCGGCGATGCGCGTGACGAGCTCCGACTTGTCCACCGTGTACGGGATGGACGTGATGTGCACCAGCTTGCTGCCGCGCGAGACGTCGCCCGGCGTCCAGGTGCCGCGCAGGCGGATGGCGCCGCTCCCCGTGCGGTAGATCTCCTTGATCTCGTCCGGTGAGTTGAGGATCTGGCCGCCGGTGGGGAAGTCGGGTCCCTTCACGTAGCGGCACAGCTGCGTGCTGGTCAGGTCGGGGTTGTCGATGAGGCGCAGCAGCGCGGTGCACACCTCGCCGAGATGATGCGGCGGGACGTTGGTCGCCATCCCGACGGCGATCCCCATCGCGCCGTTGACGAGCAGGTTCGGGATCCGCGCCGGCAGCACCACCGGTTCGGTGCGCGTGCCGTCGTAGTTCGGCCGGAAGGGCACCGTGTCCTGGTCGAGCTCGTCGAGCAGTTCGTCGGCGATGCGTGCGAGGCGGCACTCGGTGTAGCGCATCGCGGCGGCGCCGTCGCCGTCGAGCGACCCGAAGTTGCCCGATCCGTCGATGAGCGGGTAGCGCAGCGAGAACGGCTGCGCCATCCGCACGAGCGTCTCGTAGAGCGCGCTGTCGCCGTGCGGGTGGTAGTTGCCCATCACGTCGCCGACGACCTTGGCGCACTTGCGGTAGCGGCTGTCGGCCGTGAGGTTCTGCTGCCACATCGTGTAGAGGATGCGGCGCTGCACCGGCTTGAGCCCATCGCGCACGTCCGGCAGCGCGCGCGACGTGATCACCGACAACGCGTAGTTCAGGTACCGCGACTGCGCGGCTTCGTGCAGCGCGACGACGGTTTCGGACGGCCCGC
>JBIQIB010000003.1:52635-69724 GCA_044508265.1 Acidobacteriota bacterium
AGGTACCGCGACTGCGCGGCTTCGTGCAGCGCGACGACGGTTTCGGACGGCCCGCCGGGCGGCGGTCCGCCCTCGGGCTCGGGAAGGTCGAAGAGGTTCGGTTCAGTAGCCATCTGGCGGAGACGATCCTATCCGCCTTCGCCCCTTTGGGGCGAAGGCGGGGGCAGCTCCCGGGCTCTTCGGGGGCGAAGGCGGGTCAGGCCATGTCGGGCGGTGTCACCCTGGCGATCCACGCTGCGTAGTCGTCGTAACCGACGGCGGCCTGGCGGGCGCGTACGCGGGAGAGGATCGCATCGGCCTCCTCGGGGGCCACCGGCGGCTTGCGCTGGACGTGCGCCAGCACCTGCGCGGCCTGCGCGGCACCAGCGGCTTCGGCGCGCGCCGTGAGCCCCTCGAGATCGCGCGGGGCGTCCTCGTCGCCGACGCCGAGGTAGTTGCGCGTGAGGTGCGTCGCCACCGCCTTCGCGTGCACTTCCGACGCCTTGATGTTGCCGCGGCCCGTGACCACGTTGCCCACGCCGAAGACGCCGGCGCAGTGCGCATACGCGCCGGTGTCCCAGTCGGCGTAGTCGTAGTACGGGCCGCGCATGACGATGCCGGGAATCGGCTCCGGCAGGGAGCCGATGGCGCTGACGACCAGCCGGCTCCGCAGCTCCACGACCTCGTCTTCGAGCTCCACGAGGTGTCCGTCGGAGACGTCGGTCCTGGCGAAGCGCACGCCGGCGACGTGATCGTCCTCGACGATGAGGGCGCGCGGCACGACCTGCGGCTGTACCCGAAAGAGGTACTTCTCCTGGGCCTTCGTCAGCATGCGCTGCCGCACCGACTCGATCTTGCTCCGTTGCTCGGGCGTCGCCCCCTCGGGCATCGGCGCGATGGGCATGTCCTCGACGCGTCGCCGGTATGTGACCCATCCGTCCTCGACCCCGAGCTGGCGCGGGTCGTCGATGCCGTGGTCCCTGCAGACCGCGGGTATGCCGCGGTGCTCCAGCTCGTACATGTCCACGTCGAGGCCGCGCTCGCGCAGGGCCCGCCCGTAGAGTTCGAGCTGGAACACCTTCACGACGTCGATCGAGGCGAGGCCGCCGCCGATGCAGATGGCGCCCGGCGCGATCTCGTAGTGCGGCCCGTCGTAGCCCGGCTCGTCCTTGTGGTTGAACCAGTAGATGAACGGGTTCTGGTAGACGAGGCCGCGGCCGACCCACCGCTCGGCGTCGGGCACGTCGAGGGGGCGGTCCTTCCAGGCGCCGTTGGCCAGCAGCACCGCACTCCAGCCCCAGCACCGTACGTCGTTGAAGTCGAGGTCGCGGCCGAGTGCGGTGCGCGGCACGAACTCGACGCCGGGCCGGTTCAGGCGCGCGTCAATCCGGGCATATTCCATCCGTCGCTGGTCGCGATGCCAGCGCGGCAGGCCGTCCTCGATCTTGCCGTACGGGCGCGGGTTCTGCTCGAAGACGACGACTTCGATCCCATGGCTGGCGAGGATGTCCGCCGCCGTGGACCCGGCGGACGCACCTCCGAAGATGGCCACCATGTGGCGACCCGGCGACGTGCTCATCTCGTTAGACCTCCGGCCGAACAGAGCTCGGCTCGCGTGGGTTGATGTCGACGACAATACGCTGCCAGCGCCTCTGACGGAAGCGCATCCACGAGAGCAGGCACCGCGCGACGTGCCCCGCGACGATGGCGCGCCAGATGTCGGCCGGCTCGAACACGCCCACCCGCTGGAACAGGACGCACAGGCCCAGCGGGATCACCAGCTGCGAGACGAGCGAGATGTAGAAGGGGCTGCGGGTGTCGCCCGTCCCCTGCAGGGCGCCGGTATACGCCAGGGCCACGGTGACGAACAGGCCCGACACCGCGAGGTAGGCCAGCAACTCGCGCGCGAGGCCGACCGTGGTGGGGTCGTCCATGCCGAACACGCTGAGGAGCAGCCCGGGGACGAGCACGAACGCGGCTCCGACAAGCGTCGCGACGAACAGCCCGATGCGCGCGCTGACGATGACGCCACGGCACGCCCGCTCGACGTGCCCCGCGCCGAGGTTCTGCCCGACGACGACGACCGTGGCGCCCATCAGGCCGACCGACGTGAACGTGATGAGCGAGAACAGCTCCGTGTAGCCGATGGCATACGCGGCCTGCGCTTCGGCACTCTGCGGGAGCGCGCCGATGAACCGCAGCAGCATCACGCCGCCGACGTTCATCGCGATCCCCTGGAGGCCGGTGGGCAGGCCGAAGCGGAAGAGCGCGCGGATGACCGCCCAGTCGGGCGGGCCGATGATCGTCCGCGGCAGGTGCAGAACGGCTCCGGGGAACCACATCTTCGCAATCCCGAGCACCGACACGATGCCCGACGCCGCGACGGTGCCCATCGCGGCGCCGTGTGCGCCGTACGCCGGAATCGGTCCGAGGCCGGGGATCAGCACGATGTTGAACAGGCAGTTCAGCACCGACAGGATGATGCCGAGGCGCAACGGGGTCTGCGCGTCGCCTGCCGCGCGGAACGCGCCGCCGAGCAGGAAGAACATCATCAGGCCGATGCCGAACGTGAACATGGTCCGCAGGTAGGGCAGGGCGATGGCCTGCACCTCCGGCGTGGCGTTGACGAAGGCGAGCAGCGACGGCGAGAGCAGGTAGCCGACGGGCGCCATGATGGCGCCGGCCAGCACGAACGTGGTCAGCAGCGCCTGGTAGACGGTGCGATTGACCTTGTCGGCGTCACCCGCGCCGGCGAAGCGCGCGACGAGGACGCCCATCCCGCTGTAGAGCGAGCTGACGAACACGATGACGACGAGGAACACCTGCCAGCTGACGCCGATGGCGGCGTTGGCCGTGTAGCCCACGAAATGCCCGACCATCGCGTGGTCGATGATCCCCTGCAGGCCCCCCAGCAGGTTCTGGAGCATCGTCGGCCAGGCGAGGCGCCAGACGGCCCGCGGGATGGAGCCCTCGATGATGGACCTGTCGAAACGGCGGGTGGCGGGCGAGGTCATGCGGCAGGGCGTAAACGGGAATGCTCGAGACGGGCCGGAACCAGTGGTAGCGCACGGTATGGTCGAGCGGGTAGACTACCCGTTCCGCGCGGGCGCCACCAGCGCAGCCCGGGATGATCACACGACGGAGACGTGCCCACCATGTCGCTTCTCGACCGCTTTCGGCAGCCCAAGTGGAAGCATGCTGATCCTGCCGTCCGCCTCGAGGCGGTAAACGAACTGGAAGACGACGCGCAGGAGGTGCTCGGTTCCCTCGCCCGCGAGGATGCCGACGCCGCGGTGCGCCGCCGGGCCGTGGCGCGTGTGGACGATCCCGCCGTGCTGGCTGCCGTCGCCCGGACGGATCTGGACGAAGGCGTGCGTGCCGAGGCGCGCAAGCTCCTCATCGATCTCGCCACCGACGGCGACGACACGGACACGTCGATCGCGGCGCTGGCCGGCCTCGACGACGAACGCGACCTGGCGGTGGTCGCGCGGACGACGAACGCCGAGGCGGTGGGGCTCGCCGCGCTGCGCCGGATCGCCGCGCCGCGTCTGCTCGGCAGCGTTGCGGCGCGCGCCGGCGACGCGGGTATCCGCCTCGCCGCGCTTGCGCTGGTGCAGGAGCCGGCCGAGCGCCTGCAGGTGGCGCTCACGAGCGAGCACAAGGACGTCGCCCTGGCGGCGCTCGACGCCGTCACCGACGCGGCGCTGCTCGAGCAGGTCGCTTCGCGGGCGCGCAACAAGCTGGTCGCCCGGCGTGCGCGGACGCTGCTCCGGGCGCAGCAGCCGGAGCCGGAAACGTCCGAGCCCGCGCCTGCCGGTGAGCTGTCGCGCGAGCGGCTGTGCGAGCTGGTGGAGAGCCTGGCGACGGAGACCCGGGCGTCGGCCATCTCGGCGCCACTCGAGGCCGCGCTCGACGCGTGGGGCCAGCTGTCGCCGGAGACAGCCTCCAGCGTCCTCGAGACGCGCTTTGCGGCCGCGGTCGCGGCGGCACGCGCGCAGCTGGCACAGCGGGAGGCCGAAGAAGCGGCCCGGCGTGCGGAAGAGGAGCAGCGCGCGGCCCAGAACGCCCAGCGAATCGCGGTGTGCGAACGGCTCGAGCAGTTCCAGGGCGACGATGTCGAGGCTGCCGTCGCTGACGCGCAACAGGCCTGGACCGCGCTCGACGAGGGCGGCGTCGCGCAGGACGAAGGCCTGACGGCGCGCTTCGCCGCGGCGGTGGCCGCGCAGCAGGCGCGCCTGGCGGCCCGTGCGGCCGACGCCGAGCGTCACGCGCGGCTGTCGGAGCTGGTCGTCGAGGCCGAGCGCCTGGCCGCCGACGAGGACCTTGCCGCCGTGCACCAGGCCTGGGCGGGCGTTCTCCGGCAATGGACGACGCTGGCGCGTGACGGCGCGGCGGTCGACGTCGCGCTCGTGGAACGCATGAAGGCGGCCGAGGCGGCGATCGCCCAGCGGACAGCGGCCCTGCGGGAGCAGGAGACCGCGCAGCGTGCCGAGAACCTCGCGCGCGCCGTGGCGGCGTGCGACAGGCTCGAAGCCGTGGCCAGCCAGGACGGCATCAGCCTCAAGGATGCCGATCAGGCCCTGCGCGACGCGCGGACGGTCGTCGAGGAGCTCGGCCCGCTGCCGTCGCGCGACGATCAGGCAGCGATCGTGTCGCGCCTGAAGAAGGTGCAGGCGACGTTGCTCGAGGCGACGCGGGAGCTGCGCCATGCCGACGACTGGCAGCGGTGGGCCAACGCCGACGTGCAGCGTCAGCTGTGCGAGAAGGCGGAGGCGCTCGCCGAGGTCGAGTCGCTTGCCGACGTCGCCGGACGCCTCAAGGCGCTGCGCCAGCAGTGGAAGCAGGCCAGCGCGGGCCCGCGCGGCGCGGAAGGTGACGCGCTGTGGCAGCGGTTCAAGGCGGCGGTCGACGCCGCACAGACGCGCGTGGACGGGTACTTCGCCCAGCGGGCGCTCGACGAGGCCGCCAACGGCGCGCAGAAGCTGGCGCTGGTGGAGCAGGCCGAGGCCCTCGCGACGTCCACCGACTGGCTCAAGACGGCCGACACGCTGCGCGCGCTGCAGCAGCAGTGGAACGCCATCGGCCCGGCACCGCGGGACGAGGCGAAGAAGCTCAACACGCGCTTCCGCCGGGCATGCGATCAGTTCTTCACGCGCCGCAAGGCCGACCTGCAGCAGCGCAAGGACGTCTGGCAGGCCAACCAGACGGCCAAGGAGGCACTGATCGCCGAGGCGGAGCAGCTGGCCGAGTCGTCCGACTGGAATGCCGCCGTCGAGCGCATCAAGCAGCTGCAGGCGGAATGGAAGGCCATCGGCCCGGTGAAGCGCCAGAAGTCGGAGCAGCTGTGGCAGCGGTTCCGCGGCGCGTGCGACAGGTTCTTCGACAGGTACAAGCACCGCCACGAGGCGGCGTTCGAGTCGCGGAAGGTGAGCCGCGAGCAGGCGCTCCTCGACTTCGAGGCGCTCGCGCCCGAAGAGGCGCCCGAGACCATGCCCGAGCAGCTGCTCGAGCGGGCGCGCGAGGCCTGGCAGGCCTGGCGCACGGGGCCGCCGCTGCCGCGTGACGTGGTCCGCCCGATGCAGGAGCGCTTCGCCGCGGCTGCCGCGCGCCTCTGGGAGCGGTATCCCGACGCGCTCCGGGGATCGGTCCTGGATCCCGACAAGACGCGTCAGCAGATGCTGACGCTCGTCGAGCAGGTGGAGGCACTCGGCGGGCAGCAGACGACGCAGGTCGCGTCGCAGGCGGCCCCGGGCGCGACGCTGGCCTCGATGCTGAAGGAAGCGCTCGCGTCCAACACGATCGGCGGCCGGGTGGACGAGCACGCGCGGCGGCGCGCGGCGGAAGAGACCGTCCGGTCGGCGCGGTCGGCGTGGGCGCGGCTGGGGCCGCTCGGCGGCGAGGAAGCGCGCACCCTCGAAGGCCGCTTCACGCGGGCGTGCCGGCGCTTCGAGCCGTCGGAGCGCGCGCCACGGCGTGAGCGGCGCGAGGCGCCCGCGCGGTAGGCTGGCGCGCGGTGACGTGCCGGAGACGTGTCACGCGGACAATCACATCGAAGGCGCCACGCGGAGAGGCGGAGGCGCAGGGGCGTACAACTTCTCGCTGTCAGCTTCAGGAAGTCCAGGCCGGTCTGACGACGTCTCGGAGCAAGGACGTCTCGGAGCAAGGACGGCTCGGACAAGGACGGCTCGGACAAGGACGGCTCGGAGAGCCGTCCCTACCGCTCGTGGGAGTCTTCGAGGTAGGTGTAGCCGTGCAGGCCTTCCTCGTAGAAGCGCAGCAGCCGTCCTGACTCGAGGTAGTCGAGCCGCCCGTCGCGCACGGCCCATTCCACGTCCATCCGCATCTTGCCGATCAGGTGCTCGACGTCGAACTCGACGTAGTCGAGCACTTCCTTGACGGTGTCGCCCTTGATCACCGCGTCGAGCACGACGTCCTGCTTCTCGTTCAGGCTGACGTGCACGGCATGCGTGTCGCCGAACAGGTTGTGCAGGTCGCCGAGGATCTCCTGGTACGCGCCGATGAGGAACACGGCCAGGAGGTAGGGCTCGTCGTTGAGCGGGTGCAGGGGGAGCGTCTTCTTGACGTCGCGGCGGTCGATGAACTGGTCGATCTTGCCGTCCGAGTCGCACGTGATGTCGCCGAGCACGCCGTGCTGGCTCGGACGCTCGTCCAGCCGGTGGATGGGCATCACCGGGAACAGCTGCCCGATCGCCCAGCTGTCGGGGATCGACTGGAAGAGCGAGAAGTTGCAGAAGTACGTGTCCGACAGCAGCTCGTCGAGCGACTGGAGGTCTTCCGGCACTTCGTCCATCTGCGCGACGAACTTCTGCAGCTTCACCGCGATCGCCCAGTACAGGTTCTCGCAGTGCGCGCGCTGTTCGAGGCTCAGGTACCCGGCCGCAAACAGGTTCATCGCCATGTCGAGCGCGGCCTGTGCGTCGTGGTAGCTCTCGACGGCGTTGCGCGCCGTGAGGTTGTGCAGCGTCTCGATCAGGTCGATGACCGGCTGCTCGAGGTCGTCTGATGGCTCGAGCGGCGTCTGCTCCTCGCCGAACTCCGACACGCCCAGCACGTTGAACACCAGCAGGCTGTGATAGGCGGCCACCGCGCGGCCGCTCTCCGACACGATGGTCGGATGCGGCACCTGCGCCTCGTCGCAGATCGTCTGGATGTGGTAGACGACGTCGTTGGCGTACTCCTGGAGCGTGTAGTTCATGCTCGACTCGAAGTTCGTCTGCGAACCGTCGTAGTCGACGCCCAGGCCGCCGCCCACGTCCATGTACTCGAGGCCGGCCCCGGCCTTGTACAGCTCCGTGTAGATGCGCGCCGCCTCCACGAGCGCGCCCTTGACGATGCGGATGTTGGGGATCTGGCTGCCGAGGTGGAAGTGGAGGAGCTTGAAGCAGTCCTCCATGCCGCGCGCCTTCAGCTCCTCGAGGCCGCGCAGGATCTCGGTGACGGTCAGGCCGAACTTCGAGCGGTAGCCGCCGGAGCTCTGCCAGCGCCCGCTGCCGCGCGTCGCGAGCTTCACGCGCATGCCGATCTGCGGCCGCACGCCCACCTTCTCGGCGTACTCGAGGATCAGGCCGAGCTCGGTGTACTTCTCGACCACCGGGATGATGTTGCGGCCGATCTTCTGGGCCAGCATCGCCATCTCGATGAACTCGGCGTCCTTGAAGCCGTTGCAGATGATCGGCGTGTCGTTCGAGGCGAGCGCGGCGACCGCCATCAGCTCCGGCTTCGAGCCCGCCTCGATGCCGAAGTTGTAGGGGCGGCCGAATTCGATGACCTCCTCGACCACCTGCCGCTGCTGGTTCACCTTGATCGGGTAGACGCAGATGTAGCGACCCGTGTAGGCGTGCTGCGTGATCGCCGACTGGAACGCGTCGTGGATGTCGCCGAGCCTGTGTTTCAGGATGTCGCTGAGGCGCACCAGGATGGGCAGGTTGATCCCGCGCATCTGCAGGCGATCGACGAGCTGCTTGAGGTCGATCGAGCGGTCGCGTTCCTTGGTTGGATGCACCAGGACGTGGCCGTTCTCGCCGACCGAGAAGTAGCCCTTGCCCCAGCGCTCGATCTCGTACAGCTCCGACGAGTCGACGGTGGTCCAGGAATCAGTGGCGCTGTTGGTGGCAGCGACGACGCGAGGCGACGCAGTGCTCATCGCTCACCATCATACAGATTAGCCGAGGGGCGTCTACTGGCTCAGGACTGGCGCCGCCGGTACGCCGCGACGCGCAGCGCCGCGTCCACCGGGCGCGTGTCCACCCGGCCCTGCACCACGCCGCCTTCCTCGAGGACCACGCGCGGCGCGGCGATGGTGCCGTGCACGGCGCCGCCGGAGCGGACGTCCACGATCTCGGTGCCCGTCAGCTTGCCGCGCACCTGACCGTGCACGGTGATGTCGCGTCCGAGCAGGTCGGCGTCCACGTGCGCGCCGGCCTGCACCACGATGCAGTGTCCCGGCGCGGCGACGGCGCCGTCGATTCGCGCCGCGATCTCGAGGTCTTCCTCGGCCGTCACGGTGCCGACGATGCGCAGCGTCCCGCTGAGCGAGCTGGCGCCGGAGGCCGGAGTGACGACGGGATGGGACGATCGAGCGGGCATCTGGATGGTTCTGGGCATGGGCGTCGAGGGCGCCCGCACGGTCGAGCTCATCTCGCGGACGCCCGTCCCATAGTACCCAACAACCTACTTCGCGGCCGGGCGCGGCCGCTGCCGATACCGCTCGTACAGGCGCGAGTGCCGCGTCTCGAGCGACACTGGCACGCCGGCGATGATCACCTCCCGCACCGTGGTGCGGATCTCCAGCGGATCGCCGTCCGTGATCACGAGGTTGGCGAGCTTGCCCGGCTCGATCGAACCGACCTCGGCGTCGAGGCCGAGGATGCGCGCCGGCGTGAGCGTGATCGCGGCGATCGCGACGTCGTGCGGCAGGCCGAAGCCGACGGCGGTGCCGATCTCGTAGGGCAGGTTGCGGCTGTCCGAGGAGCTGTAGGTGGACAGCGCGAACGTGACGCCCGCCTCGTGCAGCACCGCGGGCGCCGCCATCGTGGCGTCGTAGGGATCGTCCTCGCTCCCCGGCAGCGTCTGCGTGGGCCCGATGATGACCGGAACGTCCTTCTCGGCGAGCAGGCTCGCCACTTTCCAGGCCTCGTCGGCGCCGACGAGCACGATGCGCTGCCCGTGCGTGTCCACGAAGTACTCGACGGCCGCGGTGATGTCACGAGCCGACGTGGCGTGCACGAGCCAGGGCCGCTCGCCCGCGACGTACGGACCGAGCGCTTCGAGCTTGAGGTCGCGCGGCACGCGGTCGCCGGCCCGGCCACGCGTCTCGCGGTAGTCGCGTGCCCTGGTGATCCACGACGTGAGCTCGTGCAGCTGGCGGACCTGTTCCTGCCGGGCCTCCTTGTAGGACCGCGGGCGCCGGGAGAACTGGGACGGCCCCGTGGACATCCGGAGGGACGGCCAGTTGACGACCATGCCGACCGTGGGGTCAATCAGCATCTCTTCGATGGTCCATCCGTCGAGACTGAAGGCTGACGCCTGTCCGCCAATCACCGGACCGTTCGGCGAGCTCGACAGGCCGGGCGCGGCCACCGCATGCGTGATGCCGTTGGCGCGCGCCACGGGCAGGTGATCGCTGGCGGGGTGCACGGCCGTGGCTGCCGCGATCTGCGGGTTGTAGGGGCCCGTCTCGGTGATGTCGTTGGTCGCGGCCACGGCGCCGATCTCGGTGAGCCCCAGCTGGCTCATCGCATCGAAGAAGCCGGGATAGACGTGCAGCCCTTCGCCCTCGATGACCTCCGCACCGGACGGCACGGGGGCCGCCGCACCGACGGACAGGATTCTCCCGTCCTGGATGACGACAGTGCCGCGCTCGATGACGGCGCCGCTGACGGTGACGATGCGCGCGTCCTTGATGGCGAGCAGACGCGGGGTGTCCGCGGACGGTGGTGTCTGGCCGTGCGCGGTGGCGGCGATGACGAGGAGTCCGGCGGCCAATGCCGCCACACGGTTCGCGAGTCGTGAGGTCATCGCACACCTGCCCGCGTGGTCCGCGGCGTCGTCTGGCGCGTATCGGGGTCTGTCGTCGCCCGCATCGACGGACTCGAGCCGGCGGGTTTCTTCTGCAGCGTGAGGCGGCGCTCCTCGCGTTCGCGCCGCTCGGCGAGATCCTTCGCCCGATCGAAGTACACCTGGCCGTCGATGAACACGAGTTCGGGGACGGCGTAGACGCTGAGCGGGTGCGCGGAGAACACGACGAGGTCGGCGTCCTTGCCCACCTCGATCGAGCCGACGCGGTCGTCGATGCGAAGCTGCCTGGCCGGATTCAGCGTGACCAGCTTCAGGGCCTCCGCCTCTGACATGCCGCCGTACTTGACGGCCTTGGCCGCCTCCTGATTCAGGTGGCGGTGCTCCTCGGCGCTGTCGGAGTTGATCGAGACGAGCACGCCGCGCTCGGCCATCAACGCGGCGTTGTAGGGCGTGGCGTCGTAGGCCTCGATCTTGTAGGCCCACCAGTCGGAGAACGTCGAAGCGCCCGCGCCGTGCCGCGCGATCTCGTCGGCGACCTTGTAGCCCTCGAGCACGTGCTGCAGCGTGGCGATCCTGAAGCCGAACTCCTCGGCGAGCCGCAGCAGCTGGAGGATCTCGTCGGAGCGGTAGCAGTGGGCGTGCACGAGGCGCTTGCCTTCGAGGATCTCCACGAGGGGCTCGAGCGTGAGGTCGCGCGCCGGCGGCGTGGCCGTCCTGTCGCCCGCCTTGACCGCCGTCTCGTACCGGCGCCGGCGGTCCTGATACTCGCGCGCGTCGACGAAGGCCTGGCGGATCACGTCCATCACGCCCATGCGCGTGGTGGGGTAGCGCACGTCGCCACCGCTCGACGAGCGGTTCGAGCGCTTCGGGTTCTCGCCGAGCGCGAACTTGATGCCCGGTGGCGCGCCTTCGAAGAGCAGCCCGCGCGCGTCGCGGCCCCAGCGCAGCTTGATCACCGCGTTCTTTCCGCCGATCGCATTGGCGCTGCCGTGCAGGACGTTGGACGTGGTGACGCCGCCGGCCAGGCCGCGATAGATGTCGATGTCGAGGGGATCGAGCACGTCCTCGACGCTGACCATCGACGTCACCGACAGGCTGCTCTCGTTGACCGGCCCGTCGATCGCGATGTGGCTGTGCGCGTCGATGATGCCGGGCGTGACGAACTTGCCCGTCGCGTCGATCTCGGTCGCACCTCGCGGCACGTCCACCGACGCGCCGACCGCCGCAATCCGGCCGTTGCGGATGAGGACCGAGCCGTTCTCGATCACGTCGCCCGACACGGTGAAAACCGTGGCGTTGCGGATGACGGTGACGGGCGCGCTGGACGTCTGCGCCGACGCCGGCACGACGGCGGCGAGCGCCAGTGCGAGGACACGGCCGGCAAGCCGCAGGGAAACGGTGGCGTGCATCAGCGGGCTCCTTCGGCGCGGGGGCCGGCGGTGGCGTTCGAGCGTTCCGGGGATCCCGACGTCGACTCCCTGGGCGGGACGTCGAACCGCACCCCGTCGACGAACACGTGGACGAACGTGACGTCCTCGTCGAAGAGATCGCCGCGCGTGACGACGAGGTTCGCGATCTTGCCGGGCTCCAGCGTGCCCAGCCGCTCGCCCACGCCGAAGATCTGCGCGGGATGGAGCGTGAGCGCGCGCAGGGCGGCGTCCCGCGAGAGCCCCGCCTCGATCGCGGTGCGCACATGGGTGAGCACGTCCCTGGGGCTGTCGAGGCCGCCCGCGTAGAACGCGAACGTGACCTTCTGGGCCGCCAGCGCGGCAGGCGTCGCGGGCGCACGCTCGCGCCGTTCGAGGTCGCGCAGCAGTTCTGGTGCGTCGGGGTCGGCGTCCTTCGGCTTCTCGGGCCAGTCGGCGTTCACGAGGACCGGTACCTTCGCGCGTGCCAGTACGGCGGCCGAGTCGGCGGCCTCATGCGCGCCGTAGACGATGACCGGGACGTCCAGTTCGGTGCCGAGGCGCAGCGCGCGGTCGACCTCCGGGCCGGTCGTCGCCGGCAGCAGGGCGGGCGTGCGGGCCGTCAGCGCGTCGTGCAGCGCGAGGACCGTGCGGTCGTACTCGGGCCGGGTACGGCCGCGAGGGCTGGCCTCGTACTGCCGCGAGAGTTGCCCGTAGTGCCGCGTGTCGCTGAACACCTGGCGGACGTAGGCGATGACGCCCATCAGCGAGCCGGGGAAGCTCCCGAAGCCCCCCTGCGGCCTGAGGACGATCGGCAGCGCGACGCCGGCCCGCACGACGGCCTCGCTCCGTTCGGCGCCCGACAGGTTCACGACGGCGGCCTGGCCGGGCAGGATGCCCGTCGACGGGACGGCCACGAGCGAGGTGAAGCCGCCGTGGCGCCACGTCTCGACGAGTCGCGCGTCTGGACGGAACTCGTCGGCGGCCTGCACCCACGGCGTGGAGGCCGGCCGATCCTGCGGCCCGCGGATGGCACGGCTCGCGGCAGCCCCGCCGGGACGTCCCTGCGCGCCGCCGCCCGCGGCAGACGAGGCAGACGCCGTCCGCGTCGCGAGTCCGCGATCCGTCATGGCGTCGATGAGGCCGGGATAGACGGTGAGGCCGGCGCCGTCGATGACGGCGGCCGCGGCGGGCACGTCCACGCGGGTGCCGACGGCCCTGATCAGGCCGTCCGACAGGAGGATGGTGCCAGACTCGATGACCGGACCGGAGACCGGCACGATGCGGACGTTGCGGATCGCCACGGCTGGGGCATCCTGCGCGGGCGCGGGCGCGGCCGTGGCCATGACGAAGGCGGCGGCAGCGATGGCCGCCAGCACACCTGAGCGCGTTCCTGTCACGATCTGTCTCCTGGCGCGAGACGCGCGGGATCACACATGCGGGCCGGACGCGCGGATGCTAGCGCGTCGGCGGCGAGATCGGCAAGCCGGGAGCCCGTCATGGCTGCCGGGTGACGCGCACGTCACGCACGATGGCGCCGAGCGGTCGGGGTTCGCCCGCGACTGTGCCCGGGGCCAGGACCTGCCGCGTCTCGAAGGTCAGCACGTTGAGGCCGGCGCGCGTCGTGTCGGCGCCGACGTCGATCTCCCGGGGGCCGTCGAGGTCCGTGGCGATGAGGTGGCCGTTGAGCGCGAGCGACAGCGCGTTCGGCGCGCTCTCGAGGCTCGCGGCCGCGGCGTCCACGCGCAGCCTCAACCGCTGGGGCGCGGCGAGGAAGAAGCCCGCTTCGGCAGGGGTCGCGGCGCTCCACCGGAAACTCGCGTCGCCCACAGGCTCGGCGGTGTGCCAGCCGTTCCCGGCGTGCACGTCGACCTCGTGCGCCGAGAGGGCATCGACGGCCCGCGGGCGCCGGCGGGGCAGGAGTGGCGCACGGTCGCCGTCTGCCTCGACGGCGACGGCAGACGCCGAGACGCGTGCGAGCCGCAGCGCGGGCATCCGGGTGTGCACCCGCAGGGGAAGCCCGGGCTCGGCAACGGGCAGACCCACGAATGCCGCCTGCTCCGCCTCGTCGAAGACCACGATCGCGCCGAGGTCGCCGATGGCGAGCAGACGATCCGCTGCGCCCTGCGTGACGACCCCCGCGTTGTCGTCCGCCCGCGCCTCGACCTTCAGCCACCGCGCGCCCTCGGCGGCCTGCCGCGCCGTGTCGGGCGGGCGTGCCCGTGCGATGGCGTCGAAGGGCCTCGAGCCCACGGCCGCCACCGCCTCGCGCCGTTGGATGAGGTCCGGCGGGAGCCCGAACGCCTCGAGCGCGCCGGCGTCCCGCGGGCGCAGCCACTGCCCGGCGTCCGCGCCAAGGGCTACGGCGAGCTGGGCACCTGCCGTCAAGTCTGCTGTCAAACCATCGACGTGAACGTGGTACGCCAGCGGTTCGCCTGGCAGCCCGCTGCCGAGGAGGAGCGGCGGACGGCCGCCGGCAGCGCAGCCGGCGATCGCCGCAGTCGTGCCGGGGATCAGGCTGGCGCCGTGTCGCCTGCCGATGCGGGCGGCTTGCGTGCTGTCCACGATCACGGGCTGTCCCGCCGCGTGGGCGAATGCGGCCCCGCGGAGCGCGGGCACGTCGTTGGCGAGCGGTCCGGTCCAGCGATCGGCGTGCAGCAGGAGGGGCAGGCCGAGGACGGCTGCCGCCACCGCCGACCGCGCCGCGATGGCCGTGACGCCCGTCGTCCTCTGCCACAGGACGAGGCATCCCAGGCCGTACCAGGGCAGCATGAACGCGTCGAGCCAGGGCACGACGACGTCCGCGTCGGCGGCGCCGACAGCGGCGGCGACGAGGGCTGTGACGAACGTCCCGATGGCCGCGCGGCGCAGCACGGGGTGCACGGCGCCATGCGTCCAGGCGCCGAGTGCCGCGACGAGCAGCAGGAACGGATGCCATTCCATTCGGAGTGCCGACAGCACCGCGCCGACACGGGCGCCGCTCGAGGCGTGCGCATTCAGCGCGGGCAGCCACACGGCAGCGAGCGCACCGGGCCACCTGCCGGCGCCGCACATCGCGTTCAGTACAGGCCACGCGGCGCTTGCCGTGCCGGCGATCGCGACGATTGCCAGGACCGCGAGCATCACGCGGCGGGCGGCAGGCTGCTGGTGGCCGCCGCGTGCCACGAGCGCCGGGATGGCGATCCAGACGGACGCGGGCGCGTACAGCGCTCCAGTGGTCGCGGCAGCCGTCGTCAGCATCCCGCGGGAGCGTCCCGCGTTCGCGCCGGCCACGGACGCCGCGGCGGCGAGCGCAGCCAGCAGCATCAGCGGGTCCACGCCCACACCGTGCCGCGTCCACGCGTGCGGCAGCATCGTCAGGCTGACGCCGACGATGACCGACAGCAGGGGCGGAAGCGCCAGGCGGCGCATCCAGATGGCGGACACGGTGCCCGCTGATGCGAGGAGGACGAGCGGTACGGGCTGAACGTCCGCCGGCAGCACGCCGTACGGCGGCGCCAGGCGGTCCACCAGCGCCGCCAGCGGACTGGCCGCGCGGGCGAGCCGCGCCGCCGGCGCGAGGCCGTCGGGCGGAACGTCCGGGCGATGGCCGGCCACGATGACGTGCAGCGCGACGGCCAGGAGAAAAGCCGCCACGGCGATGCCCCGGACGCGGGCTGGCGCTGCAGGAGGCGGAGCGGACACGCGCGTCGGTTGGCTCAGGCGCGCGTGGCGATGTCGCGCGGGAAGAGGCGGTCGAACGTGCCGCCGAAGATGGCCCGCTGCGCGACGGCATCCACGCCGAGCTCGTCGAGCAGCGCGCGCTGCTGTGCGCGGATGGCCTCGTGCCAGCCACGGGGGAAGAAGCTCGAGTCGGTGCCGAACAGCAGCCGGTCCGGGCCGGCGACGGCCAGGGCCTGCGCGAAGACGTGTGCGAGCGACAGGCCGGGGCTGTACTTGATCCATGCGTTCGTGCTCGACGTGTCCACGTACACGTTGGGACACGTGTCGAGCACCATCAGCAGCTCGCGCAGGAACCCGGCGCCGAAGTGCGGCACGACGATGGGCAGCGCGGGGTGGCGCAGGGCGAGGCCCTGCAGGTCGAGCGGATCGCCGAAGCGGGTCTCGAACGTGCTCGGGAGTCCGAGCTTCTTCCGGATGCCGACGGTCAGGACGCCGCAATGCACGAAGAGCGCGGCGCCGGGCGAGTGGGCGAGCGCATCCGCCAGGCCCTCGACCCGCGGGTCGGTCATGGCGTAGCCGTGCATGGCCGGGAACAGGCACACCATGCGCATCCCGGGCTGGCTCAGCGCCCATTCCATGCGGGTGTGGGCGCCTTCCTGCGTCGGGTCGAGCATGAACGCGCCGATGAACCTGTCCGGATGCCGCGCGACGGCGCGGGCGACGGACTCCTCCTCTCCTGGCACGCTGCCGATGAGCACCGCGCGCGAGACGTCGTGTGCGTCGAGCGCGGCGACCCACGTGTCGGCGAGGCCGTCCACCGTCCCCGGATGGTCCCAGCCGAGGCGTTGCGTCACGGTCAGTCCGGGTGCCGGTCCTTCGATGCCGGCCTGCCGGCCGAGGACGTCGAAGAATCGCGGCGAGAAGAAGTGGCAGTGAGCGTCGTTGATGCGAATCATGCAGGCACCGCCTCCAGGGGGCGTGCGGCGACGGCCGTCCGGATGCGGCGGTGCCACAGGTACAGCAGCGTCAGGCCGACGAGCATCAGGCCCGCACAGAGTCCGAGCCACAGGCCCACCACACCGTAGCCCAGACGGAAGCACAGCAGGTAGCCGAGCGGCAGCGCGATGCCCCAGTAGCCGACGAAGCCGACGACCATCGGCCGGCGGGTCTCGCCAAGCCCGCGCAGCACGCCCGTGGCCGTCACCTGCACGCCGTCGAAGAGCTGGAAGGCCGCGGCGACGAGCAGCAGGCGCTGACCGATGGCGATGACGTCGGCGTCGGTCGTGAACAGGCCGATCCAGAGCGCGGGCCGCCACCAGAACGCGAACGCCGCGCACGCCGACAGGCCGACGACCAGCAGGAGCGCCGACCACCCGGCGCCGGCCGCGGCGTGCGGGTCGCGCTGGCCGATGCCGTGGCCGACGAGCACGGCGCCGGCCGACGAGACACCGAGCGGCACCATGAACGTCACGCTGGCGATGCTGAGCGCGATGTGGTGCGCGGCGAGGGCGTCGGGCGCCAGGCGGCCGGCCAGAGCGGTCGCGGCGGCGAAGAGACCGACCTCGAAGAGCAGGTGGGCGGCCGCGGGCGCGCCGAGGCGCAGCAGACGCAGCAGCCGCCACGTCGAGGGCGTCCATGCCACCCGATCCGGCGTGCGCGCCGGTCCGGGACGGCGCGATCGCCACAGCATGGCAATCGCGCCGGCCAGCGCGGCGAAGAGATACACCCGCGAGAAGAGCGTGGCGAACGCGGCGCCCTGCACCCCCAGCGCGGGGAATCCGAGTCGGCCCTCGATGAGCAGCCAGTTGACGATGACGTTCACGAGGTTGGCGGAGACGAGCGCGAACGCGATGGGTTTCACCCGCGCCACGCCCTGCAGATAGCGGCGGCATCCCGCGTAGAGCAGCAGGGGCGGCAGGCTGAGGTTCACGACGTGCAGGTAATCGCGCACGAGTGGCTCCACCGCCGGGTGCAGGCCGAAGGCTCCGAGTGCCAGATCGAGT
>JBIQIB010000003.1:69824-73134 GCA_044508265.1 Acidobacteriota bacterium
CACGAGTGGCTCCACCGCCGGGTGCAGGCCGAAGGCTCCGAGTGCCAGATCGAGTGCGACGAGAACGACAGCGAGCGGCAGGCAGGCGATGCCGGCGAGCCAGAGACCCGAGACGAGCCATTCACGCCCGGCGCGATCGTCGCCGCTGCCGAAGGCGTGCGACACGACCGTGTCGAGGCCGAGCAACAGGCCCATGCCGAAGATCCCGACGGCCATGAAGAGGATGCTTCCGATGCCGACCGCGCCGATGGCGGCGGGGCCCAGCGGGCTGACCATCAGGGTGTCGACGATGCCCATGCTCATCCAGCCGAGCTCGGCGGTGATGACCGGCGCGGCGAGCCGGGCGACGGGGGGCAGCGAGCCGCGCAGCGCTGCGAGACGCGCACCGGAGGACGAGGCGAACGACACCGCTCCATGATACGGAGGCCGGCGCTATGCTGAACGCATGTCGCTCCCCACGCGCATGCGCGTCGTCGACATCGAGCGGCCGGGCGGCGCAGAGGTGCTGCGCATCGCCGAGCGGCCGTTGCCGTCGATCGGTCCAGGTGATGTGCTGATCCGCGTCGCCGCGGCAGGCGTCAACCGGCCGGACATCCTGCAGCGCAAAGGCGGCTATCCGCCGCCGCGGGGCGCGTCGGATGTGCTGGGGCTCGAGGTCGCCGGCGAGATTGTCGCCATTGGCGACGGTGTCGAACGGTGGCGCGTCGGCGATCGCGTGTGCGCGCTGCTGGCGGGCGGCGGCTACGCCGAGTACGCAGCGGCGCCCGCCGGCCAGTGCCTGCCGATCCCGGACGGGCTCGACGCGCCGGAGGCGGCCGCCCTTCCCGAGACCTTCTTCACGGTCTGGACGAACGTGTTCGAGCGCGGCCAACTGCAGCCGGGCGATACGCTGCTCGTGCACGGCGGCTCGAGCGGCATCGGCACGACGGCCATCCAGCTGGCCCGGGAGGCGGGCGCCCGTGTGTTTGCCACGGCCGGGACGGCCGCGAAGGTGGCGGCCTGTGAAGCGCTCGGCGCGGAACGCGGCATCAACTACCGTGACGAGGACTTCGTGGAGGTCTGTCGCGCGCTGACCGACGACCGTGGCGTCGACGTCATCCTCGACATGGTGGGCGGCAGCTACATCCCGCGCAACGTCGACCTGCTGGCCGAGGACGGCCGGCTGGTGCAGATCGCCGTGCTGACCGGCGCGCGGGCGACCGTCGACTTCGCGCTCGTCATGCGGCGGCGGCTGACGCTCACCGGCTCGACGCTGCGTCCGCGGCCGGTGGCCGAGAAGACGCGGATCGCGCGGGAGCTCGAGGCGCGCGCGTGGCCCTGGATCGCCGAGGGGCGTGTGCGGCCCCGCATCCACGCCACGTTCCCGCTCGAGCAGGCCGCCGACGCGCACCGCCTGATGGAGTCGAGCGTGCACATCGGCAAGATCGTGTTAGTCGTCACTGACTGATGCAGGCGCCTCGGCCGTCAGCATCTCCGCGAGCGCGCGAATGGTGAGCGGCGACGAGCCCTCCGCCTTGTTGTTGACGAGGACGAACGCCGGTTGCGCGCGCTGCACCGCCTGCCGCAGCAGCGACACGACGTCGCGCCGCATGCCCTCGTCCACGTCCACGAGCCTGTTGAAGGGGCGGAAGTGCTCGCGCTGCTGCTCGTACGCGGTTCCCGGGCGCAACAGCAGGCGGATCAGGAGGACGGGGCCGGCATCCGGCGGCACGATCTGCGCCTGCAGCGCCGGCATCGGCATGGCACTCCAGTAGTTGTAGACGTGCACCGCGCCCGTGTCGCGCAGCACCTGCGCGTACGACTCGCTGAGGAGCCGCCTGTCGCGCAGCTCCACGCCGCACGTGACGCCGCGGGGCAGCCGGCTGAGGAACGCGTGCAGGCGCCCGGCGAACGCGTCAGGCGCGAGCCGCTCGCGCGGCGGGACGGGTGGAATCTCGAGGATGAGCGGCCCGTCGTGACCGGCGAAGGCCTGCGTCCACGGCTCGAGCACGTCGCGTGCGAAGCCGTCCACCGAGAGAAAGTCGTGATTCGGCTGCGGCGGCGTGTCGCGTCCGGTGCCGGGCAGGATCGGCGAGGCATACATCGCCGGCACCTTCGCGCAGCAGGAGAAGCCGGGCGGCAGCTGCGCGGCGTACCGGCGCAGGTCGTCGGGCGTCAGCGGCGCGTAGTAGCTGCGGTCGATGCCCACCGTGCGGAAGAGCGGGTAGCGTGCGTACTCGGCCAGGCCGTGACGGGCGAGCTCGGCCTGGGTGCGCGGACGCCGGTACACGATGCCGCTCCAGCCGGGGAAGCTCCAGCTCGACGTCCCGAAGCGCACGAGCATCGGCACGCGGTCTGCGAGCGCGCGGACGTCGGCGTGCGGGTCGCCGGCGGGCGCGGGCGGCAAGTCGTCCGCGAGATCGTCGCGTCCGGGCCGGGGTGGCGGCGAGAGCGGAAAGAGGGTGGGTTGATCGTCGTGCACGTTGGCAGGGCAGCCTCACCAAGGATACCGTGAGCACGTGACTGCCTCTCCTGCCGCGCGCGTGTCGGCGACATCCGTGCCTGGGTCCAGCCCCGGCGACCGTCACCTGGTCATGCTTCACGGCATCTACGGTCGCGGACGCAACTGGCAGGCCATCGCCCGCCGCGTGATCGAACGTCGTCCGGAGTACACGTGCTGGCTGGTCGATCTGCCGCATCACGGCGACTCCGTCCGCGAGGCCGGGATTGCGACGCTCGACGGGATGGCCGCGGAACTCGCGCGCTGGCTCACCGAGAGCGGCGTGACGGCGTCCGCCGTCCTCGGTCACTCCTACGGCGGCAAGGTCGCCCTGACCCTCGCCGCGCGGCTCAAGGCGCAGCCGCTCCAGACGTGGCTGATCGACTCGACGCCGGCGGCCAGGGAGCCGAGCGGCAGCGCGTGGCGGATGCTGGAAGTGGTACGCGGCCTGCCCGACACGTTCACGACGCGGGCCGACGTCGTCGCGGGCATCGAGGCCGGCGGTTTCTCGACGGGCGTGGCGCAGTGGATGTCCACGAACCTCGAGCGGACGCCTGACGGGTATCGCTGGGGCCTCGACTTCGATGTGATGGAGGGGCTGCTGCGTGACTTCTTCGCGACGGACCTCTGGGCGGTGCTCGAGCGGCCGGCCGCCGGGCACGACCTGCACGTGCTGAAGGCCAGCACGTCGAACGTCATCACGGAGGACGCCGTCGAGCGGCTCGAACGGCTGGGGCAGGCGACGTCGCAGGTGCACCTGCACCATCTGGAGGGCGGGCACTGGATTCACGCCGAGGCGCCTGACGCCGTGGCGGCCCTGCTCGTGGACCA
>JBIQIB010000003.1:73234-79391 GCA_044508265.1 Acidobacteriota bacterium
GACGGCTCGGAGAGCCGTCCCTACCTACAGTTCGTCCTTGAGTTCGGCGAGGAGGGTCAGCGCGGCGAGCGGGGTGAGCGAGTTCACGTCCACCTCGCGCAGCTTGTCGCGCAGCGGATCCACGGCCGGCTGCTGGAACAGCCCGAGCTGCTGGCCCTTCGGCTCGCGCTCGCGGCTCGACAGCGTGGGCCGCCCGCCCCGACTCAGTTCGTCTGCCTCGAGGCCCGACAGGATCTCGCGCGCACGGCGCACGACCTGCGCCGGCAGCCCCGCCAGCCGTGCGACCTGGATGCCGTAGCTCCTGTCGGACCGCCCCGGGACGACCTTGCGCAGGAACACGATCTGGTCCTGCCACTCGCGCACCATCAGGTGGTAGTTGATGACGCCCGGCAGCGCGTCCGCGAGGTCGGTGAGCTCGTGGTAGTGCGTGGCAAACAGCGTCTTCGGCCGCGACGTGGGGTGCGTCGCCAGGTACTCGGCCACGGCCCACGCGATGCTCAGGCCGTCGAAGGTCGCCGTCCCGCGGCCGATCTCGTCGAGGACGACAAGGCTGCGCGACGTCGCCGTGTGCAGGATGCTCGCGGTCTCCTGCATCTCGACCATGAACGTGGACTGGCCGCGTGCGATGTTGTCGGCCGCTCCGACGCGCGCGAAGATGCGATCGACGATCGGCAGCTTGGCCTGACGCGCCGGCACGAACGACCCGGCTTGCGCCATCAGGCAGACGAGCGCTGTCTGCCGCAGGTAGGTGCTCTTGCCGCCCATGTTCGGGCCGGTCAGCACGACGAGCTGCTGCGCCTCGCCGTCGAGCGCGAGGTCGTTCGGCACGAACGCTTCGCTGACCATCGTCTCGACGACGGGATGGCGCGCCTCGGTGAGCACGAGGTCGTCGCCGTCGTGCACGTGCGGCTTGCTGTAGTTGCGCGTCGTCGCGACCTCGGCCAGGCCGGCGAGCACGTCGAAGGCTGCCAGCGTGCGGGCCGTCGCCTGGAGGCGGACGGCCTCGGCGGCCACGGCCGCGCGCAGGTCCTCGAACAGCTGCTGCTCGCGCTGCTGCAGCCGTTCGTCGGCGTGCAGCACCTTCTCCTCGTACTCCTTGAGCGCCGCGGTGATGAAGCGCTCGCCGCCGGCAATCGTCTGCTTACGGATGTAGTCGGCCGGCACCAGGTGCAGGTTCGACTTCGACACCTCGAGGTAGTAGCCGAAGACGCGGTTGAACCGGATCTTGAGCGACGTGATGCCCGTGCGCTGCCGCTCGGCCTCCTCCATGGCCGAGATGTGTGCCTTGCCCGAGCGGCTGACGTCGCGCAACTCGTCGATCGTGGCGTCGGCGCCGTCGCGGATGAAGCCTCCTTCGCGGACGAGCGCCGGTGGGTCGTCCACGAGCGTGGACGCGATGCGGTCGCGGACGTCCTCGAGCGGGTCGATGCCGTCGGCCAGGCGCCGGACGAGCGGTGCCTGCAGCGGCGTCACGGCGTCGACCACGTGAGGCACGGCCCCGAGCGAGCGGCCGAGCGCGACGAGATCGCGCGGCCCGGCCGAGCCCATGGCCACGCGCGACACGAGGCGCTCGACGTCGTGCACCGTCTCCAGCGCCTCCCGGAGCCGGCCCCGCTCGATGGCGCGAAACGCGAGATCCTCGACGGCGTCGAGCCTGTCGCGGATGGCGTCGAGGTCGACGAGCGGCTTCAGCAGCCACGCGCGCAGCAGGCGCGCGCCCATCGAGGTCACGGTGGCGTCGAGGACACCGAGCAGCGATCCTTCACGCGTGCCTTCGGTCGACGACACCACCTCGAGATGCCGCAGCGTCGTCGCGTCGATGAGCAGGCCGTCGCTCTTGTCGCGATAGGCGATCGCGCGGACGTGCGCAAGGTCGGCCTTCTGCGTGTCGCGCAGGTACTGGACGAGCGCGCCGGCCGCCGCCACCGCCTTCGGACGGCCGTCGAGGCCGAACCCCGCGAGGCCGCTGGTCTGCAGCTGCTCGCACAGCAGGCGCTCGGCGACGTCGAGCGAGAAGTGCCAGGCGTCGCGCACCGTCCTCGTCGTGTCGAGGCGCGACAGTTCGGGCAGCCACGTGTCGACGTCCACGCCCTCGGGCAGCAGGACTTCGCGCGGCCGCTGGACGGTAAGGTCTTCGGCGAGCTGGCGCAGGCCGTCGGGACCGCGGTACTCCGACGCCGTGAACTCGCCGGTCGAGACGTCGATCCACGCGGCCGCGTGCACGCGCGCCTCCGGCGGCACGCGGGCGTCATTCTGCGCCGGCAGCAGCGCGCCGAGCAGCGCCGGCGCACGGGCGTCGAGGTGGCCGGCGTCGGTCAGCGTGCCGGGCGTGACCACACGCGTCACCTCACGCTTGACGACGCCTTTCGCGGTCTTCGGATCTTCGACCTGCTCGCAGATCGCGACGCGGAAGCCCTGGCGCACGAGGCGCGCGACGTAGCCGTCGGCCGCGTGGTAGGGCACGCCGCACATCGGGATGCCGCCGCCGGCCGCGTCCTTCGAGCGCGAGGTCAGCGTCAGCTCGAGGGCGCGCGCCGCGACGACGGCGTCCTCGTAGAACATCTCGTAGAAGTCGCCCATGCGGAAGAACAGCAGGGCGTCGGGATGCAGACGCTTCGCCTCCTGATACTGACGCATGGCTGGCGTCAGCGAGGTCGTTGGCGCAGTGATGATGGAGTCGGACACCGGCAAGCGGCGAAGGCCCGCGGCTACAATGGGGCGCGTGTCGCCTGAAGGCGGCAGTCTACCATGCTCGTTCTCGCCCTCGACACGTCCACGCGAGCCGGCAGCGTCGCGGTGGCGCGCGATGGCGCCGTGCTCGTCGAGAGCGCCGGCGACCCGTCGCGCACCCAGGCCGAGCGGCTGCCCGAGTGGCTGCTGGCGGCGCTCGGCGATGCGGGACACACGCTCGCCGACGTCGATCGCCTCGCCGTGCTGTCGGGTCCGGGCGGCTTCACGGGCCTGCGCGTGGGCCTGGCGACGGTGCAGGGCCTCGCCCTCGGGCTGGAGCGAGATGTGTTCGTCGCATCCACGCTCGAGGTGCTCGCGTGGGGCGCGTCGCAGCAGGCACCCGTCGGGGCGGTCGTCGGCACCTGGATGCGCGGCATGCGCGGCGAGGTCTTCACGGCGGCATACAGGGCCGCGGACAGCGGCGCGGGGCGCCAAACCCCGAGCCGCCTCGAGGCCGTCGTCGAGCCGTTCGTCGACATTCCCGAAGGGGCGGCCGCACGCTGGCGGGACGCCATTGGCGAGGCCGGGGCCCAGCCGATTCTCGTCACGGGCGACGCATGGGAGACGTCTGGCGCCACCCTCGTGGACGCGCTGCAGGGACACGTGATCTCGCACGTCGCCGTCGGACTTCCCGCTGGCCTGCTCGCGCGCCTCGCCTGCGATCCCGCGGCGGCCGGCGTCGCGCCGCATGCCGTCGCACCCACATATCTCCGGAAACCCGACGCCGTGGTCGCCCGCGAACGTGACGGCGCGCCCGTGTCGGGAGCCTGAACCGTGGTGCACACCGCCCCTGGCGGCGTCATCCGCCCGGCCGGGCCCGACGATGCCGAAGCGCTGGCGTCGCTCGACGCGCGGGCGTTCGAGGCGCCGTGGGACGCCGACAGCTATCGCGGCCTGCTGGCCGGCGAGCTGACGCTGGCGTGGCGGCGCGATGCACGGGGCCGGCTCGTCGCCGCGCTGCTCGTGCGTCTGGTTGCCGGCGAAGGCGAGGTGCTGCGGCTGGCCGTAAATCCCGACGACAGGCGCCGCGGGCACGCGCGCGCCCTGCTCGGGCATGCGATGGCGGAGCTCGGCCCGCGACTGCCGTACGGGCTGCATCTCGAGGTGCGCCAGTCCAACGCGGCCGCCATCGCGCTGTACGTTCGCGCGGGGTTTCGCGAGGTGGGAAGACGGCCGTCCTACTACGTCGGACCGGTCGAAGACGCCGTCCTGATGCGCTGGGATGGGCCCGCCGCAGAGGGCCGTCCTGACCGGCTTGCGCCTGCCGGATCCGGGTGGTAGAGTGCGCTTCAGAACCCGGGGGAACACCCTTGAGGTTCCCCCGCCAGCAAGGAGGCAGCGATGCCCGATGCACAGGAGCTCAAGGAGCAACTGCTCCGCACCGACGCAGAGTTCCGGACCCTCTACGACCGTCACCACGAGCTCGATGAGCGGCTCAGGCTCTACGCCGGTAGGCCCCACCTCTCGGACGACGAACAACGCGAGGAAGTGCTCATGAAGAAGCGGAAACTGATGCTGAAGGACCGCATGGAGGACATCCTGAAACGCTACACGCGCCCAGCCTCGGCGAGCGCGGCGACGATGGCCAGTCACCCCGCGTAGCGGTCACGGTTCTCCGGTTTTCGCACAGCCCGTCACCCGTCGTGACGGGCTTCTTCGTTTCGGGCGCGCGACGGGTGCGCCAACCGGGCCCTGCCGTGAGACGATGACACGGCATGAGATTCGATCGCGCAGGGTATCCATTCATTGCCGGAACGCTGCTCCCGGCCGCGCTGCTGCTCGCGCGCCGTCGAACGGGATTGGGGCTGCCGCTGCTCGGGCTCGCCGGCTTCATGACGTTCTTCTTCCGCGATCCCGAGCGATATCCGCCACAGCACCCCGACATCGTCGTGTCACCCGCGGACGGCCAGGTCGTGTATGCCGGGCCCGGCGAGGCCGGCGTCGCGCCGTCCGGCGAGTGGGACCAGGTCAGCATCTTCCTGTCGCCGCTCGACGTCCACGTGAACCGCGTGCCGTTCGGTGGGGAAGTGACGCGCATCGCGTACACCCCGGGGCAGTTCCTGCCGGCCTACGACGAGCGCGCGGCCGCAGAGAACGAGCGCACGGAGATGTGGATCCGCCGCGGCGACCGCACGGTGGTCAGCCGGCAGGTCGTGGGGGTGCTGGCCCGCCGCATCGTCTGCCGCGCGCAGGTGGGGGACGAGGTCGTCACGGGGGAGCGGTTCGGGGTGATGAAGTTCGGGTCGCGGATGGACGTCTTCGTGCCGCGCGCGTGCCGGCTGCTGGTGCGGACGGGCGATCGCGTCCGCGGGGGCGAGAGCGTCATCGCCCGCTGGAGCTGACGCCATGCCGATGCTGCAGGTGCTCAGGCGGCGCAACGCAGAGGCGCGGCGTTTCCGCCGCGGGATGTACCTCCTGCCGAGCCTCTTCACGCTTGCCAACCTGTTCTGCGGCTACGCGTGCATCATCTTCGCGACGCGCGGCGAGTATGCGACGGCCGCGCCCTTCATCGGCATCGCCGTCGTCCTCGACATGCTCGACGGACGCATCGCGCGGCTGACGGGCGCGTCGAGCGACTTCGGACGCGAGTTCGACTCGCTCGCCGACGTCGTCTCGTTCGGGATGGCGCCGGCGGTGCTCAGCTACACGTGGGGGCTCAGCGCCTATGGGCGCGTGGGCTGGGCCGTCGGCTTCGTGTTCGTCTCGGCCGCGGCCATCCGCCTCGCGCGCTTCAACATCCAGACGGGCAGCAACCCCGACAAGCGCTACTTCGTCGGCATGCCGAGTCCGGCGGCTGCCGGCGTGCCCGCCGCGACCGTCTTTGCCTATCCCTTCGGCCTCACCGACTGGTACGCGATTCTCGCCGTCCCGATGCTGCTGGTGCCGGCGCTGCTGATGGTCAGCACCATCAAGTACCGCAGCTTCAAGACCATCGACTTCGGCCGGCGGCGTCCGGTGAACGGGCTGTTCGTCGCGGCGCTCGGCATCGCAGCCATCGCGACGTTCCCGCAGTGGACGCTGCTCACCCTCGCGTACGTCTACCTCCTGTCGGCGTTCGTGGGGCTGGCGTGGTCGCGGCTGCGTGCGCGTCCGCGCGAGGCGGCGGCTGCCGCACCCGCCGAGCCTCTCGAACTCCCGCAGCAGCAGGCGCAAGGGGAAGACAGGTAAGGCTGATCGACGGCGAGGACTGGAGGAAGGGAGGAGGGAAGGAACGGAGGAGCAGGAGCGGAGGAACGGAGGAGAGAAGGAATGGAGGACGAGGAGTGGAGGAGGAGGAACGGAGGAGGAGGCACGGAGGAGCGTCGCGACGCGTGCCTGCCTGGGCCGATTATTCGAGATTGAGCCGGTGTAGGCTCGGAGCGTGCGCAGTGACAGCGAGTCGCTCGACGAACGGATTCGGTTTGCCATCGCCAACCGTCGCCTCCTC
>JBIQIB010000214.1:0-3413 GCA_044508265.1 Acidobacteriota bacterium
GGCCGGGGCGTCGGACTCGGCGTGGTCCGTGACGCCGCGGCACGGCTCGGCGGACGCGTCGGCATCAGCACCAGGGCGGGGGAGGGCACCACCGTCGAGGTGATCGTCCCGTTCGCGATCGCGTCGCTGCCGGCGCTCCTCGTGGACGCCGCGGACGTGGCCGCCGCGCTGCCGCTGGAGGTGGTCACCAGCACGCTCACGATTGACGAGCGCCGGCTCGCGCGCTCGGCACAGGGCACGATGCTGGCGGTGGACGACAAGAGCCTGCCGGTCGTCGCGTTACGCCGCCTGCTGGCGCCAGATGCGGAGGTGCCGTCGATAGCGCACCGGCCGGCGCTGGTGGTCCGCCACGGCGGCCGCGCGGCCGTGGTCGTCGTGGACCGCATCGTCCGGACGGCGATCCTCACCGTACGGCCCCTGCCCGCCCTCGCACCGGCCAGCCCTGTCGTCGCGGGCGCGGCGCTCGACCCCGGCGGCAGTCCGCGGCTGATCCTGGACCCCCAGGTGCTCATCACCGGGGCAAGCGCCGACGACGTCGTGCCGGAGGTGCCGCGGGCGCGGCAGACGGGCATCCTCGTCGTGGACGACTCGCTGACCACCCGGATGCTCGAGCAGAGCATCCTCGAGGCGGCCGGCTATCGCGTGGGTCTCGCCAGCTCGGGCCTCGAAGGGCTCGAACGGGCCCGTACGGGCGACTACGCGCTGTACCTCGTGGACGTCGAGATGCCCGACATCGACGGCTTCACGTTCGTGGAGCGCGTGCGCGCCGACCCGCTGCTCGCGCGGACGCCGATCATCCTCGTGACGTCGCGCAGCGCGCCGGAAGATCGCGAGCGCGGATTCGCGGCCGGCGCCAACGCCTACATCGTCAAGAGCGCGTTCGACCAGCACGAGCTCCTCAGGCAGATCAGGAGCCTGACCCAGCCATGACCTCCCGCATCAGGGTCCTCGTCGTCGAAGACTCCCTCACGGTCCGCCGTCATCTCTGCACGGTGCTGTCGTCGCAGTCCGACATCGACGTCGTCGGCGAGGCGGGCGACGGGCAGCAGGCCATCGCCTTGTGCGAGGCGCTGCGGCCCGACGTCGTGACGATGGACATGATGCTGCCGGTCATGACGGGGCTCGCCGCGACCGAGTACATCATGGCGCACTGCCCGACGCCGATCCTGATCGTCTCGTCGTCGCTGAACCGTGGCGAGATCGTGAAGACCTGCGAGGCGCTCGCGGCAGGCGCGGTGGACGTGGTGGAGAAGCCCACCGGCACGGAGGCGGAGGGCGTGTGGGAGGCGGCCTTCCTGGCTGCCGTGCGCGTCGTCTCGCGGGTGCGCCCGATTCCGCACCTTCGCGCCAGGCTCAACGCGTCAGCGGGAACCCGGGTCGTCGTCTCGGCCGACGGCAACGGGCAACAGCGCGGTGCGTCACGCATCGTCGCCATCGGCGCGTCCACCGGTGGACCGGGTGCCATCCTGCGCGTGCTGCAGGAGCTGCCGCGGCCCTTCCCGCTGCCGGTGCTCCTCGTGCTGCACATCAACGAGCCCTTCGGGCAGGCGTTCGCGAAGTGGCTCGGGGGGCAGACGGGCTTCCGGGTGGAGAGCCCGGCTGATGGCGCTGCCGTGGCCGATACGGCGGGCCGGGTCAGCCTGGCGCCGTCCGGGCAGCACATGCTGGTGCGCGGCGGACGCTTCCGGCTCTCGCACGAGGCGGAGCGTCATTCGTGCCGCCCCTCGGTGGACGTCCTCTTCGAGTCGCTGGCCGCCGAGTACGGCCCGGGCGTCGCGGCGTGCCTCCTGACAGGCATGGGACGTGACGGCGCGAGCGGCCTGCTCGCGATACGGGCGGCCGGCGGGTACACGATCGCGCAGGATGAGGCGTCTTCTGTCGTATACGGCATGCCGCGCGAGGCGGCGCGGCTCGGCGCCGCCGTCCATATCCTCCCCCTGTCGGAAATCGGGCCCGCGCTCGCGGCGGCAGCCCTGCAGCAGCCACGCGAACGCCCATGAGCCACACGGTTCTCATCGTAGACGACAGCCTCACGGTCCGGATGGATCTGGCCGACGCGTACGAAGCCGCGGGGCTCGAGCCCATCCTGTGCGCCTCGGCCGAGGAGGCCCGCGTCGCCGTCCGCCGGCACGCCGTGGACGCCATCGTCCTCGACCTGTTGCTGCCCGACGCCAACGGCATCGACCTGCTCGCCGAGATCCGGCAACGTGAAGGGCTCGCCGACGTGCCCGTGATCATGCTCTCGTCGGAGGGCGAGGTGCGCGACCGCCTGCGTGGCCTCAGCACTGGCGCCGACGAGTACGTCGGCAAGCCCTACGACGCGGCGTACCTCATCGCGAGGACCGAGGAGCTGATCCGCATGCGCCGGGAGGAGCCGGCAGGTGACGCCGCCACCGTGCTCGTCATCGACGACAGCATCACGTTCCGCCGTGCCCTGCACGACGCGCTCACCGGGGCGGGTTACGTCGTCCGCGAAGCTGCGAGTGGCGAGGAAGGCCTCCGCCTCGCGGGCGCCAGCCGGCCCGACGCCGTCATCGTAGACGCCGGCCTGCCCGGCATGGACGGCGCGGACGTGATCAGGCAACTGCGGCTCGACGTCGCGCTCCGACGCGTCCCGTGCCTGCTGCTGACCGCGTCAGAGGCGCCGGAGATCGAGCTTCGGGCGTTCGAGGCCGGCGCGGACGCGTTTGCCCGCAAGGACGTGGATCCGTCGCTCGTCCTGGCCAGGCTGGCTGCGCTGCTGCGCCAGTCGGGCACCGCGCTGCCGGTGGCCGAGCCGCGCCGAACGCTCAGGGGCATGCGCAAGCTCCTGCTCGTCGACCCCGCCGGGCACGGCGCGCAGGGTGCCGACGCCGCGCTGCGCGAGGACGGATACGATCTGATCCGCGTGGAGGGCATCGCCGAGGCGATGGCGGTGCTCGCCGTGCAGCCCGTCGATTGCATCCTGCTGCACGCCGAACGTGCCGACGACGCCACGTGCCAGTGGTGCCGTGAGCTCACGGCCGCGCCTGCCGGGCGCGACATCCCCATCCTGGTGCTCGGCCGCGGGCACCCGCGCCGCGAGGCGATCGAGGCGCTCGAGGCGGGCGCCGACGACTACGTGCCGGCCAGCACCGAGGTGGACGTGCTGAGGGCGCGCGTGGCCGCGCAGATCCGCCGGAAGCAGGTGGAGGACGACACGCGCAGCGTCCGCGAGGAACTCCTGCGCCGCGAGCTGGAGGCGACCGAGGCCAGGGCCGCGAGGCAGGTGGCCGAGCTTCGTGCCGCGCTGGTGGAAGGCCTCGAGCGCAAGAACCGCGAGCTCGAGGCGTTCAGCTATTCGGTCTCGCACGACCTGCGGGCGCCGCTCCGCGCCATCAGCGGCTTCAGCCGCATCCTGCGCGACCAGATGTCGGGTGGCCTCGACCCGCGCG
>JBIQIB010000215.1:0-3404 GCA_044508265.1 Acidobacteriota bacterium
TCGATGTTGGCCAGCAGTCGGACCTCCTCCAGCAGGTCAATCGGCATGCTGTGCGCTTCGTCCAGCACGAGCGCCGTCAGCAGCCCGGCTTCGTGGCGCTGGCGCAGCAGCGCCTCCATCTCCTGGAGCAGGACGGTCTTCGACCGTGCCGCCTCGGCGCTCAGGCCGAACTCCCGGGCAAGGAACTGCAGGAACTCGGTTCGCGTGAGCGTCGGGTTCTTCAGCGCCACGACCAGGTGCCCGGCCGCCTGCCACTGCGCCAGCGCGGCGCACAGCAGCGTCGTCTTGCCGGTGCCCGCGTCGCCCGTGAGCACGGTGAGGCCCTTGCGGGCCGACAGCCCGTAGATCAGCGTGCTCAGCGCCTCCCGGTGCTTGCCCGTGAGGAACAGGTAGCGCGGATTGGCGGTCAGCTCGAACGGACGCTCGCGCAGGCCATAGAAGGCTTCGTACATGGGCTAGAGTCCGAACTTCCACACGAGCACGGCCGTGCCGATGACGACGGTCGCCAACCCTGTGGCCGAGAGCATCCAGCGCCGCCGCAGCTGCCGCCGCCGCTCGCGTGTCGTCTGCATGGCCGGAACCACGGCGATGACCGGCAGCGCCAGGGCCGAGAGGATGTCGGCCTCGGTCCGGAACGTCCTGTCGCGGTACTCGAGCAGGCCGACGAGCAGCGCGCCGAGGCCCAGGCCGGCGATGCCGCCCATGAGGCTCGTCTTCATGCTGTTCGGGTTCAGCGGACGCTCCGGGACGCGCGGGGGGTCGACGATGCGGAACTGCTCGGTCACCTGGCGCCGCTCCATGTTGGCGGCGGCCTTCGCATCCTCACTCCGCGAGAGCAGGACGTTGTAGCGATCGCGCAGCGTCTCGTAGTCGCGCGTCAGGGAGATCAGCTCCGACTCGCGCACCGGCGCGGCGTCGATGCGCCCCTGGTAGACCGCGGCCTGCGCCTGCCTCGCCTCGATCTGACGCTCCTTGTTCTGGATGTTGAGCTGCACCTGGTTCATGCGCGCCTGCAGCTCGGCGACCTGGTTCCGCACCCGCGAGTTCCCGCCGGGCGCCCCGACGGGGCTCGTCGGCGCCAGCGGACGCTGGAGCTGTGCGGCATTGGCCCGCTCCTGCAGGTCGGCGACGACGCGACGCTGACGCACGACGTTCGGGTGATCGGGCGTGAGGCGGAGCAGCAGCGCCTCGAGCTCGGCCTGTGCCTTCGCGAGGGCTGCATCGTGCGGGGTGCTCACGGCGACCGGCAGGTCGAGCGGGCCGTCACCGTCGGCCGCGACCGACGACGTGGCGGTGAGGTCACTCAGCTGTCGTTCGATCAGGAGCAACTCGGCCCTGTCCCGCCCGATCGACTCGTGCAGGCTCTGGACCTGGTTCTGGATCCCCTGCAACGCCGACAGGTTCGAGTTGAGCTGGGCCGGCAGCTGTCCGCCGAACTGCCGCTTGTAGTCTTCGAGCTGCTTCTCGGTCTCTTCGAGCCGGCGACGGGCGTTCTCGACCTCCGCCGACAGGAACTGGTCGGTACCTTCGGCGAGCGTCTCGCGCTGCCGCAGGTTCTCCTCGATGAACAGCGCCGTCAGTCGTTCTGCGACGCGCTGCGCGAGGCGAGGGTCGTCTGCCGTGAACGACAGCGTGAACGACGTCCCCTGATTGCGCCGAGACGCACCGAGCGGATTCGAGACGCTGATGTCACGACGCATCGCGGCGACGACGTCCTCCATGATGCCTGTCGCGCGTTCCTTCGGATAGAGATCGAAGTCGTGGATGATGCGTTCGAGGCGCGACCGGTTCAGCACTTCCTGCTGCAGCATCCGCAGACGGCTGGCCAGCGACAGTTGCGGCCCGACGTTGGCGGCCACCCGGACCTGCGGAGGCATCACGAGCACGATGGCCGTGGACCGATAGCGGTTGGGCTGCAGGTACTGGTAGACGCCCGCGCCGATGGCCCCGATGACCAGCGGGATGACGAAGTACCAGAGGCGTCGGCGAGCGACGGCCAGCAACCACTCCGGATTGATTTGCTGTGTGGGCAGCATTGAGACGACTCCTTACCTACCGTGCAAGAGGCAACCAGAACGTGAGCCCCGCCCGCACACCCTGCCGTTCGAGCTCGGGTGCGACGACGAGCTGCTCGGCCAGCGAGGACGCGAAGTCGTACTGGTAATAGTGATACTGGGCAAACAACGCGACGTGCGACGAGAGCGCCGTCCGAATCCGCGCGGTGGCGAGTGCCGTGTTGAAGTTCCGGCGCGAGAGCCCGACGGACCCCGTGACGTAACCGGCCGACATGCTGAGGTCGGTTCGGCGGCCAAGCCAGCCTCCCAGCGTCGCCGTGACCCTGTCGCCTTCGAAAGGTTCGGACAGGCCGTCGAGAAAAGCCACTGAGCGTACATAGACGGCCTGCGCCTGCCAGGGCCCCCTGAAATCGTGACGGAGGGTGGCCGTCCCGAGCGCCCGCAGCACGAACCGGTCGCCGCTCCCGCCCTCGACGTTGACGCGATCGCGCACGACCATGGCCGAGCCAGTCGTCAACGAGAACGTCGTGCGGCCACGGCCGAACGTGAACGGCCGCCCGTACTGCACGCCCACGTCGATGTCATGGTTGTCCGTCGTCGTTCCCGTACGCGTGCGGAGTGTCCTGTAGCCGTAGCCGAGGCGCAGCGACGCGTACCGCGTGAGGTTGTACGAGTAGCGGAAGGCACCACGCAGCCGACGGTTGCTGACGTCATCGAACTGGGAACCGAAGTCGGTGAACCCGTACCCGGCAACGAAGGCAAGCGACGATCGTGGCGTCAATGTGCGCCGGAGGGCGGCCGAGCCGCCGTACGTGATTCCGGTACGGCTGGCACCCACGGTGAGGTCGTCAGGCCCCTCCGGGCCCAGGTCCACCCCCGGAAGGGCCAGGCCCGGATCCGTCTCGGGATCCTCGATGGGAGTATCCAGCGTCGAGGGCGTCGAAAACGGAACGATCGAGAAGTACGGCCGGTAGGCCACGGTTTGTGCGAGGCTGAGCGTGGTCCGCGGCGTCAACGACTTTCCGTACGTGATCCGCGCGGCGTGATACGTCGGCACCACCTCTTCCGTTGCCTCCACCCATCGAACCGCCGAGGACACCGACGCGGCAAACCGGCCGGTCTCGGAGTTCCGCGCGTAGCCGAGCCTGCCCTGGCCGCCCAGGAAGCTTCCGCCGATTCGCTGGCCGGGGCGGCGGATGCCGCTCCCCCTGGCAAAGATGTCGTCGTCGTACCCTGCGTACAACGACGCGTTGAAATCCAGGTTCTGCTGGCGCGTCTCGGACGAGCCCGGCAGGCGCCCGAACAAGCCCCGAAACGGCCGCTCACTCGACTGCCCGGCAGCCGGTACGGGCACGCCCACGAGCCACGCCAGGACGACGGCGCCGAGGG
>JBIQIB010000063.1:0-6319 GCA_044508265.1 Acidobacteriota bacterium
CCCCGCCACACGACGAACAGCGCGGCCAGTGAGCCCACCGTGACGCCGGTCAGCAGCACGCCCGCGAGCAGCTGCCCGTAGAGATACATGCCGACGCCGAAGATGCACGCGTAGACGGCAACCGTGCCGAGCAGCGTGCACACCAGCCCGCGCGGGATGTTCGTCGCGTCGTGCAGCGGCTGGATCGGCTGCCCGTCGGCGACAGCGCCGTCGAGCACCGCGCGCCACCCGGGCCCGCCCGGGTTGGTGCGCCGCACGAACTCGCGCAGCGTCTGCGTGTCGGTGGCCGGCGTGACGAACGTGACGCCGACCCAGATGCACGTCGTGATGAGGACGCTGACCCAGATCCGCTGGTAGTCGGGCCAGCCGACGGCGACGTCGGAGAACTGCAGCACCAGCGCGACGGCGAAGCTGGCGACCATCGCCGTCAGCTCGCTCCACGGGTTGATGCGCCACCAGAACCAGCGCAGGATGAACAGCAGTCCCGTGCCCGCGCCGATCTGCAGCATGATCTGGAACGCCTGGATGGCGTTGGTCAGCTGCAGCGACAGCACCGCCGCGAGCACCATCATCACGACGGTCGTCACGCGCCCGACGAGCACCAGCCGCTTCTCGTCCGCTTCGGGCTCGATGAAGCGCTTGTAGACGTCGTTGACGACGTACGACGCGCCCCAGTTCAGGTGCGTCGAGATCGTGGACATGTAGGCCGCCAGCAGGGACGCGAGCACGAGGCCGAGCATGCCCGTCGGCAGGAACGTCAGCATCGCCGAGTAGCCCAGGTCGTGGCCGATCTTGTCGGCGGGCACGTGCGGGAACGCGCGCTGCAGCGAGTCGAGGTCGGGGAAGACCACGAGCGAGGCGAGCGCCACCAGGATCCACGGCCACGGGCGCACCGCGTAGTGCACCATGTTGTAGAACAGCGTCGTCTTCATGGCGTCGCGCTGCGTGCGCGCGGCCAGCATCCGCTGCGCCATGTAGCCGCCGCCGCCGGGCTCGGCGCCCGGGTACCACACGCTCCACCACTGGACCGCCAGCGGAATCACGAGGAACCCGAGCAGGAAGTCGCGGCTCTCGGGCGTCGAGAGATCGAAGGGCGGCACGACCGCCATGCGGGGCACCACGTTGGGATGGGCAAACAGCGCGCGCAGGCCGCCGACGGCGGGATGGTTGACGGCGACGTACGCCGCCATGAACGCGCCGATCAGCGCCACGATGAGCAGGACGAAGTCCGACAGGATGACGCCGCGGAAGCCGCCGAGGGTGCTGAAGACCACGGTGACGAGCATGGCCGCGGCCACCGACTGCACCGGGCTGAGGCCGAGCATGACGCTGCCGATCTTGATCGCGGCCAGCGTGACGCTCGCCATGATCATCACGTTGAACAGCACGCCCAGATAGACGGCGCGGAAGCCTCGCAGGAACGCCGCCGACTGGCCGCTGTAGCGCAGCTCGTAGAACTCGATGTCGGTGAGCACGTTCGAACGCCGCCACAGCCGCGCGTAGAGGAACGTCGTCAGCATCCCGGTGAGCAGGAACGCCCACCACGCCCAGTTGCCCGCGACGCCGTGCGATCGCACGAGGTCGGTCACCAGGTTCGGCGTGTCGGTCGAGAACGACGTCGCCACCATCGAGCATCCGAGGAGCCACCACGGGAGCTGGCGTCCCGACAGGAAGAACTCGGACGACGAGCCGCCGGCGCGGCGCGCCACCCAGACGCCGATGCCGAGCGAAAGCGCGAAGAAGGCGAGAACGATCGCCCAATCGATTGCTGAAAGGGTCATGAGCGGTGCGCGGATTATGGCACGGACACGTCAGCGGGTCGGCGGGTCGGCGGGTCGGCGGGTCCGCCAGTCAGCTTGTCAGCTTGCCGGCTTGTCGGTAGATCCGCGCGCCATCTCGAGGCGTGCAGCACCTCGGCGTGCGTCCGCCGTCAGCGCACGAAGCATCAAGCATCAGGCATCAGGCATCAGGCATTAGGCATTAGGCATTAGGCATTAGGCATGAAGCATGAAGCATGAAGCATGAGGCGAGCTATCCTGTCCCGATGGCGACGCTGCTCCTTCTCGCCGCCGGCATGGGCAGCCGGTACGGCGGCCTCAAGCAACTCGACGGCATGGGCCCGGCAGGCGAGACGATGATGGACTACGCGATCTTCGACGCGGTCCGCGCCGGCTTCACCCGGGTCGTGTTCGTGATCCGCCGCGACTTCGAGGACGCGTTCCGCGACGTCATCGTCCCGCGCTATGCCAGCCAGGTGCCGGTGGACATCTGCTTCCAGGAGCTCGACGACGTCCCTGCCGACATTCCCGTGACGAGTGCGCGCGAGAAGCCCTGGGGCACCGCGCACGCCATCCGCGCCGCCCGCGACATCGTGCGCGAGCCGTTTGCCGCCATCAACGCCGACGACTTCTACGGGCGCGCCTCCTACGAGGCGATGCACGGGTTCCTGACGTCTGCGGAGGCCGCCGACGGCGTGAAGGCAGGCACGCTGCCGACCTACGCGATGGTCGGGTTCGAGCTGCGGCGCACGCTGTCGCCGCACGGAACGGTCGCACGCGGGATCTGCACGACTGACGCCGATGGCTACCTGACCGGCGTCAAGGAGATGACCAGGATTACCGCCGTGGACGATCACGTCGAAAATCAGGAGATTCCTGACGCACCCGTCCGCCTCACCGGCGACGAGCCCGTGTCGCTCAACATGTGGGGCTTCACGCCGGCGGCCTTTCCGCAGATCGAGGACACGTTCCGCGCCTTTCTGCGCGAACATGGCCAGCACCCGACCGCCGAGTGCTACATCCCGAGCGTCGTGGACCAGCTCGTTCGCAAGGGCGCGTGCCGCGTCCGCGTGCTGCCGACGACGAGCCGCTGGTTCGGTGTCACCTATCGCGAAGACCGCCCCGGCGTCGCCGCCGCGCTGGCCGCGCTCACGTCGGACGGCGAGTACCCGTCCCCGCTCTGGACGGCACGGGCGGCCCTGCCGGTCAACGCGGAATGACGACGCCGCCCGCTGCGGCTGCTCTCCGGCAGGTCGTCCCGCGCTTCGCCATCGAGGGGCGGCTCGTCGACGCGCAACCCTACGGCTCCGGCCACATCAACGACACGTTCGCGGCCACGTACGAAAGCGGCGGCAGCCGCGTCCGTTACGTGCACCAGCGCGTGAACGGCCAAGTCTTCCGCCGGCCCGACGAGTTGATGGCCAACATCGCGCGCGTGCTCGCCCATGCCCGCGCCAGGCTCGCCAGCCTGCCCGACGCGGCGCGGCGCGTCCTCACGCTGGTCCCGTCACGCGACGGCGCGCCGTTCGCCCGCGACGACGTCGGCGACGTGTGGCGCACGTACCACTTCATCGAACGCACCGTGACGGTGGACGTCGTCGAGACACCCGCGCAGGCCGAGGCCGCTGCCCGTGCTTTCGGTGCCTACCAGGAGTTGCTCAACGACCTGCCGGGACCGCGCCTGCACGAGACGATCCCGCATTTCCACGATACGCCACGCCGCTTCGCGGCCTGCGTGGCCGCCATCGACGCCGATGCGCACAACCGCGCCGGCGGCGCACGCGATGCCATCGCGTTCGCCCTCGCGCGGGCCGGCGACGTGCCGCAGCTTGCCGAGGCCCACGCCTCGGGCGCGATTCCGGAGCGCGTGACGCACAACGACACCAAGATCAACAACGTGCTGCTCGACGCCGGGACGGGTGAGGGCCTGTGCGTCATCGACCTCGACACGACGATGCCAGGCCTGGCCCCGCACGACTTCGGCGACATGGTGCGCACCGCCGCGAGTGCCGCGCCGGAGGACGAACCTGATCTCGCGCGCGTCCATGCGCGCGTCGAGGTGCTCGACGCCCTCGCCCGCGGCTATCTCGCGACGGCCGGCACGTTCCTGACCGCCGCAGAGGTCGACCTGCTGCCTGTTGCCGCGCGTGTGATGACGCTCGAGCAGGGCCTGCGCTTCCTGACCGACCACCTGGCCGGCGACACCTACTACAGGATTCAGCGGCCCGGCCAGAACCTCGATCGCGCGCGTGCGCAGTTTGCCCTCGTGGAGTCGCTGGAGCGGCACCACGACACGCTGGCGCGCATCGTGTGGCGGTACGCGGCCCGCTAAGCGCCGCGCGGGTTCGGGGCCTCCCGCGAAGTCCTCTGGTCCCCCCGTTCCACGCCAGCGGGCTCGGGCGTATGCTGGCAGGGTCGTGACAGCCCTGGACTTCGGCGACGTCTTCGAGCGGCTGCCCGAGCCGTACATGCTGCTCGACCGCAACCTGCGGTTCGTCGCGGCGAACGCCGCGTACAGGCGCGTCACGTCGAGCACGCTCGACCAGCTGCTCGGGCGGCACATCGTCGAGGCATTTCCGAACGACGAGCACGACCCGTCGAACGAGCCGTCGAGGCTGCTCGTGGCCTCGCTCGAGCGCGTCCGCGACACGGGACGCCCGGACACGCTCGCGCACATCGCCTACCGCGTCCGACGCACGCCCGACGGGCCGCTGGAAGACCGCATCTGGAGCGCGAGCCACACGCCGATCACCGGCGAGGACGGCCGCGTCTGCTACATCCTCCAGCACACGGTGGACGTGACCGAGCTGCACGCGCCGCGCTCGGCCCACGGGAGCACCGTCAGCGAGCAGCTCGAAGCCGGCGTCCTGCGCCGCGCCGAGGACGTCCAGGCGATCAACCTGGCCCTCGAGGCCGAGCGGCAGCACCTGCGCAACCTGTTTCACCAGGCGCCCGGCTTCGTTTGCGTGCTGCGCGGCCCGTCGCACATCGTCGAGATGGTCAACGACGCGTTCTACCGCCTGGTGGGCGACCGTCCGGCGGAGGGAAGACGACTCGCCGAGGTGCTGCCCGAGCTCGCCAGCCAGGGCTACATCGAACGGCTCAACCGTGTGCTCGCGACCGGCGAGGCGTTCGTCGGCCGATCGGTGCCGGTCGTGCTCCAGCGGCCCGGGCTGGACGCCGGCGAGCAGGTGGTGCTCGACATCGTCTATGAGCCCATCTTCGACGGCCGCGCCGAGCCCTCCGGCATCTTCGTGCAGGGTTACGACATCACCCTGCAGAAACGGCTCGAAGACGAGCTCGAGCTGCTGCTCGAACGCGAACGTGCGGCACGCGCCGATGCCGAGAGCGCACGGGTCCAGGCCGAGCGCGCCAACGTGCTCAAGGACGAGTTCCTCGCGACTTTGTCGCACGAGCTGCGCACGCCGCTCAATGCGGTCCTCGGGTGGATCCGCCTCGTGCGTACCCACCCGCTCAGCACGGCCGACGCAGCAAGAGCGATGGAGACGATCGAGCGCAACGCCGTCGCGCTGGGACAGCTGGTCGAGGACGTCCTCGACATGTCGCGGATCGTCACGGGCAAGCTCCGGCTGCGCCTGGCCGACTGCGACGCCGCCGAGGTCGTCCGCCGCGCCATCGAGATCGTCACGCCGGCCGCCGACGCGCGCCAGGTGGCCATTCGGCTGGCGCCGCCGCCGCCGGCACCGATGGTGGGCGACGCCGACCGTCTCCAGCAGGTGGTGTGGAACCTCCTGTCCAACGCCATCAAGTACACGCCCCCGGGCGGTCACGTGGACGTGTCGCTCGACGCGACGCCGCAGGCCGTCACCATCACCGTGCGCGACGACGGCCACGGGATCGACGCGGCGTTCCTGCCGCTGCTCTTCGACCGGTTCCGCCAGGTGAACCCGGCGTTCGACAGGCAACATGGCGGCCTCGGCGTCGGCCTCTCGCTCGTGCGGCACCTCGTCGAGGCGCATGGCGGCGAGGTGTCGGCCGCGAGTCCGGGCCTCGGGTTGGGCGCAACATTCACGGTCCGCCTGCCGACGTGCATCGCGGCAGGTGCCGACGAAGCGCCCGCGGCACCCGTGCTGCTGGCGGCCGGCGCCGAGGAGACGGTCACGTCCGTCAACGTCGAAGGCCTGCGCGTGCTGGTCGTCGAGGACAACCCCGATGCGCTCGATCTTCTCCAGCACGTGCTCGGCTCGGCCGGCGCCGTCGTCGTCGGCGCGGCGACCGCATCCGAGGCGCTCGACGCGCTGTGGGCGCAGCCGCCGGACGTCCTGGTGAGCGACCTGGGCCTGCCGGGCATGGACGGACTCGAACTGATGCGCCGGGTGCGTTCGGCCGCACCCCGTCCCGGCAGCGACGTGCCGGCCATTGCCGTGACGGCCTACGCGCGGGCGTCCGACCGCGAGCACGCGTTGCAGGCGGGATACCAGCGCCACCTGGCCAAGCCGGTGCGGCCGGGCGCGCTGCTTGGCGCCATAGCGGCCGTCGCCAGCGGGCGCTGCGCGAATCAGCCGTCCGGGCGCGCCTGA
>JBIQIB010000063.1:6419-24092 GCA_044508265.1 Acidobacteriota bacterium
CATAGCGGCCGTCGCCAGCGGGCGCTGCGCGAATCAGCCGTCCGGGCGCGCCTGATCTGTACGTCGGCGTCGGTGCGTCGTCTTCAGTGCGTCGGCGTCAGTGCGTCGGCGTCAGTGCGTCGCCGCCGCGCACAGGCGCCACGATCTCCCGGGCGACGAGGTCGAGCAGGCGCCGCCGGTGGCCGTGCCGCTCGTCGCTCACGTCGGGTGACGACGTCGCGACGACGACGAGGTCGAGGTCGCGGAAGACCATGATGTACTGGCCGCCGTATCCCCAGGCGAAGCACGCGGTCGCCCCGCCGAAGTCGCGAATCCACCAGCCGTAACCGTATTCGCGGTCCGGGTCGAACTGCGAGCGCGTGCGGGGGGTGCACGACGCATCCACCCAGCCCTCCGGCAGCAGGCGCGTGCCGGCGCCGGGCGCGTCGGCGAGCACGTCCACCTGCCCCGCGAGCGGCACGACGCCGTCGTGGAGGTAGAGCTCGCCGATCGCCGTCATCTGGCGCGGTGTGAGCAGCATGTCGTTGCCGCCGAAGTAGATGCCTCGCGGGTCGCGCGGCCAGCGCGCGAGCGTGAACCCGAGGGGCCGCGTGAGCGTGTCGCGCGCGAACTGCCACGTGCTCACGCCGGTCGCCGTCGTCAGGACGGACGAGAGGACGTGCGACGTCCCCGTGCTGTACTCCATCGACGTGCCGGGATCGGAGACCATGGGCCTGGCGAGCGCGTACGCGACCCAGTCGCGGCTGCGCACCCACGCGCCGTAGTTCGGGCCGCTCGTCGAGGCCAGCCCGGTCTGCATCGTGAGCAGGTGTTCGAGCGTAATTGCCTGCTTACGCTCATCGTCTGCGTCCCGGAGGGAGGGGAACCAGCGGGTGATCGGCGTGTCGAGCGGCGGCAGGTGTCCGCGGGCGATCGCCACGCCGACGAGCGCCGACAGGACGCTCTTGGACGCCGACTTGATGTTGGCGGGCGTGGTCGCGCGAACCTTCGGCGCGTAGTACTCGACGGCCAGGCGGCCGCGCCAGCTGACGAGGAGGCTCCGGAGCTGCGGCAGCGTGGCGGCAGCGGTGGCAACGGCTGCGGCATCCGGCGCGCGCGGCGGCATGGGCGGACGCGGATCCGCGGACGGTGCAGGGGCCGCGGGAGGCACCTGCAGAGGGGGAAGGCCTGTGCCGGCGATCGATTCGACGCGAGGCAGGCCGGCTAGCGCCGCGAGGGCCACCGCGGCGGCCGCCGCGGTGACGAGCGCCATGCCGCGGCCCGCCCGCGAGGTTCGCCAATCTGCTCCCACTGCAGTAGATTACAGCCGCACCCGTCGTTCCTCCGTCGTGAGGTGGCCTGCCATGATCACTGCCCTTGTCATGACCTTCGTCCTCGGCGCCGCGTCGCAGGCGGCGCCCGCTGCGCGCCCGGCCACGGACGCGCGAATTGCCGGAGCCCTCCAGGCCGCGCCCGCCGACCGCCGCGACGGCGCCGCAGTGCTGGCGCCGGGCCCGGACGGCACGCTCGTGGAACTGCGTCCGGGCACCAATGATCTGGTGTGCGTCGCCGACGACCCCGAGAAGGACGGATTCGAGGTGGTCTGCTACCACAAGGATCTCGCCGCCTTCTTCGCCCGCGGGCGTCAGCTGCTCGCCCAGGGCGTGACCGGACGGGACCGGGAGCAGATGCGGTGGAAGGAGATCGAGAGCGGCGCGCTCGCCATGCCGAGGGAGCCGCGCGCCTCGCACGTGCTCACCGGGTCGCGCTTCGATCCGGCAACCGGCACCGTGGAGGGCGCGTTCCTCCGATGGGTGCTTTATGTGCCGAACGCGACGGCGGAGTCGACGGGCCTGCCGACGACGCCTGCGCCAGGCGTGCCCTGGCTGATGTTTGCGGGGACGCCGGGCGCCCACATCATGATCACGCCCCCGCGCCCCTGAGTCGCGCGCGTGGGAGGTGGCAGAAACTGCGTCGTTCTGATGGCGAGACCTGACCCCGACATCGTCGATTCTGGAGACCTGACCCCGTGCACTTGAAGACCCTGATCCTCTTCGCCGCGATGGCCGCGGGTGCCGCCGGCTGCGCCGAGCGGACGGTGGAGGCCGACACCGCCGAGGGCCCCGCGCCCCTGCCCGTCACCGGCCGCTCGATGGTCGTGACCAGGTACGGCATCGTCGCCGCCAGTTCGCCGCTCGCGGCGCGCGCCGGCACGCTGATGCTGGAACGCGGCGGGCACGCCGTGGATGCCGCCATTGCGGCCAACGCCGTGCTGGGCGTCGTCGAGCCCGCCATGAACGGCGTCGGAGGCGACCTGTTCGCCATCGTGTATGACGCGAAGGCGGACGCGCTCCACGGCCTCAACGCGAGCGGCTGGACGCCTGCCGGCCTGACGGCGGAGATGCTTCGCGGGAAGGGCCTGACGGAGCTCGAGCGTGACATCCACTCGGTGACCGTGCCGGGCGCCGTGGCCGGGTGGGACGCGCTGCGCAGCCGCTTCGGACGCCTGCCGTTCAGCGAGAGCCTCGCTCCGGCCATCCTTTACGCGGACGAGGGCTTTCCGGTTTCCGAGATCATCGCCGGCGAGTGGGACTTCTGGAAGGAGATCCTGACGAAGACCGACAACGCCAGGGCCACGTATCTCATCGATGGCACGCGCGCGCCGGCAGCCGGTGAAGTCTTCAGGAACCCCGACCTCGTGCGGTCGCTGCGCCGCATCGCCGCCAACGGCCGCGACGGCTTCTACCGCGGCGAGACGGCCGCGGCGATCCTGGCGCTGTCCGACTCGCTCGGCGGCACGATGGCCGCCGACGACCTCACCGAGTTCGAGGCCGAGTGGGTCACGCCCATCGAGACGACGTACCGCGGGTGGACGGTGTCGGAGATTCCGCCGAACAGCCAGGGCATCGCCGCGCTGATGATGCTCGAGATCATGGAGCGCTCGCCGCTCGGCGAGTACGGCTTCCACAGCCCCCGGGCGCTGCACACGATGATCGAGGCCAAGAAGCTGGCGTATGCCGACCTGCTCCGCTACGTCGGCGACCCACGCGCGGCGAACGTGCCCGTCGAGAGGCTCCTCTCGGAGAGCCACGCCGACGCGCGCGCGGCGCTCATCGACCCGGAGCGCGCCTCGTGTCTCGTCGAGCCCACCGAACTGCCCGGCCTCACCACCTCGAAGGGCAACGACACGATTTACCTGACGGTCATCGATCGCGACGGCAACATCGTCTCGCTCATTCAGAGCATCTTCCAGGCGTTCGGCACGGGACTCGTGCCCGACGGCGCCGGCTTCTCGCTGCACAACCGCGGGCAGCTGTTCACGCTCGAGGAGGGCCACCCGAACGAGCTGGCGCCACGCAAGCGGCCCATCCACACCATCATCCCCGCCTTCATGCGCAAAGACGACGTGCGGATCGGCTTCGGCATCATGGGCGGGTGGAACCAGGCACAGGCGCACGCGCAGTTCGTCTCCCACATCGTCGACCACGGGATGAACCTGCAGCAGGCGCTCGAGGCGGGACGGTTCACGAAGGCGACCTTCGAGGGCTGCGACGTCCAGATCGAGCCGAAGGTGCCCGAGACCACCCGCGACGCGCTGACGGCCCTCGGCCACGAGCTGAAGGTGGAAGGTCCGCGGACGGGCATCTTCGGCTGGGGACAGGCCGTGATGAGCCGCGGCGACGGCGTCCACTTCGGCGCCTCCGACTCGCGTCACGACGGCGCCGCGATTCCGGAATCCCCGTGACGGGGACGGGGTCAGGTCTCGATTTGAACGCTTCCGGGGTCAGGTCTCCCAGAAGGGGCCTTATGGGGTCAGGTCTCGCAGAAGGGCTCCGCCGGGGTCAGGTCTCGAGACTGTCCCCGGCCCTGAAGGCGACCTGACGCACCTCACCACAGCAGCCGGCGCGCCAGCACACCCCACATCGCGTACGCCAGCCGGCGCCGGTGGTGTCGCGCGATGCTCCCCATCCAGAAGGGCCCCTGCACGACCTCGGTCTCCGGGGGGACGTCGCCCAGCGGCAGCGGACGCTTGTGCTCCGCGGCGTACCGGTCCAGCACGTCCGGTCCGGGTCGCGACGTGTTGAAGATCACCGTGTCCACGCGCCGGCCGATCGCCGCCGCAATCCGGCTGACCGCCTCGCCGGCGGTGAACTTCTCCATGCCGCGTCCCTCCGTCAGCAGGTTCGCGACGAACACGACCGGACCGCGCACCTGCGCGATCGCGTCGGCGACGCCCTCGACGAGCAGCGGCGGCATCAGGCTCGTATAGAAGCTGCCCGGGCCGATGACGATGGCGTCGGCGCGGCTGATGGCGTCGGCGGCAGTCGGGTGGATCTCGACGGACGGCTCCAGCCAGACGTCCTTGATGCAGCGTCCCTCGCTCATCCCGCCGTCCACGGCCACCTCCCCGCTCGTCGTGCTCCCGTCGTTGTAGGACGCGCAGAGGCTCGCCGTCTGGATGCTCACGGGCCACACGTACCCGCGGCAGCCCAGGACGGCCCGCAGCCCGTCCACGGCGGTGAGGAAGTCGCCGCTGAACTGCTCCATCATCGACAGCAGCAGGTTGCCGCCCGTGTGCCCGCCCAGCCGCTGGTGCTCCAGCGTCGGCAGCCGCGTCAGCAGCACCTTGCGGGCCTCCACTTCGTCGCGTGCCAGGGCGAGCGCGCACTTGAGCACGTCGCCCGGCGGCAGCACGCCGAGCTCGTCGCGCAGCACGCCCGAGCTCCCCCCGCTGTCGAACATCGTGACGATGGCGTGCACCTGCAGCCACGGGTTGGCCTTCAGGCCGCCGAGCAGGCTCGGCAGGCCGGTGCCCCCTCCCAGACATCCGACGTGCAGTTCGCGCAGGCGCATGGCGTGCCGATTGTGTCCCGCCCGACCGTCATGAGCAACCCGGACAACGGCTGATGAGCCTGTACACTGCATTCATGGCCGACGGTCCCACTCCGGTGCGCAGCGCGCAGACGCTTGCGGCCGACCTGCAGTCGATCTTCGGGCGGCGCCTGCGCTCGGTCGTCATCTACGGTGCCCACGCGCGCCCGCACCTGCGCCCGGTGCGCGGGCCCGTGCAGACCGCCGCGCTCGTGGACGACATCGCCTACGCCGACCTGTCCGCCTGCGCCGAGAAGGCCGGCCGGTGGCTCGAGGCGCGCCTCGAGGTGCCCCTGCTGCTGCCCGTCCGCGAGTTCGAGCGGTCGCTGGACGTCTTTCCGCTCGAATACGGCGACATCATCGAGCATCACGTGGTGGTGTTCGGCGACGACCTCTTCGCCGGCCACGGCGTGGACGCCGCCGACCTCCGTCGTGCCTGCGAGGTGCAGGCGCGCGGGCACGTCATCCACCTGCGGGAAGGCTTCCTGCTGGCCGGCCACGACCCGCAGGCGATCGCCAGGCTCGTGAGCGCGTCGGCCGGTCCGTTTGCATCACTGATGGAGGCGCTGACACGCGTCACCGGTGGTCCCCGGGACGCCACGCCCGCGATGATGGCCGCCCACGCCGAGCGGGCCGCCGGGCTGCCCGCCACGCTGATCGAGCGCCTGCTGTCCATCGAGGAGGACGCGAGCATCGACCCGGCCGACGCCGTGCAGTTGTACCCGCCGTATCTCGACCTGCTCCACGCCCTCGTCGCGTTCGTGGACGCCTGGCACCCGGAGACCGGCCCCGCCCGGACGACACCTCCCGCTGATGCGTAAGCGACTGCTGCTGCATCTCGTCGTCTGGCTGGCGGTGCTCTGCGGCGCCGCGGCCGGGCCGCTGCACGTCCGCGTGCACGCGCAGGGCGGCAGCGGCACCGCGTTGCCGGACCTGACCGGGCCGGTCAACGACACCGCCGGCGTGATTGACCCCGAGAGCGCCGCGCGCATCGACCGCCTGAGCCGCGACCTGCTGGCGGCGACGGGCGACGTGATCGTCGTGGCCACACGACCGCGCGTGGCGCCGTTCATGGACATCCGCGAACTGGCCGTGCGGTGGTTCGAGAACAACGGCAAGGGCATCGGCGCGAAGGACTCCGACGCCGCCGTGCTCGTCGTCCTGGCGGTGGACGACCGCGAGGTGTGGATCGAAGTCGGCTACGGCCTGGAGGGCGCGATCACCGACGGCTTTGCCGGCAGCACCAGCCGCCAGGTGATGGTGCCGCACTTTCGCCAGGGCCGCTACGGCGACGGCCTGTACGCTGGCGTCGTCGAGATCGCCAGGCGCATCGCGGCGGAACGCGGCGTGTCGCTCGAGGACCTGCCGCCCGCGCCGCGCGCCGTCCCGTCGTCACGGGAGGGCGGCATCCCCGGCTGGGTCATCATCGTCGCGATCTTCGTGCTGATGGCGGTGATGAACTCGTCCGGCGGCGGAGGTTCGGCCGGCATGCGGCGCCGGCGCGGCAGGATGTGGGGCGGCCCCTGGAGCGGCTGGGGCGGCTTCGGCGGCGGCATGACTGGCGGGGGCTTCGGTGGCGGGGGCTTCGGCGGCGGGTCGTTCGGCGGCGGAGGCTTCGGCGGCTTCGGTGGCGGGGCGAGCGGCGGCGGCGGGGGCGGGGCACGGTGGTGACGCGGCGTGACGTCGCGACGTCGCACCAGCCGGGCGAGCACGGCGAGGCCGAACTCCGTGCGCGCAGGACGGTTCACGAGGGAGAATGACCCGATGACGAGACAGCGATTGCTTCGACACGCTCTGATCGTGGGACTGGTGGCGTTCGTGCTGCCGGGGTGTTCCTACAACACCTTCACGGGCCAGCAGGAGGCCATCAAGGGCGCGTGGGCCGAGGTCGAGAACCAGCTGCAGCGGCGCAACGACCTGATCCCGAACCTCGTGGCGACGGTGCAGGGCTTCGCGGCACAGGAGAAGGAGATCCTTACGCGTATCGCCGCGTCGCGCGAGAAGCTCGCCGGCGCGACGACGCCCGAAGAGACGATCGCGGCAGCCAACGAGCAGTCGTCGGCGCTGGCGCGGCTGCTGGTGGTCGTCGAGAACTATCCGCAGCTGAAGTCCAACGAGACGTTCATGCGGCTGATGGACGAGCTGTCGGGCACCGAGAACCGCATCGCCGTCGCGCGCGGACGCTACAACGAGCAGGTGCAGGCCTACAACGCGCTGCGGCGGCGGTTCCCGGCCAACATCACGGCCAAGATGTTCGGCTTCGACGAGTGGGCGTACTTCGAGGCGCCCGAAGCGGCGCAGCAGGTCCCGCAGGTCGACTTCACGCCGCGGTAGATGGCGCGCGTCCCGACTCGTCAGGCAGCCCTCGTCGGCGCGGCGGCCGGCCTGGGCCTGTGGTGCACGCTCGCGACGCTCGACGTCGCGGACGTCGAGGGCCGCACCGTCCGCATCGCCATGCTGCCCGCCTGGTGGATGCTGGTCCTCCTGATGGTCGCCGGCGCGGGCGGCGCCGCGGCCATCGTCGCCGCGGCAGCGAAGGCCGCCGGGCACGTGCGCGCGGCCGGGCGTGCGCTGGATGTGCTGCGACCGGGTGCGGCGGCGGCGCTGCTCGCCCTGCCCTACCTGCCGTGGCTCGCCGACTGGCTGCCCGCGCTGGTGCTGCTGGCCGGACCGGGTGCCTGGCTCTGGTGGGGAGTGATCGCGGGACAGTCGGGCGTCGCGCTCGCCAGCCATGTCGTCGGCCGGCGCGACGAGACGGTCGCCACCGGCGACGGTCCACGTGCGTCCGCCCGGGGCGCGGTCGGCGCGGGGGTGGCAGAATCTGCCACACCAGCAACTCGAGACCTGACCCCAAACGCGTCAAATCGAGACCTGACCCCACAAAGGCGGCGCTGGACGACAGGCATCTTCCTCGCGAGTGCGCTGTTGAGCGGGACGGTCGCGTCGCAGTTCATCAGGACGCCGCTCTTCCCCGGCGGCGACGAGCCGCACTACCTGATCGTTGCCCAGAGTCTCTGGCGCGACGGCGACCTCCGTATCGAGAACAACCACCAGCGCCGCGACTACGACGAGTACTTCCATCGTGACCTGGCGCCGCACTATCTGACGCGCGGCGTCGACCGCGAGATCTACTCGGTTCATCCCGTCGGCATGCCCGTGCTGATGGCGCCGGTCTATGCGGCCGGCGGTTACGAGCTGGTGGTCGCCGCGTTCGTCCTGCTCGGCGCCGCCGCGCTGACGCTGGCCTGGCGCCTGGCGTGGGCGGTCACCGGATCCGCCGCGGCCGCCACGTTCGGCTGGGCCACGCTGGCCGCCGGCGTGCCATGGCTCTTCAACACGTTCGCGGTCTACCCCGAGATCCCCGCCGCCACCGCCACGCTCGCCGCGTTCAGCGTCACGAGCGGCTGGCGCGCCGGACGCGAGTGGACACCGCCGTTCAGCCTGCATGTCGGACGCTTCGTCGCCGCCGGCGTGGCGATCGGCCTGCTGCCCTGGCTGAGCACGAAGTACGTCGTCATGGGGACGGCCCTGGGCCTCGTGACGCTGGCGCGCGTCTGGCTGCCCTGGCCGAGCGATGCCGGCGGAAGGGTGCGCGCGGCCGTCCGGACGCTCGCCGTCGGTCTGCCGAGCGCCATCAGCCTCGCGGGCTGGTTCCTGTTCTTCAACTGGATCTGGGGCACCTACTCGCCGTCGGCGCCCTACGGCAGCCAGCGTGAGACGCGGCTCGAGTATCTGCCACAGGGCGGTCCGGGCCTGCTGCTCGACCAGGAATACGGCGTGATGCTGGCGGCCCCCGCGCTGCTGCTCGCGATCCCGGGACTGTGGCGGCTGCTGCGCCGCCGCGGCGGCGCGCGCCGGCTGACCGTCGAACTGCTGACGACCTGCGCCGGACTCCTCGGCGTCGTCGGCGCGTTCCACATCTGGTGGGGCGGGAGCGCCATTGTCGGACGGCCGGTCGTCGCGGCCCTGCCGCTGCTCGTGGTCCCCGTGGCGATCCAGTGGCACGCGGCGCGGCTGGCGCCGTGGCGCCGGGCGGCCCAGTTCGCGCTGCTGTGGATGGGCATCGGGATGAGCGTGCTTGTGGCGCTCGCGCAGAACGGCCTGCTGCTGGTCGCCGGACGCGACGGCACCTGGCAGGTGCTGGAGTACCTGGCCCCTTCGTCCAACGTCTGGACGCTGCTGCCGTCGTTCCTTCGCCAGCCTCCCGGTGAAGCGGCCGTGATGGCTGGTGTGTGGGTGGCCGCGCTGCTGGCCGCGGGGGTGCTGATGGGCGCCAGACGCGGGCCTCAGGGCTACGGCCACGCCTCCGCCTGGAGTGCGCTGACGTCCGTGGCGGTCGTCGCGATGGTGTCCGGCGTCGTCGCGGCCACGCTGCCGCCCTCAACGCCGCCACAGGAGGCCAGCGGCCGCGCGCGCGTGCGCATGCTCGACACGTACGACGACACGCGACGCCCCCTCGCCATTCTCTACACGCCCTTTACGACCATCGCCGCCGACGCGGTGCCGGGCCTGTTCCCCATCCGCGTCAACACCGCGGGAACGACGACCGTCAGTCGCGACACCCAGTTGTTCGGACAGCGCCTGTCGCTGCCGGCAGGCACCTACGGCGTGGACCTCGTGTTCCCGCCTGGCGCGCCTCCCGTGGACGGCGTCATCGCGCTGCAGGTGGGCCGGGCGGGGCCGGCGTACCAGTCGTGGGAGATCGCGCTGTCGCCGCCGGGCACCTGGGGACGTGCGTTCGATCTGCCGGTGGACGCCGGCTTCGTGGGCTTCAAGGTCACCGACGACATCGCAGCCGCAGGGCCGGCCATCCGCGTGACGCCGCAGCGGGTTGTGTCCGCGTCCACACGGCCGTCCACTCGCGGCGTGCTGTCGAGCGCGCGGTTTGGCGCCGTGCAGGTGTTCGTGCATGGCGAGGACGCCTGGCCCGAGCGTGACGGGGTCTGGATGCGCGGCCGCAGCACGGCGGAGCTCACGGTGCGCACCGATACCGAACGTCCGCTCGTGCTCGACGTCCGCGCGGGGGCGGTGCCCGTCCACGTCAGGGTGTCGGTCGGAGACGTGGCGCGCGACGTCACGCTTGACGCCGGGCAGTCGGAGGCGGTGACGTTCCCTGCCGCCGCCGGGCCGCGGCCGCTGCGCGTGACCACGTCCGACGGGTTCGTTCCCGCCGAGGTCGAACCTGGCAGCCGCGACAGGCGGCTGCTCGGCAGCTGGGTGACATTCCGATGACGCACCTGCTGCGCCCCCTGTTCGAAGCGGAGCTCGCACGCACCAGGCCGTTCCTCGATGCCGTGCCGGGCGACGCGCTGGCCTGGGCGCCCGATCCTCGTTCCTACACCCTGGGACGGCTGGCCATGCACGTCGCGACGCTGCCCGGCTGGATGCCGGCCTACACCACGCGTGACGGCTACGACATGGGCGCTGGCGGCCCCGGTCCGGCTGCCCCGGCGGACGTGTCAGTCATTGCTGACGCGTTCGCGGCGGCATCGGCGCGCGGACGCGCCGCCCTCGCCGCCTGCGACGATGCCACGCTGGCGATGCCGTGGACGCTGTGGCGTGACGGTGTCGTGCTGGCACGCATGACGCGCGGCGAGGCCATCGCGACGTTCGCGCTGCAGCATCTGGCGCATCATCGGGGCCAGCTGAGCGTCTACCTCAGGCTCTGCGGACGTCCCGTGCCGGCGCTCTACGGCGACTCCGCCGATGCGCGGCTCGGACCGGGTCCTTCCACGCACGCGTAGGTGTCCGCGCCCGGATCGCGACGCGACGCTACAAGGTCGCCGCGGGGAATCCGATAGACTGGCACGAGCCTCTGATGCTACGGACGTCCTCGCGCCGCGCACTCTGGGCCCTCTACCTCCTGCTCCTGCTGGTGCTGGCGACGGCCAACGCCGCCGGCTACAGGTACGGTATCTCCGACCAGGCCTTCTACATCCCGTCGATCCTCGACGACGTCCAGCCCCAGCTCTATCCGCGCGACGCCGTGCTGCTGCGGGCGCAGGACCGGCTGATGGTGAGCGACGAGCTGCTCGCCGGCGCCGTCAGATTGGGCGTCCCGCTGCCCGGGCTCATGCTCGCGGGATACGTCGTCAGCCTGCTCGGCCTCTTCGCCGCTGCGGTTGCGCTCGGCGGACGCTACTACGCCAGCGCATGGGGCACCGCCGCCTTCTGCGCCGCCTTGACGCTGCGGCACCGCATCACCAAGACCGGCGCCAACACCTTCGAGGGCTATTTCCATCCGCGTGTCGCGGCCTTCGCGTGCGGCGCCGGGGCGCTGGCCGCGCTGGCGCACGGACGGTTGGCCGTCGCCTGGTCGCTCGTTGCCCTTGCCGGCGTGCTGCACCCGACGACGGGCGCCTGGTGGGCGGCCTGGCTGCTGGTCGCCACCTGGGTCGTGCGCCCGGCGTGGCGGCGCGCCATCCACGGCGTCGTGGCGATCGGATCCCTTGCCGGCGCATGGCTCCTCTGGCGCGGTCCGCTGGCGGAACGCCTCGTGACGATGGACGGCCTGTGGACCGGTGTGCTCGCGTCGAAAGACTACGTGTTCCCTGACGAGTGGTCGCTGGAAACATGGGCGGTGAACCTCGGCACGTGTCTCGTCGTCGTCGCCGTGTGGCTGCTGCGGCGGCATCGCGGCGTCGCCGCGCCGTGGGAGCGTGGCGCCGTGGCGGGCATGGTGGCGCTCGTGGCGCTGTTTGTCGCCTCGCTGCCGTTCATCGACGCACGGATCGCCCTGGCCGTCCAGCTGCAGACGTCACGCGTCTTCTGGCTGGTCGACTTCTTCGCCGTCGCCGGGCTCGTCTGGGTGCTGTGTGAGCTCCGGCCGCTCCACGCCCGCGCGCGGCAACTGCGGCCCGCGCTCGTCTGTGCCCTTGTCGTGCTCGCGTCGGCGGGTCGAGGCGCCTACATCCTCACCGTCGAGCGCCCCGAGCGGACGATTGTCGAGCCGGCCCTCGTGGACGGCGCGTGGGAGGACGTCGGTCGCTGGGCGGCACAGGCTACGCCGACGGACGCGCACCTGCTGGTGGACCCGGACCACGACTGGAAGTACGGGCACTCGCTGCGCATCACCGCACGCCGGGACGTGCTGCTCGAGGGCGTCAAGGACCGGGCCGTCGCGATGTACTCGCGCGACATCGCCGTCCGCGTGGACGACCGCACGCGCGCCCTGGGCGACTTCGCCACGCTCACGCCCGAGCGTGCACGGGCGCTGGCGCGCCGGTATGATCTCGACTACCTCGTGACGGATCGCCGGCTGGCGATGCCCGAGGCCTACCGCAACGCCAGGTTCTATGTCTATCGCCTGCAGTGACCCGGCGCGCTCGCGCGACGCCTCGCCGTCCTCCGCCACTCGCGACGCCGGCGTCCTGTCCCTGCCCGCCTACGTGCCGCATCCGCGCTGGCGTGGCGGACACCGGATGACGATCTACGCGTGGGCCCGTCCACGCGCGCTGCCGGAGCTGCCGGAACCCGAAGCGGTGTATTTCGACACGGCCGCCGACGCGCGGGTGCTCGCGCATTGCAACTGGCAGGCGGATCGCGCGAGCGCGCCCGCGCTGCTGCTGCTGCACGGGCTCGAGGGCTCGTCGGTGGCGCACTACATGCGCGGGGTGGCCGACAAGGCCTGGCGTGCCGGCTTCAACGTCGTGCGGCTGAACCAGCGCAACTGCGGCGGCACCGAAGGCCTCTCGCGCGGGCTCTATCACTCCGGCCTCACCGCTGACCCGCTCCACGTCCTGCGCCATCTGACCGACGCGATGGACATCCGCGAGGTCGTCGTCGCGGGCTATTCGCTCGGCGGCAACCTCACGCTCAAGCTTGCCGGTGATGCCGGCGATGCGCCGCCGCCCGCGCTGAAGGCCGTGGCCGCCGTATCGCCCACGATGGACCTCGCGCTGTGCGTGGACGCGCTCGAGCGCCGTGCGAACACGCTCTATCAGTGGAACTTCATGCGCAACCTGCGGGCGCGCCTGCGCCGTAAGGCCTCGCTCTTTCCAGACGTCTACGACGTGCAACGCCTCGCCGGCGTCTGGACGGTCCGCGGCTTCGACGACGCCTTCACGGCCCCGCTGTGCGGGTTCGGCACCGCCGACCGCTACTACCGGGAGGCGTGCAGCGCATCGGTCATCGATCGCGTACGCGTGCCGACGCTCATCGTGTCGGCCCGCAACGACCCGTTCGTGCCGCCCGAGCAGTTCGAGCGTCCCGCCGTCACCGGCAACCCGCACGTGCGTGTCGTGCTCACCGACGACGGCGGGCACTGCGGGTTCGTGGCGGCCCCCGGCACTGACGAGGGCGACGGCTACTGGGCCGAGTCCACCATCGTCCGATGGGCGCGGGCGCACGTCAGCGCGACAGCTGCGCCATCAGCAGCGACGCGAACTCGGGTCCCTTCCCCTCGTCCTCGTGCTTGAAGTAGACGTACGTGTCGCGCCAGGCCGTGCCTTCGTGGCTGCGTACGACCTCGGCCCACCGCGCGATGTCGGCATCGCCATACCCCTCGTCGCGCAGCCGCAGGTAGCCGTAGTCCGCCGTCGCGACGACGGGCGTGTGGCGGGTGTCGCTGTCGGCGATGCACAGCGCGACGTTGCGCTCGCGCAGGCGCGCATAGACGTCGTCGCACCACCACGACTCGTGGCGGAACTCCATGGCGGCACGCGCGCCAGGCGGCAGGTCCGCAAGGAACGCCTCGAGGCGCGGCAGGTCCACCTTCATGGTGGGCGGCAGCTGGAACAGCAGGCAGCCGAGACGCGGGCCGAGGTCTGCCGCCGCGTGGCAGAACGCGCGCAGCGGATCGGCGACGTCGGCGAGGCGCCTGTCGTGGGTGATGCGCCGAGGCGCCTTCAGCGTGAAGGTGAACGTCTCGGGCACCTGCGCGGCCCAGCCGGCGACGATCTTCGGCGTCGGCATCCTGTAGAACGTGTAGTTCACCTCGACCGTCGGGAAGCGCTCCGCGTAGTACGGCAGCATCTTCTTCGCGGGGAGGTCGGACGGGTAGAACCGCCCTTTCCACTCGGGGTAGTTGTAGCCGGACGTCCCGATGCGCACCATGGCGACACAGCGTAGCAGAGGCCTGCGTCCGGCCCCGGCCGGACTGACGCCGGCAGCGCGCCGTGCGGCGCAACGCTTCACGCCTGCGGAGGCGGCGCTCGTCCGCGCGCTCGGCACGCCGCTGCGTGTGCAGCGCTGGCTGAACGCCCTGCCCTACAACACCGAGCCCGGCGGCGAGACGCAACGCTCGTTCCGCGGCGTGGTGCGTCATGGCGAGGCGCACTGCATGGAAGCGGCGATGAGCGCGGCCACGATCCTCGAGCAGCACGGCTGGCCGCCGCTCGTCATGAGCCTCGAGTCGATAGACCTGCTCGACCACGTCGTGTTCGTCTACCGCACCGCGGGGGGCTGGGGCAGCGTGGCGCGCTCGCGCGACCCGGGGCTCCACGGGCGGCGGCCGGTGTTCCGATCGCTGCGGGCGCTCGCGGCAAGCTACGTGGACCCGTACGTTGACGACACGGGCCGGATCACCGGCTATGGCGTGCTGGATCTGCGGCTGCTCGCCTCGTACGACTGGCGGCTGTCGTCACGCAACCTCTGGCACGTGGAGCAGGCGTTGTGCGATCTGCCGCATCGCCCGCTGCGCACGTCGGACGCACGGATCGAGCGCCTGCGGGCGCGCTATCGTGCGTTCATGGCAGCGAACCCGGGAAGCAAGCCGCTCTACTACAGCGGCCAGCACCGCTGGAAGCCGCTGCCCCGGTAGGGACGGCGCTCCGCGCCGTCCTCCCCCCACGCACGTTGCCCTGAGGATTGTGGGCGGAGCGGATGATGGAAACAGCTCAAGGACGCCTCGAGGACGGCTCGGAGAGCGGCGCGAGGACGGCTCGGAGAGCGGCGCGAGGACGGCTCGGCACGAGGACGGCTCGGAGAGCCGTCCCTACCTACTCCAGGTCGAAGTCGCGGGTGGGGCGCGTCACCGGCTCCTGCTTCGCCTGCTCGAGCGCTTCCTGGAAGCGGCGGTCGAGATCGTTGCCGCGCTCCTTCTCGTTCCGGACGCTCTGCTCGAACAGCGCCTCGCGCCGTGCGGCCTCCTCGTTGAGCAGGCGCTGTACGTCGTCGAGGTCGCGCTGGGGTCCCGTCCGCGGCGGCTCGTGGCCGACCACACGCCTCAGGTTGGCGTCGATGACCAGAGAGGCGCCGCAGCACGGGCACGTGACCTGGAACTCCGACTGCAGACGGGTCATGGCGCTTCACTTCCCCCGGAGGATTGCATAGGCTGACAGAGCCGCGCGTTCACGATCATGCCACAGCCCCGCACGCCCCGCACGACCGACGCCGGCCGCCATCTCCGTCTCGTCACCTACAACATCCACAAATGCCGCGGCATGGATGGCCGCCTGCGGCCCGACCGCATCGTGGACGTCCTGGCGAGCCTCGAGGCTGACGTCATCGCGCTGCAGGAGGTGTGGGGCGCCGGTCCCGAGGAGGACGGCCAGGCCGCCTATCTCGGCGCGCGCCTCGGCATGGGATGGGTCATGCAGACCACGCGGCAGCTGCGCGGACGCTCGTACGGCAACGTCGTCCTCAGCCACCTGCCCATCCGCAGCGAGACGTGCTGCGACCTGTCGATGCCGCGCTGCGAGCCGCGCGGCTGCCAGCGCGTGGACATCGACGCGGGCGGCACCTGCCTGCACGTGTTCAACGTCCACCTCGGCACCGCCGTGCTCGAGCGCCGCAAGCAGTCGCCGCGCCTGGCCGAGTTCGTGGCCGACGCGTCGGTGTCGGGCCCGAAGGTGCTGCTCGGCGACTTCAACGAGTGGATGAAGGGGCTCACGTCGAAGACGCTGAGCGCGATGCTCGAGAGCGTCGACCTGACCACGCATTTGCGGCGGAAGCGTACGTACCCCGGCGTGCTGCCGGTGCTGCACCTCGACCACATCTACCTGGCCGGCGGCCTCGAGGTGACGCGCGTCGACCTCCCCCGGAACCGCCGGACGCTCATGGCCTCCGACCACCTCCCGCTCGTCGCCGACGTCGTACTTCCGTAACGTGCCTCTTACGCGCCTCCGTCCGATGACCACTCGTGTCGCTCTCGTCCGCACTCTCGGGTGTGCCGGCCTCCTCGTGCTGCCGACGCTCACGCCGTTCACCGCGCAGGCACAACCACCGGCCTCGCGCGCGCGCCAGCACGCTGCCGCCACTCGGGCGACGGTGCCCGGCCTCTCGACACTGAGCGAGACGCAGCTGCGCGCCTACCTCACCTTCGTCGCCGACGACCTGCTCGAGGGCCGCAACACGCCGTCGAGGGGGCTGGACATCACCGCCCGCTACCTCGCGTCGCTGCTGACGCGCTGGGGCCTCGAGCCTGCCGGCGACGACGGGTCGTTCTTCCAGACCATCGCGCTGACGCGGCACAGGCTGGAGGGCAGCGACACCCGGCTCGAGGTCGGCGAACGCCAGCTCCGCCTCGGCGAGCACTTCCTGCCGCTGCCGACGACGGCCGGGACAGCGGAGGGACCGCTCGTCTACGTCGGCTACGGCTACGTCGTGCCCGGCCGGCAGATCGATCCCTATGCCGGCATCGACGTGGCCGGCAAGATCGTGGTCATGCACCAGGGCTTGCCGCCGGGCCTGAGCCGCAGCCAGCTCGAAGGCGAGCAGGGCCGCGACTGGGACGACGGGCCGGGCGCAGCGGCGGCACGCGGCGCCGTCGGCATCCTGTACCTGCCCACGCTCTCGACGCTCGAGGCATGGGGCGAACGGCTCCACCGGGCCGAGCACACGGGCGCACTGACCGTCGACGCGTTCCAGCCTGCCACGCCGCGTCTGCCCGCTGCGTACCTCGCACCGTCGGCGTTCGAGGCCGTGTTTGCCGGTGAGCGCTTCAGCCCCGAGGACATGCATCGCCGCGTGGCGGCGGGCGACGCCGCACCGCCCTTCGCCCTCTCGCCGTCGAAGCACGCGACGCTGACGGTCGCGCTGTCCGCGGAACCCGTGACCACGCAGAACGTCGTCGCCGTCTGGCGCGGCAGCGATACGGTGCTCCGCAATGAGTACGTCGCGCTCGGCGCGCATTACGACCACGTCGGGATGCGCCCGGGGCCGGACGCCGATGGGAGCGACAGGATCTACAACGGCGCCGACGATGACGGGTCGGGTACGGTGGCGCTGCTCGGGATGGCCGAAGCGCTGGCGCATGCGCCGAGCCGTCCAAAGCGGTCGGTGCTCTTCGTCTGGCACGCGGGCGAGGAGCACGGCCTCTGGGGCTCGCGTTACTTCACCGACCATCCCACCGTGCCGCTCGACAGCATCGTCGCGCAACTGAACGTCGACATGATCGGCCGGAGCCGGGCTCCGGGCGACACGGTCCGGGCCAACGCGCGGCTCACCGGGCCCGACAGCGTGTACGTCATCGGATCGCGGCTGATGAGCACCGAGATGGGCCGCCTGGTGGACGAGGTCAACGACGGCCTGCTGGGCCTCACCTACGACTACAGCTACGCCGACCCGAACGACCCGAGCCGGTTCTTCTACCGGAGCGACCACTACCACTACGCGAAGCGCGGCATCCCTGTGGCCTTCTTCTTCTCGGGCGTGCACGAGGACTACCACGGCGTCGGCGACGAGGTGGACGGCATCGACTTCCGCAAGCTGCACCGCGTCACGCAGACGATCTACGCGACGGCGTGGGCGCTGGCCACGCGCGCCACACGCCCGGTGGTCGACACACCGTTCCAGGAACGGTAGCGGTAGGGACGGCTCTCCGAGCCGTCCGCCCTCCCTTCACCAACGCCAACGTGCCAGGACGGCTCGGAGAGCCGTCCT
>JBIQIB010000064.1:0-15626 GCA_044508265.1 Acidobacteriota bacterium
CACGTCATCGTCTACCGGCGCCTGGGCGAGGATCGCGTGGCTTGCCCCATGCAGCCGGGCCGCGACCTCTGGTGGCACGAAGCCGTCGATGCCGCAGACGACACGTGCGAGTCGGTGCCGCTGCCGTCGATGACGCCTGCGCTGATGCTCTATACGAGCGGCACCACCGGCAAGCCGAAGGGGACGGTGCACACGCACGCCGGCTGCCTCGCGCAGATGGGCAAGGAGCTCTGCTACAACTTCGACGTCCGCCCCGGCGATCGCTTCTGGTGGGTGAGCGACATCGGCTGGATGATGGGGCCGTGGGAGATCATCGGCTGCCTCCAGCATGGCGTGACGGTGGTGATCTTCGAAGGCGCGCCCACCTACCCCGCGCCCGATCGGCTGTGGGCGTCCATCGCGCGGCATGGCGCCACGCACCTCGGCATCTCCCCGACCGCCATCCGCATGCTGATGCGCGAGGGACCCGAGTGGGTGCGCCGTCATCCGATGCCGACGCTGCGCCTCCTCGGCAGCACGGGTGAGCCCTGGGATCCCGAGTCGTACGACTGGTACTTCACCGAAGCGGGTCGTCGGCGCCTGCCTGTCATCAACATCAGCGGCGGCACCGACATCGTCGGCTGCTTCCTGGCGCCGCTGCCGATCATGCCGCTCAAGCCGTGCACGCTGCAGAGCCCCGGCCTCGGCATGGCCGTGGACGTGTACGGGGAGGACGGCCGGCCGCTCGTGGACGAGGTCGGCTATCTCGTCTGCACGAAGCCCGCCCCGAGCATGACGCGCAGCCTGTGGGGCAACGACGCGCAGTACCTCGAGACGTACTGGAGCCGCTTCGCCGGCGTCTGGTACCACGGCGACTGGGCGAAGGTCGATCGCGACGGCGACTGGTTCCTGTACGGCCGCGCCGACGACACGATGAAGGTGGCCGGACGCCGTGTCGGCCCCGGCGAGATCGAGAGCGCGCTCGTCGCCCACGACGCGGTATCGGAAGCCGCGGCGACGGGCGTCCCGGATCCCGTCAAGGGCACCGCCATCGTCTGTTTCGTCGTGCTGCACCCGGGCGTCGAGGAGTCGGACGCGCTGCGAGCGGCGCTGGCGCAGACCGTGGTCGATGCGCTTGGCAAGGTGGACCGGCCCAGGGACGTCCGCTTCGTGGACGATCTCCCGAAGACGCGCAGCGCCAAGGTGCTGCGCCGGCTCATCCGGCAGTCGTACCTCGGCGAGCCCCTGCCCTCGGACCTGTCCAGCCTCGCCAACCCGGACGCGCTCGAGGCCATCGTCCGCGCACGGTAAACGGCGCTTTCCTCCCCATCCTCGGCGTTTCCACGGCCCGCGCACGTCCTCGTCGGGCCACTCGCGGGCGTTCCGCACCCCAGCTGCTGGTACACGTCTTGCAGCTCCCGCGGCAGGGGCAACCCGCAGGAGCTGACATGCTGCACGTGCCGATTTTCTTCGTCACCACGGCCGGCCATACCAGGCGGATCGCGGAGCGCCTCGCCAACCGGCTGCGCCTGCGCGGCATCGACAGCACGCCTGTCGACATGCACGACGCGTCGGCGCGGCGCTACAGCTGGACGCAGGTGGACGGCGCCGTCGTCATCGCGCCGATCAGGATCAATCGCTATGCGCGCCCCGCGCGCGCCTTCGTCACGGCACACCGCGCGGAGCTCTCCGCGGTGCCGTCGCTGTTCGTGTCGGTCAGCCTGAGCGCGGCCTCCGCGCACGCGGACGAGCGCGAGGCCGCCCTTGCCATCGCGAAGCGGTTCATCCTCGAAACCGGGTGGCGGCCGGGCAGCCTGGCGAGCGTCGCCGGCGCCCTCTCCTACACACGCTACTCGCGCATCGTCCGCTGGTGGATGCGACGCATCGCCGCCAGCGAGGGCGGGCCGACGGACACCGCCCGCGACCACGTCCTGACCGACTGGGAGGCCGTCGACAGGCTTGCCGACGACCTCGCCAGCGAGGTCCACGACCGCGCGGCGGCCGCGGGGCCGCTGCGCAGGCGCGCGTAAGCAGCGGCTTGCGCGTGCGCTACCGCGGCGGCCCGCCCGTACCGGATCGGGGCGGCGGCGGGTTTGCGCGCACGCGCGCCACGTCCTCGGGCGTCACCGCGTCGGCGTGGTTGCCGAAGTTCTGCCGCAGGTACGTGAGCAGCTGCGAAACTTCGTCGTCGCTCAGGAAGCTGTTGCCCGGCATGACACCGTTGTACATCTGCCCCTCGACCTCCACCTCTCCCTGCATGCCGTTCAGGACGATGTCGATCAGGCGTGCCTTCGAACCCGAGACCCAGCGCGTGGACGTGAGCGGCGGGAAGCGTCCCGCATCGCCCCTGCCGTCGGCCTGGTGGCACGCCACGCAGTACGTCGCATAGAGCTTCGCCCCGGCCTCGGTGACCTCGCGGCCGAGCACGTCCTTCTCTTCGTCGGGCGGCCGGATGTGGGCCTGTTCCCGGCGTGCTTCCGTGCGCGCGCGCTGCGCCGGGCCGAAGCCGGTCCTGTCACCGGTGAAGCGGATCCGCCAGATCTTCCCTTTCACGCTGTCGCTCACATAGAGCGAGCCGTCCGGTCCCTGCGCGAGCCCCATGGGCCGCGCGGCAGCGTCGCTCGTGTTGACGATGGGGTCGACGCCGGCGAAGTCGTCGGCGAAGACCTCCCATGGCCCCGAGGGCTCGCCGTTCTCGAAGGGCACGAACGCGACGAAATAGCCGGCCTGCGAATACGGCATGCGAATCGTCGACCCGTGGAACGCGATGAACGCGCCGTTGCGGTACCGCTCCGGAAACTGGTCGCCCGTGTAGAAGAGCAGGTCGTTCGGCGCCCAGTGTCCGGGAAAGCCGATGAGCGGCGGCGTGAGCTTCGCCCCCTCACCCTCACGCGTGCCGTCGCCGCCGTACTCCGGATTGAGCAGCTTCTTCCCCTTCATGTGGTCGTAGTAGTAGTACGGCCATCCGCCGTCAAAGCCGTCGGTCACGCGGAAGAACTCCTCGGACGGCAGCACCGCGCTGTGCCAGCGCGAGAAGTACTGCGACCAGGAGCGGTACAGGTCGTCGCGTCCGTGCTGCAGGGCGTAGAGGTCGTTGGCCTGGTGGTTCCACGCCATCGCGACGATGCTGCGGATGCCGGTGGCGTAGCGGCGTCCGTCCTCCTGCGTCTGCCCGGCGCGGTTCGCGTCGAACTGCCACACGCCGCCCTGCCACTCGAGCTCAGGACACGGGAACTGCCCGGGCGCTCCGGGCCGCCTGTTCTGCTCCTGGCACGAGTCGCCCGGCGCCCCGAAGCCCACGTACATATGGCCGTCGTCATCGAACGCGATGGCCTTGGCGATATGTTCGTACCGCGGCAGCGACGTGTAGTCGTGCCGCAGGATCGTCTCGACGGGCGTGTCGGGCACGAGCTGCCCGGGCACCAGCTTCTGGCGATACACCTCTCCCGCCGTGCTGAAGTAGATGTGGCCATCGTGGATGCGCATGGCGGTGCCGTAGTTGCCGGTGTCCTCGTACTCGCCGAAGACCTCCCTCACGTCGGCCCGCCCGTCGCCCGTGGTGTCCTGCAGCGCGACCAGCCCCTGCGGGTCGGGCACGCGCAGCTTGACGTAGATGTATCCCTCGTCGCTCACCGCGAGGTGACGTGCGCGGCCAACGCCCTCGTGCACGACGTCCACCTCGAATCCCTCCGGCACGACGAGCCCGCCGTCGCCGCCGCCGGACGGCGCGGCCGGTGTCGCAGGCCGGCCGGCACACCCGGCAAGCGCGCCCAGCATCGCCACGACACTCGTTGACTGCGCCCACCGCGCCCACCGCGACGTCGGCGTCGTCAGCCACTCCGGACGCATCATGGCCGGTCGTCCCCCTGCGCCATCTTCCCGCCACTCCCCGTCTGTCCTGTCCATCCCTGCCCTCGAATGACTCGGCCCGCCCTCACGCCCGTATGCCGTCCCCCGGCATCGAGCACCACCTGCCCGTTGACGATGACATGGACCACCCCCTCGGCATACTGATGCGGCGACTCGAAGGTGGCCCTGTCGACGACGCGGGCCGCGTCGAAGATCGTCACGTCGGCCCACTGGCCGGGCCGCAGCAGCCCGCGGTCGTACACGCCAATCTTCGCCGTGTTGGCCGACGTCATCTTCCGCACCGCCTCTTCGAGCGTGAGGACCCCCTCTTCGCGCACGTAGCGGCCGAGCACCCGCGGGAACGTGCCGTAGTAGCGCGGATGCGGATGTCCGCCCGACAGCGGTCCCTCGGTGGCGACGGCGCGGCCATCCGATCCCACCGAGACGAACGGCTGCGCCAGCGCGGTCCGCATGTCCTCTTCGCTGTGGTGGAAGTAGACGGTGGGCACCGACCCGCCGTTGGCGATCAGCAGCTCGAACAATACGTCCACCGGGTCGCCGCCGCGCGCGTCGATGACGTGCTGCATCCGGCGGCCCTCGAACTCCCTGTCGGCAGGGTTGCTCAGCGACACCAGCAGCATGCCTTCCCAGCTGCCCGTCGCCGTGTAGTGGTTGTACCAGCCGGGAATCTCGCGGCGCCCGAGGATCTCGTCACGCAGGCGTGGACGCAGCGCCGGATCGCGCAGCCTGTCGAGCATCGCGGCCGTGCCGCCCTCGTGCGCCCACGGCGGAACGATGCTGGCCAGGTTGTTCTGCCCCGCGCGGTACGGATACACGTGCGCTTCGACCTGTTGCCCGCGCGCGCGTGCGTCGGCGATGCGCGAGAGGAGCTCCGGCATCCGTCCCCACATCGTGTGCTCGGCGATCTTCAGGTGGATGATGTCCACGGGCACGCCAGCGCGCCGGCCGATCTCCAGCGCTTCGTCCACCGCCTCGAACACGCCGAGGCCCTCCGTGCGCATGTGCGTCGAGTACCGCCCGCCGAAGCGCGCGGCCTCTTCGCACATCGCCACGAGCGTGTCCGTGTCGATCCACACGCCGGGCGGCCCGCTCAGCGAACTCGACACGCCGAGCGCGCCGTCGCGCATCGCCTGCGCGACGATGGCGCGCATGCGGGTCATGGCATCGGCCGAAGGCGGTCCCTCGCGGTTGCCGTGCACGGCCGTCCACACCTGGCTCGACCCGACGTACGTCCCGACGTTCGGGCTGATACCCTGCGTCTCGAGTGTGTCGAAGTAGTCGGCGAGGCGGGGCCAGCGCTCCGACGGCGCCGCCGATCCGCCCTCGCCGAACACCATCGTCGTCACGCCCTGACGCACCATGCTTTCGGCATTCGGGTCGGCGACGATGCTGTCGTCGGAGTGGTTGTGGATGTCCACGAAGCCCGGCGCGACGACGAGACCCGACGCGTCGATGTCGCGCGCCGCAGGCGCGTCGACACGGCCTACGGCGACGATGCGGCCGTCGCGGATCCCGACGTCACCGTGGAACCACGGGTTGCCGGTGCCGTCGACGATGCGCCCGCCGGTGATGCGGAGATCGAGGGGCTCGTCGCGCGTGGCGAGCTGCGCGTGCGCCCCGAGCCCGGCACAGGCGACGCCGGCGAGACAGACGAGGAGGCGAGCCGCGCGCCTCACTGGCTCATGCCGCGTGCCGCGATCGGCCAGACGCCCTCCACGCGCTCGCCGCGCACGGCATACAGGTTGTCGTACAGGTTGACCGTCGGGTCGCAATGCGGCACGAGCAGCTCGAGGCGATCGCCGACGCGCACCTCGCGCTGCGCGCGCGAGAGGTCGAGCCGCCCGTGCTCGTCACCCGCCCAGGCGTAGGGCACGTCCGCGAGCGCGGGATCGACGAGCCGCGGGCCGAACGTGCGGTCCGTGGAGAACGCCTTGTAGCCCCCGTCCACGATGGCCGTGCCGGGACGCTGGCTGACGACGGTGGTGAGCACGGTGAGCGCGCTCTCGAAGTCCTGGTACACCTCGCCATCCGTCCCGCCGATGCGGTTGTAGTCGAGGTCCATGAAGACGAAGCTGCCCGGCTGAAGCTCCGTCACGCCGTCCACCTGCGAGTCGATGTTGTAGGTGCCCGTCGAGCCGCCCGTGAGCAGCGGGCACGCGATGCCGGCACGTTCGATGGCGGTGCGCGTCGCGGCGGCGTGCTGCATCGACGCGGTCGATCGGGTCTTGCGGGCGTCGAAGCCGACGACGTGTGCCGAGCCGCCGTCGTAGGCCTGCAGTCCGGCAAGCGTGAGGTTCGGAAGCTTGTCGATCGCCTGCGCGAGCGCGACGGCAGGCGCGCCGCCTTCGATGCCCGTCCGGCCGAACAGCAGGTCGATGGCAACCTGCAGCTTCAACGGCGGGCCGTTGCGCGACAGCGCGGCCACGGCGGCGTCGAGGTCGCGCGCATTCGCCTCGTTGTCCACGACGAAGGTGGTGTCGGGATGCCGCTGCGCCAGGCGCACGGCGCGCGCGATCTTCGGTCTGCCGATCACGGCCGTGGTCACCAGGATGCCGCCGATGCCGGCGTCGGCGAAGACCTCGGCCTCGCTCAGCTTGGCGGCGCAGGCGCCAACGGCCCCTGCGGCGACGAGCCGCCTCGCGATCTCCGGACACTTGTGCGTCTTGCCGTGCGGGCGGAAGGCGCGGTTCGCCGCGCGCAGCGCCGACGCCATCTTCGAGACGTTCGCCTCGAAGCTGTCGAGCCTGAGGATCAGCGCTGGCGTGGGAATCTCGTCGATGGTCGCGGGCGCGCCGGCATCGCGCGCATCGAGAGGGAGGCTAGCGGCATGCGCAGGGCGGCTCGCGACGGCGACCGCGGAGGCCGCCGCGGTGCCAAGGAACGTGCGTCGCGTGGACTGCATGGAACCTCCTGCGGACGGGCTTGGTGCGCGAAGCTGAGGCACTATATCCCACCTCGCATCCGCGCTGACAGGCGGTGACGCTACGATGCTGGCATGAGAGCCCAGTCCGTCCGTCGCGTGATCGTCGCCGCCCTCACCGGCGTGCTCGTCGCCGCCGGGACCGGCGCCGCCCAGGAGGCACCGCCGTCCGACGCACCGTTCACGCCGCAGTTTGCCCAGCCCGGCAAGGACGTCGTGTGGGTGCCGAGCCCGAACGAGACAGTGGAGCTGATGCTCGACGTCGGCAGCGTCACACCGGACGACTTCGTCATCGACCTCGGCTCGGGCGACGGCCGCACCGTGATTGCCGCCGCGCGCCGCGGCGCGAGAGCGCTCGGCGTCGAGTACAACCCCGACATGGTCGCCTACTCGCAGCGCGAGGCGGTGCGGGCCGGCGTCGCCGGGCGTGCACGCTTCGTCCAGGGCGACATGTACGAGGCCGACGTGTCGGAGGCCGACGTGCTGGCGCTCTTCCTGCTGCCCGAGAACCTGCGCAAGCTGTCGCCCACGTTTCTCGCGCTCCGTCCCGGGACGCGGATCGTCGCCAACACGTTCGCCATCCCCGGCTGGGTACCTGAGAAGACCGTCCATCGCGACGACCCGTGCACGTCGTGGTGCACGGTGCTGCTGTACCTGGTACCCGCGCGTGTGGACGGCGTATGGGAAGGGGCGGGCTACACGATTCGGTTCGTCCAGCAGGCGCAGGAGGTCGGCGGCGAGATGGTGGAGGCGGATGGCGCGCGGCCACTGGGCGACGTGCGCCTCAGCGGAGCCGACCTGAGCTTCACCGTCGGCGACGTGCGGTACGCCGGTACGGTGGACGGCGACACGATCAGCGGCACGCGGTACGAGCCGTCCGGCGCGACGACGCCCTGGCAGGTGCGCCGGCAGCAGTAGGAGTCATGGCTGCGCCCGGGGGTGGGGGACGCAGCCATGTTCGGGAGGGGTGCGGCTCTCAGCCGCGGGACGTCACCGAAGCGCTTCCGCGGCTTCGCTGTCAGGGATCTCGCGGATGAAGATGTTCTTGAAGCGCGTCTCGGCGCCGTGCGTCTGCAGTTCGATGGCGCCGGTCGGCAGCAGCGGCTCGCCCTTCTTGAAGAAGTTGTCGAGCGCCTGGCCGTCCACGGTCATCTGGTCGTTCAGCCACACCCAGACGCGGTCGCCGATCATCTTCACGCGCAGGTGGTTCCACTCGCCGACCGGCTTGTCGGCCTTCACGAGCGGGTACTTGCCCGGGCTGCCCTCGCGGTTGTTCCAGAGCGCGCCGGAGCCGCGATCGGCGCCGTTCTTGTGCTGCTTGACGTTGTTCGGATCCCAGAACTGGATCTGCGGGTAGCTGCGCAGGTAGATGCCCGAGTCGCTGTTCGGCTCGGTGAACTTCCAGTCGAGCAGCAGCTCGAAGTTGCCGTAGTCCTTCTCGGTGGCCAGGTGGACGCCGTGGCCGTCGGAGACGATCTCGCCGCGCTCGAGGTCCACGCTCCAGTGCTCGTCACGGTTGGCGTTCCACTCCGCCTGCTTGGCCTTGCGCTCCTCCGGCGTGAAGGCGCGCTCCTCGTACGGGCTGAACACGCCGCCACCGCCAGGACGGCCGCGCCATCCCGTCAGATCCTTGCCGTTGAAGAGGCTGGTGAAGCCTTCCGGCGTCGGCGCCTGCTTCGGCTGCGCCGCGGCCTCGTGCGTCGCCACGCCGAGCAGCACCGCCAGGCCGACGGCCACGGCGCCCCTGCGTCCAAGAACGTTCCTCATTGCTTCCTCACGTGTCGCCCGTCAGGGGGCTTTGCCTGCCGCTGTCCAGCCAGCGGCTCGTCTTCTCATCGTGCGCCGCCCTGGGCGGCGCGCCTGCCGCGTACCTCTTCTACGGCTACGGCGCCTCCAGTATTACCCCATGCCTGCCGTACGTACGTCAGGATTGCGGCCAGCTGTTCGTCGCTGAGCCCCGCGAGCGGAGGCATGCTCGGATAGGCGTCGTCCACGTCACGCCCCTGCAGTACGACGTCGATCAGGGCGTCGGCCGGGCCGTTCACCGTGGCCGCCCCGGCCAGCGGCGGCGCGAGCGACGGCACGCCGCGGCCGTCCGCCTGGTGGCACGCGGCGCAGATGCCATAGGCCGACCGCCCCTGCTCGATGCGCGCAGCGTCGGCCGGCGAAGCATCGGCGCCGTCTGCCTGCGGCGTCGTCGTCCAGGCGTCGCGCAGTTCGCGCGCCCTGTCGCGCACCTCGGTATCGACGCCGGCAAGGACCGCGTCGAGCACGGGCCTCGCCGCTGCGGCGGCCGGGCCGTCGGCCGCGGCCATGCCGTCGAGGAGCGCCAGGCGCTGCCAGCGCGGACGGTCGGGCTCGGCGGCGCAGGCGGCCACCACGTCGGCGTCACGCCTCGTCCCTGACTGCAGGATGGCCGTGGCCAGCGCACGCACCAGCCGGCGGCGTCCGTCGGTTTCGCCGGCCCAGTCGTCGCGCGACAGCAGCGACGCGAGCGCGTCAGGCTCGCGGCCGGCCAGGCCGCTCATGAAGGCGTCGGCCATGAACGGCGCCTCGATGTCGCGCAGCGTCAGCCGCAGGGCGGCCTCGCGCGCCGACGGCTGCGACGACGCGCCGAGCGAGTACAACGTCTGCCGACGCACCAGCATCGACGCATCGCCGGCGCGCGCGATGACGCCGTCGAGGAGGCTGTCGTCCTCGTCGAGCCGCGTCTCGGCCAGGCGGATGGCGGTGGCCCGCACGTACGGCGACGCGTCGTCGAGGCTCGCCCGGAGCACGTCGGCAGGCAGCGCCTCGAGCCCCTCGAGCGTCCACAGCGCGTGGACGCGCGCGCGGTCGTCGTCATGTGTCAGTATCTGCTGACGGATGGCCTCGGCCGCCCCGGCCGGCCGCTTCGCGACGAGCGTGCGCTGCGCCATGTCGCGCCAGTGGCCGTTCGGGTGCGCGAGCAGCCGCACCCACCCTGCGACGTCGTCGTCGGACACGCGCGGCGGCGTGGACAGCGGCCGGGCCGTGTGCCTGATGCGGTAGATGCGGCCCATGCCGCTGAAGGGCCGGTGCAGGCCGCGGTCCACGATCTGATTGCGGAGGAACGTCGTCAGGAAGATGTGGCCTTCGATGACGCCGCGGTACATGTCGGCGACGTACAGCGCGCCGTCCGGGCCCGTGGCGGCGTACACCGGACGCACGCGCTCGTCGTGCGAGAACAGGAACTCGCGTCCGTCGTACGCATTGCGTGACGTCAGGATGCCCTCCTGCTCGGTCACGACGGAGCGGCGGATCAGGCGTCCGGCCGACTCGCCGACGAACACGTTGCCGCGATACGCCTCGGGGAACTGATCGCCCCTGTAGACCAGCGGCGCCGCGTTCGCGGTGAACACCCGCAGGCGTCCCTCGTCGGTCAGCTGCGCGCGCCTGTTGACGCCCGGCGTGATCGCATGCGGCCACACCTCGTTGTCCTGCCCGATGCGGACGTCGATGCCGTCCGTTGCCGTGTAGTTCGGATTCCTCGTCGCGTAGTGCACGGGGACGAGGCTGCCGCGGATGTGATCCTGGTTGTAGCTGAAGAACAGCCGTCCGTAGTCGTCGTGCGTCATGCCCCACTGCCCGGCGAGCCGGCCGGCGGGATCGGTCGCGCGGCTGCCGGCGGCGACGCGCAGCCGCTGCCCCACCTGCAGGCCGTACGTCCAGTTGTCGAGCGTCCATGACGGGCTGCTCGGCGCCAGGTGCGGGTTGACGGGAATCGGCAGACCGCCGAAGACGACGTCGCGTGTGTCGGCCCTGTCGTCGCCGTCGGTGTCGCGCATGAACAGCACGTCCGGCAAGGCGAAGACGAGCACGCCGTCGGGCAGCAACTGGAAGCCGCGCGGCCAGTCGAACTCGGCAAACACCGTGCGCGTGTCCATCCGGCCGTCGTGGTCGGCATCGCCGAGGACGACGAGGCGTCCCGGCGGCGCGGGGGCAGGCTCGAGGCCGAGCACCTCGCGCAGCGGCCAGTTGTACGCCGCCCACTCGAGCACCCAGAGGCGGCTGCGCGCGTCAAAGGCAAACGCCATCGGATCCTGCACCAGGGGCTCGGCCGCGATCAGGTCGATCGCGAACCCCTCGGCAAGGTCCATCATCCGCACCGACTCGGCAGGGGCGCGCACGGGCGCCGGCGGGATCCGCCAGTGCGCCGGGGGCGGAGCGGCGTCGATGGCGGCACGATCGCCCACCTGCGCACGCGTGGCAGCGGTGAGCGTCGCGACCACGATGGCTATCGCGCCGGCAAGCGCCGCCAGCGCGCTGACGCGACCGCGGCTCATGGCGCGCCGGCGACCATGATCATGTCGATCGCGACGGCGCGTCCGGGACGTCCCACCCCGCGCACCGAGATCTTCGATGCGGCGGGCGGCGACTCCGCCGGGTACACCGCAGGCCGGATGGTGTTGATGCGCCCGTCGGCCGCCTTGTCCGACACGTAGTAGGTCGCTTTCACGAGCTGCTCCATGCTGCTGCCGGCGGCGCCGGCGAGACGCTGGAGGGCCGCGAAGATCCGGTCCACCTGCTCCGCCGGATCCTCCGCCGCGCCCACGAGGCCCGACACGTAGACGGGCCGCCCCGACGCGACGCGCGCCACGCGGCTGAACCGTGCGGAGACCGGCTCGACGAACGTGACGCGCGCGTTTCCGGCGTCGACCGTCGGCCCTGGCGCCTGTCCCACCGCCACGAGCTCGATCTCGGCGGGCGCCGAGCCGCCGACCCACTCGGTGACGACCTGCGGCGGGGGCGTGTCCTCGAAGACGCCGGCCACGGTGCTCAGCAACTCCTCGGCCCGCGACATGTCCGACAAAAACGACTTGACGTGCACGACGTGCGAGAAGTCGAGGCCGACGCCCGCCAGATCCGCACGCAACTCCGCCATGGTGCCTTCGATGGCGCCCTTGAAGCTGCCGGTGGCCGCACGTCCCGACACGACAACGAACGGGCCGTCGGGCTGGATGGCGGCGTGCGCGCCAGCGCCTGGCGCCCGGCCGACGCCATCGACGACGAGCCGCGCGGGCTTGCCGGGCGGCACCGTGCGGCTTGTCGCGGCCACCGCATCCATCGCGACGTGTGTGCCGGCGCCAGGCAGTCGCGCCTCGACGACGGTCAGGGCCGGCCGCTGTCCTTCAGCGAATCGAACGGCCACCGCGCGATCGACCTCTGGGGTCACCTCCGCGGTGCTGACGTAGACGTGCAGGCGCACCGTCTGATCAAGCGAGGTCCCGGCCGCGCGCAGCACCGAATCGAGCTGCGACAGCACGGCCTCCACCTGCCGCGCCACGTCGTCGGAGGCCGCGCCCTGCCCTGCCGCCGGCAGGATGAGCGACGTGTGGACGAGGCGACCGGCGTCGACGATGACGGCTTCTGCCGAGCCGCCTGCCCCAACGCCGACCCGCCTGAGCTGCACGCCGTCCGCAGGGGCTTGCCGCGCCGCGGGCGTGTTGCCAAGTGCGACGATGCTGGAGATTGTGAGGATCGCGGCCATCCGGGCGGGCCGCCGCGCAGGGCCGGTCAGACGAGTCGCAGGCACGCGCCGAGTCTATGTCGAGGCTGCTGACGCCGCAACGCATGACGGCGCCGCGGCCCGGCATATGGCAGACTGCTGATGTGCTGGTCCGACAACGTCCCCTGCCGTTCTACTCTCCCCGTCTGAACATCGCGACTGTGGCCCTGGTGCTGCTGGCCGCCCTGGTCCTTGGCCTTCCCCCCTCGCTGGCCGTCGTCGAAGCGCAGGACGCCGCGCCGGCTCCCGAGGCAGCCGAGCGCGACTTCCTCACCCGCATCCGCCGCGTGACCGTTGACGGCGCGCGCGCCGGCGAGGGCTACTTCTCGTCCGACGGCACGCGGATGGTGTTCCAGAGCGAGCGCGAGGACGGCAACCCCTTCTACCAGATCTACACGCTCGACCTCACGACGGGCGAGGTGCAGCGGGTGTCGCCCGGCCACGGCAAGACCACGTGCGCGTTCTTCCATCCGAAGACCGACGCCGTGCTGTTCGCCTCGACACACCACGACCCCGAGTCGCTCGCGCTGCAGAAGGCGGAGCTCGACTTCCGCGCGTCCGGCCAGCAGCGGCGCTACGCGTGGGACTACGACCCCGAGATGGACCTGTACGTCGCAGCGCCGGACGGCAGCGGGCTCACCCGTCTGACCGACGTCCGCGGCTACGACGCCGAAGCCAGCTACTCGCCGGACGGCGAGTGGATCGTCTTCGCGTCCACGCGGCAGGCCTACCAGGGCACGCCGAGTGAGGAGGATGCCGAGCGCCTGAAGCTCGACCCGTCGTACTTCGCCGAGATCTACAGGATGCGGTCGGACGGCTCGCAGGTCGAGCGGCTGACGCACACGCCCGGCTACGACGGCGGGCCGTTCTACACGCCCGACGGCCGCATCATCTGGCGGCGCTTCGACGAAGCCGGGCTCATTGCCGACGTGTGGATCATGAACGGCGACGGATCCGGCGCGCGCCAGGTGACAGACTTCGGGTCGATGAGCTGGGCGCCCTACATGCACCCCTCCGGGAAGTACATCTTCTTCGCGTCGAACAAACTCGGGTTCGAGAACTTCGAGGTGTTCATCGTCGATGCCGACGGCGCAAAGGAGCCGGTACGGGTGACCTACACCCCGGGCTTCGATGGCCTGCCGGTGCCGACGCCCGACGGCCGCACCCTGGCCTGGACGTCGAGCCGCGGCGGAGGCTCAGGGGCACAGATCTACTTCGCGGCGTGGAACCACGAGAAAGCGCTCGAAGCGCTCGACGCGGCGCCGCCGAGACGCGGGAGCGGTCGATGAGCATGAAGTTCCCGGCAGGCGCGGACGTCCTGCCCGGTCACGTCAACGCGGACAGCCCGATGGGCCGCCGCTTCCGAACCATGGCCGCCGGTGCGGCGCTCGTGGCGCTGTCGCTCGGCACGGCCCGGGCGCAGGCGCCCGCCGCCGACGCGCCCCCGGCGACGCGTCCGCACGTCGAGCACCTCGCCGCGCCCGCCCTCGAGGGACGCGCCACGGGCTCGCCCGGAGCCGACGCGGCGGCGACGTACCTCGTCGGGCAGCTGCGCGCGATGGGCGCCTCTCCGCTGCCGGGTCGTGACGACTTCCTCCTGCCGTTCGAGTACACGTCGCGCATGCGCGACGACGGGACGACGGTGACGATCACGCGCGGGGATGCCACCGAGCGGTTCGACGCCCCGGCCGACGTGCAGGGCCTGTCGTTCTCCGACAACACGGAAGTCAGCGGCGAGGTCGTCTTCGCCGGCTACGGCCTGGCCATGCCGGAAGGCGCCGGCCTCGGCTACGACAGCTACGCCACGCTCGACGTCAAGGACAAGATCGTCGTCGTCCTGCGCTACTTCCCGGAGGATGCCGACGCCGATCTGCGGACGTCGCTCGCCCGCTACTCGGGCCTGCGCTACAAGGCGCTCATGGCGCGCGAGCGCGGGGCAAAGGGCCTGCTCATCGTCACGGGCCCGCGGTCGCCGAACGCGGGCACGACCGTGCCGCTCGCCTACGACACGTCGAGCGCGGGGTCGGGCATCGCCGCGGCCAGCGTCGGCGCCGACGTGGCGGCCAGCCTCTTCGCGGGCCACGCGCAGCCGCTCGACGACGTGCAGGCGCAGCTCGACACGGGCAACCCGCACGTCACCGGCTTCGCGCTGGAGGGCGTGCGCGTGACGCTCGCGCCCAAGGTCGTTCGCGAGACGGCCACGTCGCACAACGTCGTCGGCTACCTGCCCGCGACGGCGCGCATCGCGCTGCCGAAGCCAATGGTCGCGATAGGCGCCCACTACGATCACCTCGGACGTGGCAGCCGCGGCAGTTCGCTCGCGCGCGGCGACGAGGCCGACGAGGCCCACCTCGGCGCCGACGACAACGCGTCGGGCGTGGCGGCGGTGCTCGAGGCCACGCGGCAGCTGGCGCGCGGCCAGCGGCAGCGTGGCGTCATCGTGGCGTTCTGGTCGGGTGAAGAGATGGGCCTGCTCGGGTCGAGCGCCTTCGTCGCGTCGCCCCCCGTGCCGCTCGCGGACGTCGCCGCCTATGTGAACCTCGACATGGTCGGACGGATGCGCGACAACAAGCTGACGGTGCAGGCCGTCGGCTCGAGCCCGGCGTGGCGCCCGCTGCTCGAACAGGTCAACGTGATGGCGGGCTTCGACCTGCAGCTGCAGGACGACCCGTACCTGCCGACCGATTCGGCGAGCTTCAACCAGGCCGGCGTGCCGACGCTCGCGCTGTTCACGGGCAGTCACGAGGACTACCACCGGCCGAGCGACACGGCCGACAAGATCAACTACGAGGATCTCGACCGCGTCGCAGGGTTCGCGGCCGCGGTGGTGCGGCGCCTCGTCAGCACGCCGGAACCGCCGGCCTTCACGAAGGTCGAGCCGAAGGCCCCGGCAGGCGGCAGCCGCGACACGGTGCGCGTCTTCACCGGGACGATTCCGGACTACGCCGGCGAGGCGAAGGGCCTGCTGCTCGGCGGCGTCGTCGGCGGAGGGCCCGCGGAGGAGGCCGGTCTCGCCAAGGGCGACGTGATCGTCGAGTTCGCCGGACAGACGATCGCCAACATCTACGACTACATGTACGCGCTCGACAGCGTGAAGGTGGACGTGCCGGTGACGGTCGTCTACGTCCGCGACGGCGAGCGCCGCGAGACGACGCTGACGCCGCGCGCACGACGGTGAATCGGCGGATCGGCTTGTCGGCTAGCCGGCTTGTCGGCTTGTCGGCTTGTCGGCTTGTCGGCGAGTCGGCTTGTCGGCGAGTCGGCGGATCGGCTAGTCGGCGGATCGGCTTGTCGGCTTGTCGGGCTAGGGTGCGACGCGTTCCGCGCGGA
>JBIQIB010000064.1:15726-24032 GCA_044508265.1 Acidobacteriota bacterium
TCGGCGGATCGGCTTGTCGGCTTGTCGGGCTAGGGTGCGACGCGTTCCGCGCGGAACGCGGTGCTGCCGCCGGACGTGCCGGTGATGGTGTCGCCGTTCACCCGGCCCTCGTAGACGCGGTCGCCGGCGGTGAAGCGGATGACGTCGCCGCGCAGCCGCCCGTCGGTGATTTGGACGTCGCCGAGCGTGCCGCTGACCATCTGGAACTCCTGCGTGAGGGTGAGCGTCTGGTCGCCCACACGCCACGTCCCCGCAGCCTTTGCGGGCACGATCCACAGCAGCGCGGTGCACCAGCTGGTGCAGTCGTCCTCGACCGTGGACCGCTCGTCGGGCTCCCACATCTCCATCGTGAAGGTGTTCGACACGACGCGGGTGCCGGGCTTCAGCTCGAGCAGCGTGGGCCGCAGCTCGAGGTTGATCGAGGGCAGCAGGAACATGGTGATCACCGACGCCTTCGACAGGTCGGTCTGGAAGAGGTCGGCTTCCTCGAACGTCGCGCGGCCGGCCACGCCCGCCTCCTGCGCACGCCGCCTGGCCAGGGCCACCATGTCGGGGTTGTACTCGATGCCGTGCGCACGCAGGCCGCGCTTCGCCGCGGTGATCACGGTGCGCCCGTCACCCGAGCCGAGGTCGATCAGGTAATCGTCGGGTGACACCTTGGCGATGTCGAGCATCCGCTCCACGAGCGCCTGGGGCGTGGGCACCCAGACGACGTCCTTGCCCTCCTGTCCTTCCTGCGGCACATAGGGTTCGGCAGGCGCCTGCGGAGCCTGGGCGGCGGCGGCCTCCTGCGCCAGCGTTGTTCGTACGCCGCCGGGCAGCAGCAGCGCCAGGGTGAGAGCGGTCAGCAGGGTCTTCGTCGACAAGTGCGTCAGAGCAGTCATTGGGGACTCCGTCCTTGGACGTGATACTTCAGACGTAATACTTCCGGTACATTCCCCGCCGGAACAGCCATCCCCCGAGCGGGCCCAGCCAGTCGAGCACGTAGTACATGTGCTTCAGGTCCATGAACTCGATCAGATTGCCATCGAGGTCGCGGGCGAAGAAGAACGTGTGACCGCGCGGCGAGCGTTCGGGGCGGCTGACCACCTCCACGCCCTTCGCGACCAGATAGTCGTACCACCGCTGCGTGTTGCGGACGTTGAAGCTGAAGTGGGTCTGCCCCACCCGGTTCCACGGGATGTCCACGGCCGCCAGTTGCGGCTGGAACTCGAAGATCTCGAGCACGGCGCCGCCCGGCACGCGGATCCAGCCGATCCGGCATGTCGGCGCCGGCGCGTCCACGCCGAAGAACGCGCGCACGCGCTCGGGCGGCGTCTCGGACACGCCGACGAGCGGGCAGCCGAAGACGTCCCAGTAGAACTTCACGAAGGCATTGAAGTCGGACACCGTGATGCCGACGTGACTGAACGACCGCACCTTCATGAGGCCTCCTGCGCATGGGCCGGCTGGCGGCGCAGCTCCGTCGTGCTGATGTGATCGGCCACGCGCAGCGCCTGCGCGATGATCGTGAGGGCCGGGTTCACCGCCGCCGACGAGGGGAAGAACGACGCGTCCACGACGAAGAGGTTCTCGACGTCGTGCGCGCGGCAGTACGGGTCGAGCACCGACGTGCGCGGGTCGGTGCCGAAGACCAGCGTGCCGCACTGATGGGTGGTGTTGCGCTGCTTGTGCGAGTGCGCCATGACCTTCCAGAAGCCGAGCCGCCGCAGCAGCCGCCTGGTGACGGCGACGAGGCGCTCGTGGCTCGCCACGTTGTTCGGCCTGTAGGCCAGGCGGATGCGGCCGTCAGGCGTCAACGTCACGCGGTTGTCGGGATGCGGCAGGTCTTCCGACATGGCCAGCCAGTCCACGCCGCGGGCCACCCAGGCCTCGTAGGCCCGGAGCGGGATGCCCGGAATGATGGTGTCGCCGACGACCTTGGCCATGATCCCGTGCGTGCGCCCCTGCGACTGGATCTGTCCGAGCGGGTACGGGTCGTCGGGGCCCCGCAGGTAGAAGTCGTTGATCGCGACGGTCTTCTGGAAGACGTCGCCGTTCACCCGCCACGGGTGGAACCCCTGCATCATCGTCGCGAGGTGCGCCATGTAGCGGCGCCCCACCAGGCCGGAGGAGTTGGCGAGGCCGTCAGGATGCCTGTCCGACGCCGACCGCAGCAGCAGCGCCGCCGAGTTCACCGCACCGCATGAGACGACAACGACGGGCGCCTCCGCGCGCAGCTGCTGCCCGTCGCGTTCGAACTCGACGGCCGTCACGCGCGACCCCGCGCCGTTGGTGACGAGGCGCGTCGCCCGCGCACGCGTGAGCAGCCTCACGTTGTCGCGCGCCACCGCGGGACGCACGCAGCAGACGTCGGCGTCGCTCTTGGCGTCGATCCGGCAGACGAACGAGTTGCACGTGTTGCACAGCACGCAGCCGCCGGGCTCGTGCGGGCGCCGCAGGCCGAGCGGCAGAGGCGACGGGTGCAGCCCCTGCTGCCGCAGCGCCTCCACGATGCGGGCCATCCCCGCCGCGTGCGGAATCGGAGGGTACGGGTACGGCGTCCGCCGCGGCTCGGTGGGGTCGTCGCCGACGCCGCCATGCACCTCGTAGAGCGCCTCGGCGCGGTCGTACCACGGCGCGAGCGTGTCGTAGTCGATCGGCCAGGCCGGCGACTCGCCGTCACGGTGGACGATCACGCCGAAGTCCTCGCGGCGGAGCCGGTAGAGCACGGCGCCCCAGTACCTCGTGTTGCCGCCGATGCCGTAGTGGATGTACGGCTGGAACGGCACGCCGTCGCCGTCCACCCACGTCTCGCGCGCGCGGTACCGCAGGTCGCGCCACACGGCCTCGGGGCTCCAGTTCTGCTCCTCCGACGGGACGGCCTCGCCGCGCTCGAGCACGAGGACGTCGGCGCCCGTCTGCGCAAGCGCGTACGCGGCGGTCCCCCCGCCGGCGCCCGTGCCGATGACGATGACGTCGGCGCGATGGATGGCAGCCGCCACGTCAGCGCGTCTCCTGCCCCGCGGCCAGCGGCGCCGCATCGAGGCTCGCGTAGACCTGGTCCATCAGCCGATGATCCTCGATCGCGCGCTCGAGGCTCATCTCCGGGACGGTGCCGTGCCGGATCGCGTGAGCGAAGTCGCGGTACATCGCCTGATAGCCCCGAATGTCGCGGACGCCCGGCAGGATGAATCTCGGGCCGCCGCGGCCGCGCGCGAGCACGAACGCCCCGTTCGACTCGAACGTGATGACGCCCTGGCGTCCGTAGATCTTCGACAGGCGCAGGCCGCGCAGCAGCGACGGCACCTCGCGCGAGTACAGCAGCGAGCCGCCCGCGCCGTTGTCGTAGGCAAACGCCACCATCATGCTCTTGGCGCGACGGTCGGGGCCACCGCTCGCGGCCGGCGGGCGGACGCCGTGGATACGCGTGATCGACGGGCCGAGGCTGCCCGCCAGGTGCAGCCAGTGAATGCCTTCCTCGAAGAACGCGTCGCCCCCGGCGATGGCCTCGTCGTTGCGCCAGTCGTCGGCGGCCTTGAGGCGGTGCGCGACCGTCACGAACTGCGCAAACAGCATCTCGCCGACGACACCCTCGGCCAGCAGACGCCGCAGCACCACCGCCAGTGGCTTGTAGTGGTCGTTCTCGCCCACCACCACGACCCCGCCGGCCGCGTCGCGCGCGCCCTTCACGGTGTAGTAGTCGTCGAGCCGCGGAAACGCCGGCTTCTCCACGAGCACGTGCTTGCCGGCCGCCAGCGCACGCAGCGTGAGGTCGAGGTGCAGGTGCGGCGGCACGGCCACGACGACCGCGGCGACGGCCGGATCGTCGATGGCAGCCTCGTACGCGTCGTACGCGGCGGCGCCCCCGAACTTCGTCCGGTAGGCCTCGGCCCTGGCCCTGTCGCGCGACGCGTAGGCAGGCACCCACACGTCACGCAGCCGCCTGAGGTGGCGGCTGTGGACCTGCGTGATGAAGCCACATCCGAGAAATGCGATGCGTTGTGGGGCGGGCATTACGACGGGAGCCCGGCTGAGGTCGCCGGCGTCCTCAGTGTATACCGCGCCGCAGCCGGATGGCCGCCCTCGGGCTCTGCAGGCGCGCCTACCGACGCTTGCGGCCGAGCCGCACGACGATGTCGTACTCGGCCTTCGTGACGGGCTGCACCGAGAGCCTGGAGCCCTTCTGGGTGACCATCATCGACTCGAGGCCGGGCGTCTCCTTCAGGGTCGCGAGCGACACAATCTCGTCGAAGCGCTCCACGAACCCGATGTCCACCATGTACCAGGTCGGCGTGTCGCTGCTGCTCGAGGGGTCGAAGTAGTGGTGTCCCCGCTCCCAGGCCGTGTGGTCGGGGTATCCCTCACGCACCACCTCGGCAAGTCCGGTGACGCCCGACGGCTTGGCATTCGACGCGTAGAACAGCACGCCGTCGCCCACCCGCATCTCGTCGCGCATGAAGTTGCGCGCCTGATAGTTGCGGACGCCCTCCCAGCTCGTGCTGCCGTCCCGGGCGAGGTCGTCGATCGTGTAGGCGTCGGGCTCACACTTCATCAGCCAGTAGCGTCGGGCCATGGTCGTCTCCGGGGCGGCGCTGACGCCGCCCGCGCGCCGCTGATCCTACAGCACGTATCATCCTCGGGTGGACACTGCCGCGGCGATACGAGAGGCCGTCGCCGCCCTGCGCGCCGGCGAGCTGGTGGGCATGCCGACGGAGACGGTCTACGGGCTGGCCGCCGACGCGACGAACGCCGATGCGGTACGCGAGATCTTCCGCGTCAAGGGCCGTCCGTCGTCGCACCCGCTCATCGTGCATATCGGCAGCGCTGCCGACGTCGACGCCTGGGCCCGCGACGTGCCACCGGTCGCCCGCACGCTCGCCGCGCGCTTCTGGCCGGGGCCGCTGACGCTGGTGCTGCCGCGCGCGGTGCGCGTGCTGTCCGAGGTCACCGGAGGCCAGGACACGATCGCCCTGCGCGTGCCAGCGCACCCGGTGGCCCGCGCGCTCATCGAGGCGTTCGGCGGCGGACTCGCCGCGCCATCGGCGAACCGGTACGGCCGCATCAGCCCCACCACGGCCGACGCCGTCCGCGAGGAGCTGGGCGACGCGGTGCGCGTCGTCCTGGACGGCGGCCCCAGCACCGTCGGCCTGGAGTCGACCATCGTCTCGTGCCTGGGGGGACGGGTCAGCGTGCTGCGTCCGGGACATGTGACTCGTGACGCCATCGCAGGACTTGCCGGGCCGCTCGACGAGGCCGGCGGCACAGCGCCGCGCGTGCCCGGGAGCACGCGCTCGCACTACGCGCCCCTCACGCCGCTCGTCGTGGTGGCGTCGCCGGACCTGGCCGCCGCCGTCGAACGGCTGCAGGCCGACGGCTACCGCGTCGCCGTCCTGGCGCTGCGCCCGCGTCCGCGCGGCCTGCGCGCCGGATTGTGGGTGCAGGCGACGCCCGATGCGGAAGCGTACGCCCGCGACCTCTACGCGCGGGTACGCATGCTCGACCACGCCGGGGCGGACCGCCTCGTCGTTGAACGTCCACCCGACGGGCCGGCGTGGGTGGCCATCCACGATCGGCTGCGCCGCGCGGCGGCCGACGCCGCAGACGACGACGCACCGGCCGAGGGGCCGGAGCGGGACGCGCCCTGACGCGGCGGCTATGCTGATGAGCATGTCCGAGCCCTCCCTCTTCGTCACCGGACGCCTCGTCCTCCCCGATCACGTCGTCGAACGCGGCTACGTGGCGTGCGCCCGCGGCCGCATCGTGCGCGTCGGCAGCGGCCGGCCGCGCCGCGTCGGCACCGCCACCGTCGTGGACGCCGGCGACGGCTACGTTGCGCCGGGCTTCATCGACATCCACGTACACGGCGGCGACGGCGCCGACTACATGGACGGCACCGCTCGCGCGGTCCGCATCGCCAACCGCGCGCACCTGCGTCGTGGCACGACGACAATCTTCCCCACCACGACGACGGGCACACCCGCGGAGGTCGCGCGGATGATCCGCGCGTGCGGCGCCGTCGCGCGGCGGTGGCAGCCATCCGACGGCGCGCGCATAGGCGGCGTGCATCTCTACGGCCCGTACTTCGCCGACAACAAGGTGGGGTGCCACTCCCCCGAGGGCCGGCGCGACCCGCTGCCACGCGAGTACGCGGCCTACTTCCGCACCGGGCTGATCCGCGTCGCCACGTGCGCAGCCGAACTGCCGGGCGCCGAGACCTTCTACCGTGAGGCGCGGCGGCACCGGTGCCTCGTGACGTGCGGCCACTCGGACGCGGGCTGGCCCGAGCTCGTGGCGGGCTACCGCGCGGGCATGCGGCACGTGGATCACTTCTGGTGCGCGATGAGCTCGGTGCCGAGCGTGCGCAACAGGCTCGGGACGCCCATGCGCGGCAGCATGGAGCAGTTCGTGATCGCCCACGCCGAGATGTCCACGGAGGTCATCGCCGACGGCCGTCACCTCGCTCCGGAGCTGCTCGAGTACGCGTGGCGGCTCAAGGGCGCCTCGCGGCTGCTGCTCGTCACCGACTCGAACCGCGCGCTGGGCATGCCGCCCGGCCGCTACAGGTTCGGTCCGGAAGCGACGGGCTCGTGGTTCGAGAGCGACGGCGAGGTGGGCTTCGTGCCCGGCGAAGGCCTGGCGAGCAGCGTGATGGGCCTCGATCACATGATCCGGATCATGCGCCGTGACACGCCGGCCCCGCTGCACGAGATCGTCCGGATGGCCAGCCTGACCCCGGCCGAGCGCACCGGCATGGCCCGGCGCGTCGGCAGTCTCGAAGCAGGCAAGCGCGCAGACATCGTCGTGCTCGATGCCGACCTGCAGGTGCGGCGGGTCTTCGTGGACGGCGCCGACGTGACACAGGCGTGACGCGTGCGTCGCCTCCGGTCGGCTCACGCCGGAGGCGAGTTGGCCGGAGGGATCCTCACGCCTTGATGTCGACGTCCACGTCCGCCCGGAAGGCGTCGCGCACCGCGGGCGTCACGCCGCGGCTGTGGACGCGCAGCCGCGAGAGGCGCGGCAACCGCGCGAGCCGCGCGATGCCGGCGTCGGTCAGGCGATGGCACTCGTCGAACGTGATGCGCTCCAGCGACTCGAGTCGCGCGAGAATCGCCGGTGTCTTGTCGGTGATGGACGTGTAGCTGTTGAAATACGACCGCAGGGCCGTCAGGCCCGTCAGGTGCGCCGTCGCGGCATCCGTGGTGTTGCGGCAGTACATGAGCACCAGCGACTCGAGCCCGACGCATCGGCCGATGTGCCGGTAGCCCGCGTCGGGCACGTCCATCGGCATCAGCTCGCGCAGCGCCGGAAAGTGGGGCAGCGAGGCGAGCGCGGCGTCATCCACGTTGAGGCAGCTGACCGAGAGCGCCCGCAGCGACGGCATGCCTGAGAGCGCCAGGAAACCAGGCCCGCGCAGGTTGTGGCAGCGGCGTCCCCAGATGTACTCGATGGTCTCGGAACGGGCGAGCGCCGTGAAGCCGTCGTCGCCGGCGACGGTGTCCTGGGCACCGAGGAAGCGGAGCCGCGGCATGCGCGCGATGAGCGGCATCCAGTCGTCTTTCGCGTCGACGGCGAGCCAGCCGAGGCGCGGCAGCGGAACGAGCGCCTCGACGCCGGCGGCGGTGATGGCGAGGTCGCGCGAGTCGAGGTTCAACGCAAACAAGCCTTCGAGTGCCTGCAGGTGCTCGAGGCCGGCGTCGTCGAACGAGCCCCGCAACGACAGGTACGTCGGTCCTGCCTCGTAGCTGAGCAGTGCCATCGAAACGTCGCCGCCCTGCCATGTCGCGAAGGCCGGCCAGTTCCGCAGCGCGGCAAGACCGTCGTTGGTGAGCCCGTTGCCGCTGTGGAAGGAGCGGAGCTGGGGGGCGTTCGACAGCGCGCGCACGGCAGCGTCGCCAACCGACGTCCCTGTGAGGTCCACGGCGCGCAGCGACGCGCAGCGGCCAAGCGCACCGATGCCGCCGTCGGTGACGCGTGTCCACGCCAGCGACACCGACTCGAGCGACGGCAGGGTCGGCAGCACGTCGAGTACCGCGTCGGTAATCGTCGTCCCGCTGAGGTCGAGATGCCGCAGGCGCGGGTGCCCCGCGAGGACGCGGACCCCGCGATCCGAGACGACACGGGAACCCGGCATGAGCAGCCGTTCGAGGTGTTCGACGCGGCGCACGTCGGCGAGCATCGCGTCGGTCATCTGCCAGCTCGCATCGAGGCCGGCATCAGCGGTCGAGGCAAGCGCCTGCAGCACGGCGCGCCAGTCGCGCGAGGTGAACACGGGACGCTGCGTGCCGTCAGCGTCGAGCGACACGACGCGAAGGGCTGGCGGTTTC
>JBIQIB010000065.1:0-22659 GCA_044508265.1 Acidobacteriota bacterium
CGATCGACAGCAGGCGCGACTCTTCGAACGCCGGCCCTGTGAACTGCAGGCCGATGGGCAGGCCGTCGCCGTCGAGGCCGCACGGCAGGCTGATGGCCGGCAGCCCGGCAAGGTTGGCGCTGACGGTGAAGACATCGGCCAGGTACATCTGGAGCGGGTCGTCCACGCGCTCGCCGAGACGGAACGCCGTCGTGGGGCTCGTCGGCATCGCCACGGCATCGACGTCGGCAAACGCCGTCGAGTAGTCGCGCCTGATGAGCGTCCGCACCTGCTGCGCCTTGCGGTAGTACGCGTCGTAATAGCCCGCGCTGAGGACGTAGGTGCCGAGCAGGATGCGCCGCTGCACTTCCGCGCCGAAGCCCTCCGAGCGGCTCGTCTCGTACATCGCCGTGAGGTCGGCATCGCGTTCGAGCGTCGCTCGATGCCCGTACCGCACGCCGTCGTAGCGGGCCAGGTTCGCCGATGCCTCGGCGGTGGCCACGAGGTAGTAGGTGGGGACGGCATAGCGCGTGTGAGGCAGCTCGACGTCCACGAGCACGGCACCGCGTTCGGCGCACAGCGCCAGCGCGCGCTCGACGGCGCCGGCCACCTCGGGCTGGACGCCTTCGGCGAGCAGCGCGCGCGGCACGCCGATGCGGATGCCGTCCAGCGACGCGTCCGCTCCGGGCACGGCGATTGGCGAAGCCTCGACGCTGGTCGCATCGGCCGCGTCGACGCCCGCGATGGCGCTCACGGTGATCGCGGCGTCACGCACCGTGTGCGCGAACGGCCCGATCTGGTCCAGGGACGAGCCGTAGGCGATGAGCCCATACCGCGACACGCGTCCGTAGGTGGGCTTGAGGCCCACGACGCCGCACAGCGCGGCCGGCTGGCGTATCGACCCGCCCGTGTCCGATCCGAGCGCGATCGGGACCGCGCCGGCGGCGACCACCGCGGCCGACCCGCCGCTCGAGCCGCCGGGTGTCCTGTCGGAGGCCCAGGGATTGAGCACGGGACCGAAGGCGGAGCTCTCGTTCGAGGAGCCCATCGCGAACTCGTCGCAGTTGGTCTTCGCGACGATGACGGCGCCCGCGGCGCGGAGCCGGGTGACCACCGTCGCGTCGTACGGTGCGACGAAGTCGGCGAGCATGCGCGACCCGGCGGTCGTCTGCCCGCCCTGCACGCACAGGTTGTCCTTCAGCGCGACCGGCACGCCCGCAAGCGGCAGCGCCGCCCTGGCCTCGGGCGTCATCGCGTCGATGGCCGCGGCGTCACGCCGCGCCCGCTCGTCGTCGCGGCTGATGACCGCGTTGAGCGACGCGAGGCGATCGAGCGCCGCCAGCGCGGCGTCGCAGGCGCGGACGGCTTCACCCGTGCCCTCCACGACCGTGGCACGGAGCGTCTCCAGGGAAGCGGTGGTGCTCATCCGCCGACCACCCGGGGCACACGGAACGTGCCGGCGGCGCGGTCCGCGTCCGGCGCGTTGGCGAGGGCGTCGTCGATGCCGAGGGACGGCCGGACGTCGTCGGCGCGCCAGGGCCGCGCCGCGTCGTCGACGTGCGCCGTCGCGGGCACGCCGTCGGTGTTCACGTCGCGAAGCTGGTCGACGTAGTCGAGAATGCGCTCGAGGTCGGCGGCCAGCCGTTCACGCTGGCCGGGCTGCAGGCGCAGGTGCGCCAGCGCGGCGACCGCGTCGATCTGGGAAGCAGTGAAGTGTGGCATCGCGTGAGGATGGCCGCGTCCGCGGGCCATCGCGGGGTATTGTACGGCGCCGCCGGGGCCGCGTGTCGGACGTGCGCGCCCGCGGCAGCAGCGGCCGTACAATCGACGGGATGCGCCGCTTCCTGCTCGCCGCCACCATGGTCGCCCTGCTGCTTCCGACTCCGCGCGTCGAAGCGTGGGGCTTCGAAGCGCACAAGTTCATCGCCGAGCAGGCCATCGCGCTGCTGCCGCCCGAGTTGCGGCGCCTGTTCGAGCGTGAGCGCACGATGTTCGTCGAGCACGCCATCGACCCGGACCTCTGGCGCAACGTGGGCTTCACCGACGAGCCGCCGCGTCACTTCCTCGACCTCGACGCGTATGGGGCGTACCCGTTCGACGCCCTGCCGCGCGACTTCGACGAAGCCGTCCGCGTGCACGGCGAGGAGAAGGTGCGCCAGAACGGCCAGCTGCCCTGGCGCGTCGAGGAGATCTACGACCGCCTCTTCCGCGCCTTTGAGCAGGTGAAGCAGGGCGACGCGCCGGGCTGGACCTTCGACAACATCGTCTACTTCTCGTCCATCCTGTCGCACTACGTGGGCGACGCGCACGTGCCGTTCCACGCGGTGGTCAGCTACGACGGCCAGGCGACCAACCAGCTCGGCATCCACTCGCGCTTCGAGACGGAGCTGTTCCTGCGGACGCGCGAGCACCTCAGGATCCGCCCCGTGCCGCGAGCGCCGATCACGACGCCGCGCGACTCGATGTTCGACGTGCTGCTCGTCAGCACGACGCTGGCCGACGAGGTCCTCGCGGCCGACCGGCGGGCCATCGGCAGCAAGGAGTACTACGACGACGAGTACTTCGACGCGTTTGCGAAGGGCGGCGCGCAGCCGGTGCTGGAGCGGCGCGTGAACGAGGCCATCGCCGCCGTGGCCGCGATCATCACCGGTGCCTGGGAAGCGGCGGGCAAGCCGTCACTCGAGCCGCCATCGGGGCCGCGCCCGCCGCAGAAGCGGCGCTACGTGAAGAGCGGCACGGGCGAGTAGAGCAACCCGCGTCGCCCCGTCTCTCATGCGCTCACGGGGCGTCCGTCCACGTGTGCAGGTAGGTCAGGTCCTCGACGACCTGCACGCCGCGCTGCCAGAGCGTGTTCCCGTCAGTCGTCCGGATCTCGAGATCGTAGGTGCCGGGCCTGGCGACAAACAGCTGGTATCCGTCGCCGTTCACTGTTGACGCGACGACGGCGCCGCCGCCTTCCTCGCGCAGCGTCGCACTCCAGCGGACGCTGCCCGACTCGGGCGTCGCCCCGGCACGCCGCACCTGCAGCGCGCCGTAGCCGGCCTGCATGTTGAACACCTCGAGGTGCCGGCCGTGCGCGCCCGGATACCCGACGAGCAGCCGAAGGCTCGTCCACCGGACGCCGAGCACGCGTCCGGCGTCCTCGTGGATCAGCTGCGCGTCGTACCGGCCCGACGGGAGCGAGATCTGGCGTTCGCCGCTCGACGCCATCGGCGGCTGCCGAGGTGCGGTGCGGGTGCCGGCCTCGTAGAGCGTCACGCGCGTGGCGGACGTGACTTCGGTAGTGCCGTCGAAGACGCGCACGTCGAGCGACAGGGGACGCACGTCCTGTGGGGCGCCGGAGAAGCTGAGCCAGACGAGCAGCAGCATGGTCATGAAACGAGAGGGTAGCAGGCCCGTAGTATCGTCAGTGGGAGGTACAGACGGCAGCACGTGGCTGCCGCATACGGTCATGCTCGAGGTGTTCCTCATTCCTGTCGGCGGCGGACGCTACCAGCCGTACTGCGAGCCCATCGAGTCCGACCCCGGCGTCGACGATGGAGGCGACCAGGGGCTGTGGCGCAGGCTCGTCACGCGGTTCAAGGCGACGCTGGCCGACGCCGAAGCGGAACGCCGCAAGGCCGCGCGCGGCGAGGCACGGCCGCCCGCCGACACCTGGTTCGGACGGACGCGCGACCGGGTCCTGCGGCACGTCGCCGAGCACGTCGCCGAGAAGCGGCTGCTGTGGCATCTGCGCCGCGAGACCTGCGCGGTGCTGCACCACCCCGATCACCTCACCGCGGCGCGTGCCCTCGACCTCCTGCGCGCAGAGATGCGCCGTGACACGGACCGGCACCTCCTCAAGCTGGTGATCTTCACGCTCCTCTTCGTCGTGTCGGGGGCGCTCGCCCTGGTGCCCGGCCCGAACGTCGTGGCGTACTTCCTCGGCTTCTTCGTGGTGGCGCACTATCTCTCGTGGCGCGGCGCGCGGCACGGGCTGTCACAGGTCGCCTGGCGTGCCGAGGCCAGCCAGCCGCTTGCCGAACTCGAACAGGCGCTGCTGCTGACGGCCGACGAGCGCGCGTCGAGCATCCGCGAGATCGCCAGGCGGCTGCGCCTCGAGGACCTGCCGTTCTTCGTCGAGCGCATGGCGCCGGGCCGCGCCTGAGCCGCGTGCTATCATCCGCGCCCGTGACTCTCGCCGAGCTGGCGGACCGCCTCGGCTGCCGCCTCGAGGGCGACCCGTCCCTCGTCATCACACGTGTTGCCGCGCTCGAAGACGCGGGGCCGGGCGACGTCTCGTTCTTCGCCAATCCGAGATACGCGCCGGCGCTTGCCAGGACGCGCGCGACGGCCGTGATCGCGGCCGACGGCATCGAGGTGCCCGGCGCCGCGCTGCGGACCGACGAGCCCTACGTCGCGTTCGCGCGCGCACTCGACCTGCTGCATCCTGCGGCACGCCCGGCGGCGGGGGTGCACGCGACGGCCGTCGTCGATCCGACGGCCACCGTCGACCCGAGCGCGTCGATCGGCCCGTACGTCGTCGTCGGCGCCGGCGCGGTGATCGGCGCGCGCACGATCCTGCGCGAGCACGTTGTGGTGGGAGAGGGCGCCGTCGTCGGCGACGACGGCCTGCTGCACGCGCATGTCGCCGTCCGCGAACGCGTGACGATCGGGCACCGCGTGGTCGTCCAGAATCATGCCGTCATCGGCAGCGACGGCTTCGGCTTCGCGCCGCAGAAGGCCGGCGGCTTCGTCAAGGTGCCACAGGTCGGCACCGTCATCGTCGGCGACGACGTCGAGATCGGAGCGCTGACGGCGATAGACAGGCCGCCTGTGGGAGCGACGATCATCGGGCCCGGCACGAAAATCGACAATCTCGTGCAGGTCGGACATGGTGTGGAAGTCGGGCGCGAGACGCTCCTGGCCGCGCAGGTCGGCATCGCGGGCAGCACGACGATCGGCGACCGCGTCGTGCTCGCCGGCCAGGTAGGCGTCGCCGGGCACGTCACCATCGGCGACCGTGTACGCGCGACGGCCCAGACCGGCATCCCCAACTCCGTGGACGCCGGCGCGTTCCTCTCGGGGTATCCGGCCATCGACAACAGGGAGTGGCTGAAGGCCTCGGCGGTCTTCCGCCGGCTGCCGGAACTGCGCAAGGCCGTGGCCGACCTGGCCCGTCGTCTCGACGCGCTCGAGGCCGGCGGGGGCGACGAGGGGGCGTGACATAATCGGGCGGTGGCTTTCACCCCCCTCAGGCCGTTCTCGCTGATCTGCTCGGTGACCGTGCTTCTCGGCGGGCTGTGGCAACTGGCCCTGGCCGACACGGTGCGTCCGCGGCCGTTCGTCTACGACTTCTACACGCTGCCCAACGGCCTGCAGGTGGTGCTCTACGAGGACCACTCGACCCCGATCATCAACGTGCAGGTGTGGTACCACGTCGGGTCGAAGAACGAGCGCCCCGGCCGGACCGGCTTCGCCCACCTGTTCGAGCACATGATGTTCAAGGGCAGCCGCAACGTGCAGCCCGAGGCCCACACGTCGTACATCGCGTCGATCGGCGGCCAGAGCAACGCCTACACGACGGAAGACACGACGGTCTTCTGGGAGACGATCCCGCAGCAGTACCTGCCGCTCGCCCTCTGGCTCGAAGCCGACCGCATGGCGTCGCTCCGGGTGGAGGAGGCGACCTTCCGCACCGAGCGCGAAGTGGTCAAGGAAGAGCGGCGACAGCGCGTCGACAACCAGCCGTACGGCCGGCTGTCGGAGATCATCTACGACAACGCGTTCACGACGCATCCCTACAAGCACCCGGTCATCGGGAGCATGGAAGACCTCGAGGCCGCCAGCATCGACGACGTGCGCGAGTTCCACGCCATGTACTACCGGCCCGACAACGCCACGCTCGTGATCGCCGGCGACTTCGATCCGGAGCTCGCGAAGCGCATGGTGCAGCAGTACTTCGGCCGCATCGCCAGGCCCGCCGAACCGCTCGTCCGCGCCATCCCCGAGGAGCCGCCGCCGACGGAGGAGAAGCGCGTCACGGTGAGCGACGCCGTGCCGCTGCCGGCGGTGGTCGTCGCACACCACATCACCTACGACGGGCACCCGGATTCGTACCCGCTGCACATCGCGGCGAAGGTGCTGTCGGACGGCCAGAGCTCGCGCATCCACGAACGGCTCGTCTACAAGGAACGGCTCGCCCTGTCGGCGTTCGGCCAGGCGAACCTGATCGAAGACCCGAACCTGTTCTACACGGTGGCGATCGTCGCGCCCGGCCAGTCGCCCGACGCGGTGGCCGCAGCGCTGATCGAGGAACTCGAGCGCCTCGTGAACGAGCCAATCTCCGATCGCGAGCTGCAGCGCGCGAAGAACCAGTTCGCGCGCGACTACGTGCTGCAGCGGCAGACGATCCAGTCGAAGGCGAGCGCGCTCGCGCATGCCGTGGTGCTGCACGACGACATCGAGACCGCCGACGACGAGTTCGACATCTTCCAGAACGCCACGGCGGCCGACGTGCAGCGCGTGGCGAAGACGTACTTCAGGCCCGAGTCGCGGATCGTGCTCACGATCGTCCCGAGCGGCCAGCGGCCGCCCACGGGAGAGGAGTAGCGTGGAGACGCCGCATCACACCGACGCCGGGCCGACGCCACCGCACGTGCCGCCGCCGGACGTGCCGGAGGCAGCACCTCGCCGCACCGCTCCGGGAACGTGGTTCATCCGCGCAGGCTGGCTCTTCCTGATCGCCGCGCTCGTGTCGGTCACGGCCCCCGTGTGCGCGCAGGAGCGTCCGCCGCGGCCGCTGCCGGCCAAGGAGGTCACGTTCCCGCCGTACCAGATCCGCACGCTCGACAACGGCCTGCGCGTGGTCGTCGTCTCGCAGGACGAGCAACCCGCCGTCACGGTGCGGCTGCTCGTGCGCGCGGGCGCTGCCCACAACCCGGCCGGCAAGGCGGGACTCGCGGCGATGGTGGGGGCCCTGCTCGACCAGGGGATCCCGGGCCAGACCTCGTCGCAGATTGCCGACTCCATCGACTACATCGGCGGCGTGCTGGGCGTCGGCAGCGGCACCGAACTGTCCTACGTCAACGCGCTCGTCCTGACGACCCACTTCGATTTCGCGCTGGACCTCGTCTCGGCGATCGCGCGGACGCCGACGTTCCCCCAGGCGGAACTCGAGCGCATCAGGCAGCAGGCGCTCTCGGCGATGCAGGTCAACATGCAGGACCCCGACTACCTGGCCAACGTCGCCATCGACCGGCTGGTGTACGGGTTCCATCCGTACGGGCTGCCCACGCACGGCACGCCCGAGACCGTGTCGGCCCTCACGCGCGACGACCTCGTCGCGTTCCACGAGACGTTCTTCGCCCCGAACAACGCCATCCTGGCCGTCGTCGGCGACGTGGAGCCGGAGGCGGCCTTTGCCGCCGTCGAGAAGGTGTTCGGCGACTGGGCGCCGAAAGACGTGCCCGTCGTGGCCGGCAGCGAGATGCCCGCGCCGACGCGGCGCGTCGTGCTGATCGACAGGCCCGGCGCCGTGCAGACCGAGATCCGCGCCGGCATCGTCGCCATCCCCCGCAAGCACGACGACTACATGGCCGTGAACCTTGCGTCCAAGATCCTTGGCGGCGAGGGCGCCAACCGGCTGCAGAACGTGCTGCGGTCGGAGCGCGGCCTGACCTACGGCGCCTCGGCCGACATGGATGCCTTCAAGCAGGGCGGCGCGATCGTGGCGCAGACCGACACGCAGACGGCCACCACGGGCGAGGCGCTGCGCCTGATGATCGACGAGTTTGCCCGCCTGCCCCGCGTCGCCGTCGGTCAGCGGGAGCTTGCCGGCGCGCAGGCATATCTGTCGGGCAGCTTCCCGCTCGGCCTCGAAACCGCCGACGAGATCGCGCTGCAGGTGCTGAACGTCCTGTTCTACGACCTCGACGTCCGCGATCTCGAGACGTACCCGGAGCGCATCAACGCCGTCACGGCCGACGACGTGCTGCGGGTGTCGCAGGCGATCATCAAGGCCGACCGCCTGTCGATCGTCCTCGTGGGCGACGCGGGCGAGGTGCTGCCGCAGCTGAAGCGCGTGGGCTTCGAACAGGTCGAGGTCGTCCCGATGTCCGAGGTCGACCTGACCAGCGCGACGCTACGGCGCAGGAGCGCGGACGCGGCCCGGTGAGCGGCGTCATGATCTCGTGCGGCGAGGCGTCGGGCGATCTCTATGCCGGCGCCCTGACGCGCGCGCTTCGCGCCGAGGCGCCCGACCTCGAGGTCTTCGGCTTCGGCGGCGACACCATGCAGGCCGCGGGCGCCACGCTGATCGGGCACTTCCACGGCCTGTCGGTGACGGGTCTCTCCGAGGTCGTGCGGACGCTCCCGCGCACCTGGCGCATGTACCGCGCACTCGTCGCCGAGGCGGAGCGGCGCCGCCCGGACGTCTTCGTCGCGATCGACTTCGCCGACTTCAACTTCAGGCTGGGGCAGGCGCTGCACGCGCGCGGCATCCCTGTCGTCTACTACATCAGCCCGCAGCTCTGGGCCTGGCGGCCGGGACGCATCCACACGATGCGGCGGTTCGTCGATCGCGTGCTCGTGATCTTCCCGTTCGAGTCGGAGATCTACGAGAAGGCCGGCGTTCCGTCGACGTTCGTCGGCCACCCGCTCGTCGAGCTCGTGGGCGACGTGCCGCCGCGGGCCGCCTTTCTCGCGTCGCTCGGGCTCTCGCCCGACGTCACCACCATCGCGTTCCTGCCGGGCAGCCGCCGCAACGAGGTCGCTGCGACGTGGCCCGTGCTCGTGGACGCGGCGCGCCAGCTGCACGCCTCGTATCCGTCGCTGCAGTTCACCGTCGCGCGTGCGCCCGGCCTGCCGGACGCGCTGCTGCCCGTGCCGTCCGGTGTGCCAATGGCCATCGTGAACGATGCCACCGACGCGGTGCTCGCGTCGGCGGACGTCGTGGTTACGGCATCCGGCACGGCGACGGTGCAGACGGCGCTCCACGGCGCGCCGATGGTGATCGTCTACAGGCTGTCGCCGCTCACGTACCGGCTGGGGCGGCCCTTCGTCAAGGTGGATACCTTCGGCATGGTGAACCTCATCGCCGGCAAGCGCGTCGTGCCCGAGCTGATTCAGGACGACTTCACCGCCGCACGCGTCACGGCCGAGGTCCGGCGCTATCTGGACGACCAGGCCTACACGGCGACAGTACGTCGCGAGCTCGACGCGGTACGCATGGCACTGGGCGGCCCGGGCGCGTCGGCCCGTGCGGCGCGCGAAGTGCTTGCCGTCGCGCAGCGGCAGCGGGCCTCCGCATGAACCGCGTCATCCTGATCGTCTGCCTCCTGGTTGGCGCCGGCATGGCCGTTCGCGCCTCCGTCGTCGTGCCGCTGTCGCTGCGGCAGCTGATCGGCGCCGCCGACGTGATCGCCGACGGCGAGGTCGTGGCCGTCCACACGACGGCCGACCGCGGCCGGGTCGAGCGCGTGGTGAGCGTGCGCGTCCTCGAGACCTGGAAGGGCAGCGGCGGCGAGATGCTTCACGTCCGGCTGCCGGGCGGCACCCTCGGCCGCACGCGCGTGATCGTGCCCGGCGCACCAGAGGTCGCCGTTGGCGACCGGCGCGTGTGGTTCGTCACGCGTACGCCCGACGGCACGTTCGCGAGCGTCGGGCTGCACCAGGGCGTCGTTCGCGTGTGGACGTCGCCGGTGGACGGCGGTCGGCTCGTGAGCACCGTGCCTGCCGTCGCGGCGCCGCGCACGGCGCAGCGCGGTGACGGCACGCGGCGTCCGCGGCCGTTGACGTCCCTGCGCGCCGACGTCCGGGCCGTCGTCCAGGAGACCGGACGATGAGGATCCCGCTCGCGTCGCCATGGACACGCGCTGCGTGCGGGGCGCTGCTGGCCGTGTGGCTGGTCATGCCTGCGAGTGCCTACCTGAAGTTCGGCATCACCGACGGCTTCGCCGCGCGCACGCTGCGGTGGCCCGCAGGCCAGCCCGTGACGTACGTCGTCGGCGATGCGGACGTGCCGGGTGTCACCGCCGCGGAGTTCGACGCGGCAGTCGCCCGTGCCGCCAGTGCCTGGCAGGCCGTGCCCTCGTCGACGCTGCGCTTCTCGAGCGGCGGGCTGACGAGCCGTCCGCTGGCCGACAACGACGGCGTCACGCAGATCGCGTTCGAGGCGCGCCCGGAACTCGATCGCACGCTGGCGGCGACCAGCTACACGATCGACGTCGCATCGGCAGAGATTCTCGAGGTGGACATCTTCTTCAACTCGGCCTTCCCGTGGAGCACGTCCACAGCCGGCACGCAGGGGCGTTTCGATGTCGAGTCGATTGCCGTCCATGAGCTGGGGCACCTCGCCGGACTCGGACACTCTGCCGTCGGCGAGACCGAGGTGATGGCGACGGGCGGCCGGCGCCTGCTGTCTGCCGGCGCCACGATGTTCCCGATTGCGTTCTCGCCCGGCAACATCGACGGCCGTCGCCTGCTGCCCGACGACATTGCCGGCCTGTCCGACATCTACGCGACGCCGGAGTTCGAGGCGCGCTCGGGCAGTGTCTCCGGCCGCGTCCTGCTCGACGGGCTGGGCGTATTCGGCGCTCACGTCACGGCCTATCACCTGCGGACGGGCGCGCTCGTGGGCGGCTTCGCTCTCGAGCGTTCCGGCGCCTTCGTCATCGGCGGCCTCGAGCCGGGCCCTGTCGTCCTGCGCGCCGAGCCCCTCGACGACGGCGACGTGTCGAGCTTCTTCGACGAGCCCGGTGTCCAGCTCGACTTCCGCGCCACGTTCTTCGACCGCGTGGTGTACGTGCCGCGCGGCGGGAACGCTGCCGGCGTCGACATCCGGGTGAGCCGCCCGTGACGACCCGCGCCATCCTCAGCCGGACCGCTGTCGCAACCGTGCTCCTGCTGGCGGGATGGCCCGCCCGCGCCGCCGCTCAGCAGGGCGGCGCCGGCGCGGCGCCACGGATCGAGGTGGCCGTCCTCGGCCTGGCAGCCACTGCCAGCGACCTCGAGACGCACACGGCCGCCGGCATCGACAACCAGGTGCCGACGGGCGATACCGCCACGTACTTCGAGGCAGACTCCCGGCTCACTGCCGGCACCGGCGTCGAGGGACGCGTGTCCGTCCGCCTTCGGGGGCGGTGGTTCGTCGAAGGCGGGCTCTCGTACACGCGTCCGCGGCTCGAGGTACGCCTCGAGGGCGACATCGAAGACGCCGCGCCGGTGACGGCCTCAACGCCCATCCGGCAGGTGGTCGCCGACGGCGCACTCGTGCGGCGTCTGGCCGGTCCCCGGGCGCGCGTCGTCCCGTTCGTGGGCGGCGGCGCCGGCTACCTGCGGCAGCTCGACGACCCGCGTACGACGGTGGGTCAGGGGCAGACGTACTTTGGCGGCGGCGGGGTGCTCATCGTGCTGGGACGCGGCGCGACCGGTACGACGGGGGCGTTGCCGCGGGTGCGGCTCCGCGGAGACGTGCGTGTGGTCGGCTACCACGGCGGGTTGCCGCTCGCGGACGCCCGGCGCGTCGGCGTGGTCGGCGGCATCGGCGTGTCCGTGCGCGTCCGCTGACGCGCGTCGCGACGGCGACGAACGACGGGCAGAGAAGAAGAGGGGCGGAAGGACGGCTCGGGGAGCCGTCCCTACCGAACGCCGAGGATGATCTCGGTGGTCAGCTGGTCGAGGCGTTCGTAGGCGAGGCCGCGCTTCGCGATGGCCCCCCTGTCGAACGACGTCTCCGCGAGCGCGCGCGCGCCGTCTGCCGTGAAGGCCCCGAGCGTCGACCCGTCGCCGTGCACTTCCCTGACGAGCGCCTGGATCTCCTCGTCGGCCTGCCAGCGCGCCGCCTTCTCCTTCAGGATCAGGTACGTCCGCATGCAGCCGCGGGCGAAGTCCTTCACGCCTTCGAGATCCTCTGTGCGGTAGCAGTGCGCGTCGAAGTGCAGCGGGCCGTCGTAGCCGACCTCCTCCAGGAACTTCACCAGGAAGAACGCCGTCCGCGGGTTGGCCGCGCCGAAGCGGAAGTCCTGGTCGTAGCGGCCGGGCACCTGGTCGTTGAGGTCGATGTGGAACAGCTTGCCCGCCTCCCACGCCTGTGCCACGGCATGCAGGAAGTTCAGGCCGGCCATCGTCTCGTGGGCGACCTCGGGATTGACGCCGACCATGTCCGGATGGGCGAGCGTCGGGATGAGCCCCAGGTAGTTGCCCGTGGTCGCCATGTAGATGTCGCCGCGCGGCTCGTTCGGCTTGGCCTCGAGCGCGAAGCGGTAGTCGTAGCCCTGCGCGAGGCTGTACTCGCACAGGTAATCGATCGCTTCCCGCAGGCGCTTCACGGCGTCGTCCGGGCGCCGGCACGCGTCGGTCTCGGTGCCCTCCCGGCCGCCCCAGAGCACGAAGATCCGGGCGCCGAGCTCCGCGCCGAGATCCATGGCCGCCATCGTCTTGCGGACCGCATAGGCCCGCACCCGCGGGTCGTTCGCGGTGAAGGCGCCGTCCTTGAAGATTGGGGCGGTGAACAGGTTCACCGTTGCCATCGGGACGACGAGTCCGGCGTCGGCGCACGCCCGCTTGAAGGACGCGACGATGCCGTCGCGCTCGGCGGCCGTCGCGTCGATGGGCACGAGGTCGTTGTCGTGCAGGTTGACGCCCCAGGCACCGACCTCGCCGAGGAGGCGCGCCGCGGCGTCCGGCGGCAGCGGGTCGCGGACCGGCTCACCGAAGGGATCACGGCCGACGTTCGCGACGGTCCAGAGGCCGAACGTGAACCTGTCCGCGGGGCGAGGCGTGTAGGCGTCAGGCATGGCGGGAATATACAGGAGGAGGAATGGAGGAGGGGAGGAAAGAGGAGGGGAGGTGGGAGGACCGGAGGAATGGAGGAGCGGAGGAATGGAGGAACGGGTCTAGGCCCGGAGGGATCGCAGCGCCGGGTAGAGGCGTACGTAGCGGCGATAGGCCTCCTCGAGCGCCGTGGCGGCGGCGGGGTCCGGGTCGGTATGGGTGGCGATGCGGACGATCTGTGCGCAGGCGGCGTCGACGTCAGGCCAGATGCCGGCACCCACGCCTGCCAGGACCGCGGCCCCGTAGGCGGCGCCTTCCTCCGCGGCGACGGTTTCCACGGGCTGCCCGTAGACGTCCGCCTGGATCTGCCGCCAGAGGACCGATCGCGCGCCGCCGCCGCCGATGCGGATGGCCTCGACGGGCACCTGCATCTCCCGCAGGATCTCGAGGCTGTCGCGCAGGCTGAAGGTGACGCCCTCGAGGATCGCGCGGATGACGTGGCCGCGCTCGTGGCTCGCGGCGAGGCCGACGAGCGCCGCGCGCGCCTCGGGATCGAGGTGGGGCGTCCGTTCGCCCATGAGGTAGGGCGCCCACAGGACGCCGTCGGCGCCGGGCGCGATGCCGAAGGCCTCGTCGGCGAGGCGCTCGTACGGGTCGCGCCCATCGTCGGGGCCCGAACCGAAGCGGTCACGAAACCACCGGAGCGACAGGCCCGCCGCCTGCGTGACGCCCATCACATGCCAGCGGCCCGGCACCGCGTGGCAGAACGTGTGCACGCGTCCTCGCGGGTCGAGCGCCGGATGATCGGTGGCCGCGAACACCACGCCGCTCGTCCCGATCGTCGCGCTCACCGTGCCGGGCCGGACGATGCCCATGCCCGTCGCGCCGGCGGCCTGATCGCCGCCGCCCGCGACCACCGGGGTGCCGGCCACGAGGCCCGTTGCCGCCGCGCCCGCGGCCGAGACCGAGCCGGTGACCTGGGGGCCTTCGAGGGCTTCCGGCACGAGCGACCGCGGGAGGCCGAGGGCGGCGAGCATCTCGTCGGACCAGCGCCGGCCGCCCACGTCGAACAGGAGCGTGCCCGAGGCATCGGCGACGTCGGTTGCGTGCAGGCCCGTCAGCCGGAAGCGGACGTAGTCCTTCGGCAGCAGCACGCGGCGGACCCGGCGCCACGCGTCTGGCTCGTGCCTGCGCACCCACAGCAGCTTCGGCGCCGTGAAGCCCGTCAGCGCCGGGTTACTCGTCAGCTCGATGAGCCGGCCCGCGCCGACGCGGTCGGTGATCTCGTCGCACTCGGCCTGGGTCCGCTGATCGCACCAGATGAGCGCCGGACGCACCACCTGCCCGTCGGCGTCGAGCAGCGTCGCCCCGTGCATCTGGCCTGAGAAGCCCACAGCGGCTATCGCGGAGGCCTCGAGGCCGGCGGCATCGAGCACGCGCGGGATCGCTTCACGCGCGGCACGCCACCAGTCGTCGGGATGCTGCTCGGCCCAGCCCGTGCGCGGGCTCGCAAACGGCACGTGGTCGGCCGTCGCCGCCGCGATGACGACCCCCGACTCGTCGATGACTATCGCGCGCGTGCCGCCAGTGCCGACGTCGATGCCGAGCAGGTAGGTCATGCCGAGGGAGGCTACACGGTCGGGGGGCGAATTGTCAGCAAGGCGGCGGGTCGGCTTGTCAGCTCGCCTGCAGGGCCGCGGTCCGCCTCCTGGCTTGTGGGGGAATCAGGCAGGTGCACGTGGCGGGCGATGCTCCGACGCGCCGGCAAGCCGATCCGCCGACCGGCTGTTGTATAAACCCCTTCCATGCACACGTCCCTATCGTGGCGCGCCGCGGCGACGGCGTTCGTCTGGGCGCTGACGGGCACGGCGGCGATGGCGCAGCTGCCGCCGACGGGCACCGAGATCAGGCTCTGGGAAGGACCCGCACCGCTGGCGGCGGGCGACGGTCCCGAGGACACGCCAGCGTTGACCGTATATCAGCCGGCGCCGGGCACGGCGAGCGGCGCGGCCGTTGTCGTCCTGCCGGGCGGTGGATATCGCGGTCGGGCGCGGCACGAGGGCGAGCCCATTGCCCGCTGGCTCGCGTCGCACGGCGTGACGGCGTTCGTCGCGCGCTACCGCGTGCACCCCTATCGCCACCCGGCGCCGCTGACCGATGCGCAGCGGGCGATTCGCACCGTCCGCGCGCGCGCAGAAGCATGGGGCCTCGATCCTGGACGCATCGGTATCCTCGGCTTCTCCGCCGGCGGTCACCTGGCAAGTACCGCGGCCACGCTGTTCACGCGAGGCGACCCGTCCGCGTCCGATCCGGTGGAGCGCGTGTCGAGCCGCCCCGACGTGGCCATCCTCATCTATCCGGTGATCACCTTCGTGGGGGAGGGCGTGCACGTCGGCTCGCGCACCAACCTGCTCGGCCCCGACGCGACGCCCGAGCAGATGGCCGCCCTCTCGTCCGAGCGGAACGTGACCGCCGACACGCCGCCCACGTTCCTCGTGCACACGACAGGAGACACCGGCGTCCCGCCCGAGAACAGCCTGGCGTTCGTGGAGGCGATGCGTCGCCATGACGTGCCGGTGGAGCTGCACCTCTTCGAGGGCGGCCGTCACGGCTTCGGCCTGGGCGAAACCGAGGGCCCGCACGGCCGGTGGCCGTCCCTTGCCGCGCTCTGGCTCGAGCGTCGCGGCTTCACGACGCAGACCTTCGACGTCGTCGTCTACGGCGGCACGGCTGGCGGGGTGGTGACGGCCATCGCCGCCGCGCGCGAAGGCCGGCGTGTCGCCCTGCTCGAGCCGCGCGATCATCTCGGCGGGATGGTGTCGGGCGGCCTCGGCTGGACCGACTTCGGGAAGAAGGAGGTGATCGGCGGGTACGCGCTCGAGTTCTATCGCCGGGCCGGGGCGAAGTATGGCACCGACGTGCAGTGGCTCCTCGAGCCCCACGTCGCAGAGGAGATCTTCCGCGAGTGGGTCGACGAGGCCGGCGTCCACGTGTTCTACCGGCACCGGCTGCGCGAGCGGACGGGTGTGGTCCGCGAGGGCACGCGCGTCACAGCCGTGCACCTCGAGAACGGCGCAGAGTTCCGTGCCCGGGTGTTCGTCGACGCCAGCTACGAGGGCGACCTGATGGCGCAGGCGGGCGTGACCTACACCTACGGGCGCGAGGGGAGTGCCCAGTACGGGGAGTCGCTGGCCGGGGTGCGCGACAGGACGCCGCTGCACCAGTTCGAGGTGCATGTCGACCCCTACGATGCGCAGGGACGCCTGCTGCCCGAGATCACCGACTGGAAGAAGGAACCGGCCGGCTCGGCCGACCGGAAGATTCAGGCGTACAACTTCCGCGTCTGCATGACGCAGGTCGAGACCAACCGCGTGCCGTTCCCGAAGCCGGCGGGATACGACCCGGCACGGTTCGAGCTCCTCGCGCGCACGCTCGCGGCGATGGACGCGCACAAACGTGCCGTCGCCGCGCGGGCGGCTGCGGATCCGTCGCGCGGGCCCGACCCGAAGAAGCGTCTCGATCAGCCGTGGTCGCTGCGCGACGTGATGAAGCCCGATCCGATTCCCAACGGCAAGACCGACACGAACAACTACGGCGCCTTCTCGACCGATTACATCGGCGGCAATTACGACTACCCCGAGGGCGACTACGCGACGCGCGACCGCATCTGGCAGGAGCACACGCGGTACGTGCAGGGGTTCTTCTACTTCCTGCAGCACGACCCGCGGGTGCCCGAGGGCCTGCGCGAGGCGATGGCGCCATGGGGGCTGTGCCGGGACGAGTTCGTGGACACGAACAACTGGCCGCACCAGCTCTACGTGCGTGAGGCGCGGCGGCTCGTCGGCGAGTACGTGATGACGCAGCACGACATCCAGACCAACCTGACCAAGCCCGACGTCATCGGCATGGGCTCGTACAACAGCGACTCGCACAACATCCAGCGGTTCGTGAACGCCGACGGCTACGCGGAAAACGAGGGCGACATGCAGGTACCGGTCACGCCCTACCAGATCCCCTACCGGATGCTGCTGCCCCGTCGCGCCGAGGCGACCAACCTGCTCGTCGCGGTGCCGTTCTCCGCTTCGCACGTGGCGTACTCGACGCTGCGGATGGAGCCGCAGTACATGATCATCGGCCAGGCCGCCGGGGTTGCCGCGGCGATGGCCGTCGCTGCCGACACCGACGTGCAGGCCATCGACGTGCCTGCGCTCGTCGACACGCTGCGGACGCAGGGCGCGGTCTTCACGTACACCCCGGTGCAGGCCGCCTCCGGGTCGCCCGAGGACCCGGCGGGAACCATCCCGGCGGCAGGTCGTGCCGCCGTGCGCAGAGGGGCTTCCGCCATCACGCATGAGTGATAGACTCCGGCACAGAGTGATGGGAATGGCGTGGAGCGAGCAGCGGTGAGCCTGCGCGTCGGGTTCACGGGAGGCGGCAACATCACCGACACGCACGTCCGTGCGGTGCGTGAGGTACCCGGCCTGCTGCCTGTCGCCGTCCACGGCCGCAACGTCGCGAAGGTGGCCGCCCTGGCCGAGCGCCACGACCTCGAGCCCGCGGCGTCGCTCGACGACCTGCTCGCGCGCGACCTCGACATCCTCTGTCTCGGCAGTCCGTCGGGCGTGCACGCCGACGAGGTCGCCAGGGCCGCCGCGCGCGGCGTCCATGTGCTGGCGGAGAAGCCGCTCGACATCTCGGTGGAGCGCTGCGACGCCGCCATAGCCGCCGCCGACAACGCGGGCGTCCTGCTCGGCGTCTTCTTCCAGGACCGCTGTACGCCCGCCCTCCGGACGCTCAAGGAGGCGCTCGACGCCGGCCGCCTCGGCCGCCCGCTCCTCGCCGACGCGCGCGTCAAGTGGTATCGCGGCCCCGAGTACTACGGCGGCTCGCGGTGGCGAGGCACCTGGGCCCTCGACGGCGGCGGCGCGCTGATGAACCAGGCCATCCACACGGTCGACCTGATGCTCTGGCTGCTGGGCGACGTGACGCGCGTGACGGCGCGCGCCGCCACGCAGCTGCACGACATCGAGGTCGAGGACACCGTCGTCGCCACGCTCGAGTTTGCGAACGGCGCCGTCGGGAGCCTGCTCGCGACGACGGCGGCATACCCCGGGTATCCGCGCGTGCTCGAGATCACGGGCACGGAAGGCACGGCGGCCGTCGAGCACGACAGGGTGGCGCGCTGGGATGTGATGGCGCGCGACGGCATCGAGCCGCCCGCCTTCCAGGCCGCCTCGGCTGCCAACGCGAGCGGGACGACGGCGGTGGTGGCCGACGCGTCGCCACACCGCCGCGTGCTGGAGGATTTCGTGGCGGCGCTGCGCGAGCGCCGCGCGCCCGCCTGTGACGGCCGTGAAGGCCGCCGCAGCGTCGCTGTTATTGCAGCCATCTACGAGGCCTCGCGAACCGGGGCCCCGGTCGAGCTCGCCTCGCTGGTGCACGGGTGACCCGGCTGGACGTGAGCGCGGGATGAGCCCGCGCGGAGATACGCACATGGAAGAGACGTTGACCCCACCTCCCTCCGCCGGCATGAGCCGCCGTGGCGCGCTGAAGGCCCTCGGCACCGGCCTCGGTGCCGCCGCCCTGCTGCCGCTGCTCTCGCCCCAGGGGGCGAAGGCCTTCGAGGCCCTCCAGCGCACCAACGGGGCGCCGCCGCTCCTGGTGCTCTCGCAAACGCAGCATGCCACCGTGGACGCGTTCGCCGAGGCGATCATCCCGGCCGACGATCACTCGCCAGGTGCCCGCGCCGCGCGTGTCGTCGATTACATCGACCTCCTGCTGAGCGAGTCGTCCGACGAGGTCAAGGAGAGCTGGATGACGGGCCTCGCCGCGCTCGACGAGGCGACCCAGACGCGCTACTCGGCACCGTTCGTCAAGCTCTCGCCGGCGCAGGTCGAGGAACTGCTTACCGATCTCAGCCGCAACGAGCGTGACCCGCAGACGCCTGCCGAGCAGTTCTTCCGCACCACGAAGGACGCGACCATCCGCGGGTACTACACGTCGGAGATCGGCATCCACGAGGAACTCGGCTACCAGGGCAACCAGTTCCTCGCCGAGTTCGTCGGATGCAAGACCGAGGACGGCGAGGAGTGCCCGCACTGCGGGCAAACCCCGTAAGCTACGGCTTTCCTGAAGAGTCGCGACATGCCGACCGCCCGCCAGGCTCCGTCTCCGCAACCGGCCGCCACCCCCGGCCGCGATCCGTACGACGTGATCGTCGTCGGCTCGGGGGCCGCCGGCGGCATGGCCGCGTTCCAGCTCGCGACGGCCGGGGTGAAGGTGCTGATGCTCGAGGCCGGGCGGATGATCGATCCGGCCACCGAGTACCGCACGATGGAATGGCCGTACGAGCACGAGCGGCGGCACCGCCTGCCGGTGGACGAGTACGCGCTGTCGGCGGCCGAGTACCGGATGCTCGACAGACCGTACGGCCTCACCCCTGAGATGCAGCGCTACAGGAAGGTGATGTCGTACTCGGCCAACACCTTCACGCGCGACTGGCTCGTCGACGAGAAGCAGAACCCCCTCACCGGCACGCCCTACGCATGGGTACGGGCGCGTGTCCTCGGCGGCAAGACCAACCTGTGGGGCCGCGTGTCGCTGCGCTTCTCGGAGCTCGACCTGAAGGGCAGGAGCTTTGACGGCTTCGGCGAGGACTGGCCCATCGGCTACGACGACATCGCGCCGTACTACGACAGGGTCGACACGCTGCTCGGCATCTCGGGCACGAAGGAGAACATCCCGCACCTGCCCGACGGCCAGTTCCAGCGGCCGTTGAAGCTGAACTGCGGCGAGGTGGCGCTCCAGCGCGCCATCGCGAAGATGGGGCGCCGCCTGATCCCGGGTCGTGCCGGCGTCACGACCGACGGCGTGCTGAACAACAAGTACCGGTCGCGCTGCATGGGCCGTGGCCGCTGCGGCCGCGGCTGCGACCTCAACGCCGCCTTCCATTCGCCCGCGGCGCTGATCTTCCCGGCACGCGACACCGGCAACCTGACGGTGCGTCCCAACTCCATCGTGTCGGAGGTGCTCGTCGACGATCGGACCAACAAGGCCACCGGCGTGCGGGTGATCGACCGCGAGACGCGCGAGACCATGGACTTCCGCGCGCGCGTCGTGGTGGTTGCGGCCTCCGCGCTCGAGTCGACGCGGCTGCTGCTCAACAGCAGGTCGGCAAGCCGGCCGAACGGCACCGCGAACTCGTCGGGCGTCGTCGGCCACTACTTCTGCGAGCACGTGATGGGCCCCGGCGCCAGCGGCAACATGCCGATGCGCGTGGGCAAGGCGCCGACCAACGACGACGGACGGCCGCAGAGCACCTACATCGTGCGTTTCCGCAACGTGACGCCCCAGGATCGCGATGCGCGGTTCATCCGCGGCTACGGCTTCCAGGGCGGCAGCGGCGCCTCCGAGTTCCCCGGCCACGCGACCTCGACGGCCGGCTTCGGCAGCGCCTTCAAGAAGAGCGTGCGCGAGTACTACTCGGCGCGCATCAGCTACACGGGCTTCGGCGAGGTGCTCGCCCGCAAGGAGAACCGTGTGTTCCTCGACCCCGAGGTGAAGGACGCCTGGGGCATCCCGGTGCTGAAGTTCGACTACCGCTTCAGCGACAACGAGATGAAGATGGCGGGCGACATGGCCGACACCGCCGAGGAGATGTTGCGCGCGGCGGGCGCCACCGACATCGTCGTGCGCCGCGACGTGCTGTGCGAGGGCTGGTCGATCCACGAGATGGGCACCGCCCGCATGGGCGACGATCCGAAGACCTCGGTCACCAACTCGTTCGGCCAGACGCACGACATCAGCAACCTGTTCGTCGTCGACGGCGCGATTTTCGTGTCGGCGAGCTGTCAGAACCCGACGTGGATGATCATGGCGCTCTGCTGGCGCGCCATGGACTATCTCAAGGACGAAATGCAGCGCGGCAACCTCTGAGCGCCGCGCCGAGCTCTATCATGAAGCAGACCACCGCGACCCCCGACCCTTCCGTCGAGATCGATCTCTCGGCGATTCTCGCTGAATCACGTGAGCTCTCCGAGCAGATCACCCCGGCCGACGGTCCCTGGGACGTCATCGTCGTCGGCACCGGCGCGGCCGGCGGCATGGCCGCGTACCAGCTGGCCACCGCCGGCGTGAAGGTGCTCGCGCTCGAGGCCGGCCGGATGCTCGACTGGCAGAAGGAGTACCGGACGATGGAGTGGCCGTATCAGTCGCTCCGCCGGCACCGGCTGCCCACCGACATGCGCGCGCTGAACGTCGCCGAGTACAACTTCCTCGACAGGCCCTACGGCAACCACCCGAAGTTCGAGCCGTACAAGAAGCTGCTGACGTACGCGGGCAACACCTTCACCCGCAACTGGGTGGTGAACGAGAAGGAGAACCCGACGACCGGCACGCCGTATGCCTGGGTGCGCGCGCGCATCCTCGGCGGCAAGACGAACTTCTGGGGGCGCGGCGCGCTGCGCTACGGCCCCTACGAGTTCAAGGCCGCGAGCCACGACGGCTACGACGTCGACTGGCCGATCAGCTACGACGACGTCAAGGGGTACTACGACAAGGTCGACATGCTGCTCGGCTGCTCGGGCACGACCGAAGGCCTCGACCAGGTGCCCGACGGCGTGTTCCAGACGCCCTCGAAGCTGAACTGCACCGAGGCGGCCTTCAAGAAGGGCATCGCGAAGCTCGGACGCCGGCTCATTCCTGGCCGGGCGGGCGTGACGACGGACGGCGTGCTCAACAAGTACCGCGCGCGGTGCATGCGCCGCGGCCGCTGCGGACGCGGCTGCGACCTCAACGCCTCGTTCCATTCGCCGACGGCGCTCATCTACCCGGCGCGCGACACGGGCAACCTGACCGTCCGCCCGTACTCGGTCGTCGCCGAGGTGCTCTACGACCCGTCCACAAACAAGGCGACGGGCGTGCGCGTCATCGACGCGCTGACGAAGCAGTCGATGGAGTTCAAGTCGCGCGTGGTCGTCCTCGGCGCCGGCACGCTCGACACGACGCGCATCCTGCTGAACTCGAAGTCGGCGCGGTTCCCCAACGGCCTCGGCAACTCGTCGGACGTGCTCGGCCGGTACCTCAGCGAGCACATCATGGGTATCCGCGGCAGCGGGTTCATCCCGACGCGCATCGGCAAGGAGCCGACCATCGACGACGCGCGGCCGGTGGGTCCGTACATCCCCCGCTTCCGCAACATCCACGGCGACAAGAGTCCCGACTTCATCCGCGGGTACCACTTCCAGGGCGGCGGCGGATCGGGCGAGTACCCCGGCCACGCGCACTCCACGCCGGGCTTCGGCTCGTCGTTCAAGTCGAACGTGCGGAAGTACTACCCGGCGCCCATCAGCTTCGGGGGGTTCGGCGAGGTGCTGCCGCGCCGCGAGAACCGCGTCACGCTCGACCCTGTCGTGAAGGACGCATGGGGCATCCCGGTGCTGAAGTTCGACTACCGCTTCGGCGACAACGAGAAGAAGATGGTCGCCGACATGGCAGGCTCGCTCGAGGAGATGTTCAAGGCGGCCGGCGCCGAGGACATCCAGATCGGCCGCAACCCGCTGCCGGAGGGCTGGTCGATCCACGAGATCGGCACGGCCCGCATGGGTGACGACCCGAAGACCTCGGTCACCGACAAGTACTGCCGCCTGCACGACGTGCCGAACGTGTACCTCGCCGACGCGAGCCCGTACGTCTCGGGCGGCACGCAGAACACCACGTGGACCATCCTCGCCATGTGCTGGCGGACGATGGACTACCTGAAGGAAGAGATGCGGGCAGGGAACGTATAGGTCATGGCTCATGCCTCATGCTTCATATCTAATGCCTAATGCCTAATGCCTAATGCTTAATGCTTAATGCCTAGTGCTTGATGACTAATGCTTGATGCCCGCACCCTGAGGGTGCGGCGCCAGGGAGCGTGCGTTGAAG
>JBIQIB010000065.1:22759-23948 GCA_044508265.1 Acidobacteriota bacterium
CTAATGCTTGATGCCCGCACCCTGAGGGTGCGGCGCCAGGGAGCGTGCGTTGAAGCGGATTGGGATGGGACTCATCGGGGCCGGCTTCGTCGGTCCGCACCACATCGATGCCGTGCGGCGTCTGGGGTACGTGGACGTCGTGGCGGTGGCTGGCAGCAGCGAGGCGTCGGCCCGGCGGAAGGCCGACCAGCTCCATGTGCCGAAGGCGTACGGCAGCGCCGAGGCGCTGATTGCCGATCCCGACGTGCAGGTGGTGCACAACGCCACGCCGAACTACCTGCATCACCCGGTGAACATGGCAGCCATCCGTGCCGGGAAGCACGTCGTGTCGGACAAGCCGCTGGCGATGACCACCGCCGAGGCGCGTGAGCTCCTCGAGGCGGCCGAGCAGGCCGGCGTGGTCCACGCGGTGACGTTCAACTACCGCGGCAACCCGCTCGTGCAGCAGGCCCGGCAGATGATTGCAGAGGGCGCGATTGGGCGGCCGCACTTCGTCCACGGGCACTACCTCCAGGACTGGCTCCAGTACGACACCGACTACAGCTGGCGGCTCGAGCCCGACAAGGGCGGCAAGTCGTCGGCGATTGGCGACATCGGGTCGCACTGGTGCGACCTCGCGCAGCACGTCAGCGGCCTGCGCATCACCGAGGTGCTCGCCGACCTGACGACGGTGATCCCGCAGCGCAAGCGTCCGACAGGCAACCGCGAGGCGTTCGCGGCGGCACGCGGCGACGAGGCGCACGAGCTCGTCGACATCCAGGTCGAGGATCTCGCCTCGGTGCTGGTGCGGTTCGAGAACGGCGCCAAGGGCAGCTTCTCGGTCGGCCAGGTCTGCGCCGGCCACAAGAACGACCTCGTCCTCGAGGTGAACGGCGCCTCGGCGTCGCTGCGCTGGCACCAGGAGCAGCAGAACGAGCTGTGGATCGGCCGCCGCGGCGAGCCGAGCGCCCTGCTGCAGAAGGACCCGGCGTTGCTGTCGTCCGACGCGGCACCGTACGCGCACCTGCCCGGCGGCCATCAGGAAGCCTGGGCCGACGCCTTCGCCAACCTCATGCGCGACATCTACGGCTTCATCGCGGAGGGCCGCTCGATGAAGGACTCGCGTCCGCCGGCATTCGCCACCTTCCGCGACGGCCTGCGGGCCAACGTCATCATCGACGCCATCCTCGAAAGCCACGCGAAGGGGCAG
>JBIQIB010000066.1:0-10708 GCA_044508265.1 Acidobacteriota bacterium
GCGACACGCAGGAGGTATCGAACCACGCGGAAGATCATGCAACAGCCTTCCTCCCTTCCTCCGCTCCTCCTCCTGCCTTCCTCCCTCCTCCTCCCCTCCTCCGCTCCTCCTCCTCCGTTCCTTCCCTCCTCCCTTCCTCCAGTCCTCGTCTTCTCCCTTCCTCCAGTCCTCGCCCTCCGTGCTCCTGCTATGATTCCTCCTTGTCCATGTCGCTCGAGGCCTTGCTCCAATGGCTGCCGCCCGGCTCCCGCGACGCCGACCTGGCCAGCCACATCGATCCGGAACGCCTCCCGGCGCACGTGGCCATCATCATGGATGGCAACGGCCGGTGGGCCGGGCAGCGCCACCTCCCGCGGGTCGAGGGACATCGGGCCGGCACCCGCGCCGTCCGCGAGGTGATCGAGACGGGCGCCCGCCTCGGGCTGCAGGTGCTGACGCTGTATGCGTTTTCGGTGGAGAACTGGAAGCGCCCTGCCGCTGAGGTCGCCACGCTGATGGCGCTGCTCAAGCGCTACTTGCGCAGCGAGCTCAAGACGCTCACCGACAACAACATCCGCTTCCAGGTCATCGGCCGGATCGAGGAGCTGTCGCCTGATGTCCGCCGCGAGCTCGCCGACGCCATCGAACGTACGCGCGACAACTCGGGGATGGTGCTGAACATCGCCCTCAACTACGGCGGACGCGCCGAAATCGTCGATGCCGTCCGGCGCGCGATGCTCGACGGCGTGGACGCCGCGTCGCTCGACGAGGCCGCTCTGGGCCGCTACCTCTACACCGCCGGGCAGCCGGATCCCGACCTGCTGATCCGCACCTCCGGCGAGCTCCGCGTGAGCAACTTCCTGCTCTGGCAGATCGCCTACAGCGAGATTCACGTCACCGATACGCTGTGGCCCGACTTCAGGCGGACGGACCTGTTCGAGGCCATCCTGGACTTCCAGAAGCGCGAGCGCCGGTTCGGCGGGATTGCACCTGCCTCGCAGCCCGTGGCAGCCGGCCGGTGACACGCATTCTCAGCGCGCTCGTCCTCTTCCCGACGGTGATCGGGCTGATCTGGTTCTTCCCGCCGGTGGCCACGCTGCTGCTGTGCCTGGTGGTGCTGGGGCTCTCGTGCCACGAATACGAGGGACTCGCCAGCCGCACCGGCCTGCAGCTGGTACCTTGGCTCGCCACGGCCGTCGCGATCGTCGGTTTCCTGCTCTTCGCGACGCGGACGCAGCCGTTCCTGCCGCTCCTGCTGGCGCCGGCCGTCGTCGGCACGCTGATGGTGCTGCGCGCCCGCACGGCCCGCGAGACCCTGGCGGAGACGGCCGTCATGCTGTTCCCGCTCCTGTACCTGTCGGTGCCCGTCGCGACGATCGTGCTGATCCGCACCGAGCTGGGCGCGGCGACGCTCATCGCGCTGCTCGCGACGCAGGTGGCGAGCGACACGGCGCAGTACTACACGGGACGGGCGTTCGGCCGCGCGCCGCTGGCGCCCGCCGTGAGCCCGAAGAAGACGCGCGAGGGCGCGCTCGGCGGCCTGATTGCCGCCGCGATCGTCCTGCCGGCCTTCGGCGCCTGGGCCATGCCCGGCGTGTCGCCGCTCCTGCTCGCCGCGTTCGGCGCGCTGCTCGCTGTCGTCGGCATCCTCGGCGACCTGTTCGAGTCGCTCATCAAGCGCAGCGTGGACGTCAAGGACGCCTCCGGCCTGATTCCGGGCCATGGCGGCATGCTCGACCGCATCGACGCGCTGATCTTCACCACGCCCGTCTTCTACGTCGGGGCGACCTGGATGGTCGCCGGCGGGTTGCCCCGATGACCCGCATCGCGATCCTCGGCGTGACCGGGTCGATTGGCAGCAGCGCGCTGGCCGTCGTCGACGCCCATCCCGGGCGGCTTTCAGTGGTCGCCGCAGCGGCGGGTCGCAACGCCGCGCGCATGAGCGAGGTCGTGGCCGCCTATCGTCCGGGCGGCATCGCGATGTGCGACGAAGCGTCACTGGCCGAGGTCCGCCAGGCCGTCGGCGGGACGGACGCCGGCGCCGGCGTGGACACATGGGCGAGCGGACGCGACGGCCTCGTGGCGATCGCCGTCCGCGATGACGTGGACGTCGTGCTGTGCGCCAGCTCCGGCACCGAGGCGCTCGAGGCCGTGCTGGCGGCCATCGACGCCGGCAAGACCATCGCGCTCGCCAACAAGGAAGTGCTCGTCATGGCCGGTGCGCTCGTGATGGAGCGCGCGCGGGCGCGCGGCGTCGCCGTGCTGCCGGTGGACAGCGAGCACAATGCCATCCACCAGTGCCTGCACGGGCATCCCGAGAGTCACGTGGCGCGGCTGATCCTCACCGCGTCCGGCGGGCCCTTCCGCGACACCCCACCGGAGGCGCTGACCTCGGTGACCGCCGAAGACGCCCTCAGCCATCCCACGTGGAAGATGGGCCGGAAGATCACCATCGACTCGGCCACGCTGATGAACAAGGGCCTCGAGGTCATCGAAGCGCACTGGCTCTTCGACGTGCCGGCGGACCGCATCGAGGTCGTCATCCACCCGCAGTCCGTCGTGCACTCGATGGTCGAGATGTCTGACGGGTCGGTCATCGCCCAGCTGGGCGTCACCGACATGAAGCTGCCGATTCAGTACGCCTTCACCTATCCCGACCGCTGGGCCAGCACGGTGGCGCGGCTGGACTGGAGCCAGAGCCGCACCCTGACGTTCTCGCCGCCCGACCTCGACAGGTTCCCCTGTCTGCAGCTCGCCTTCGACGCGCTCCGGGCGGGTGGGGCGGCCCCCGTGGTCCTGAATGCGGCCAACGAGGTCGCGGTGGCGTCTTTTCTCGAACGGCGCCTGAGCTTTCCGGGCATAGCCGCCATCGTCGCCGACGTGCTCGACAGCGCCGCGGCGAGGTCGTTCGACACGGCCACGCTCGAGGGCATCAGGGCCGTCGACGACTGGTCACGCCGGGAGGCGGCCGCGCGGGTCGCGGCGCTACAATCGAGATCCGAGGTATCGCAGTGACGAGTGTGTGGGCCTTCCTGTTCGTGCTTGGTGTGCTCGTGTTCGTGCACGAGCTGGGGCACTTTCTGCTCGCACGCTGGAACGGCGTCCGGGTGCTGACGTTCTCGCTCGGCTTCGGGCCCAAGCTCCTGCGTTTTCAGCGGGGCGATACCGAGTACGCCATCTCTGCCATCCCGCTCGGCGGGTACGTGAAGATGGCCGGTGAGTCGCCGGACGACCCGCGCGCGGGCGCGCCCGACGAGTTCATGTCGAAGACCAAGTGGCAGCGCTTCCAGATCCTGATCGCTGGCCCGGTCATGAACATCCTGCTCGCCGTGATCGTGATGACGCTGGTCATCTACCAGGGCGCCACGGTCCCCGCGTTCGAGCAGCAGCCGCCCGTCGTCGGGCGCGTGCTGCCGGATTCGCCGGCGGAGCAGGCGGGCATCCAGCCTGGTGATCTGATCCTCTCGGTGGCCGGCACGGACGTCGAAACCTGGGAGCAGCTCCAGCTGCGGGTGCTGCCGCGCGCCAACCGCGACGTCGAGATCGTCGTGCGGCGTGACGGCGAGCGCCACACGTTGAGTGTCGTCCCGGAAGCGCAGACCAAGTACGAGATCGGCGACATCGGCATCGCGCCGGACGTCCACCCGCAGCTGACGCAGGTCATGGCGGGCAGCCCCGCGGCCGCCGCCGGCCTTCAGGCGGGCGACGTCATCATTCGCGTCAACGGCAACGACACCACCGACGTCCCGCTGATCGACGAGATCGGCAGGAACCCCGACACGGCCGTGACGCTGACGGTGCTGCGTGAGGGCAGCGAGCAGGAGCTCGTCGTCACGCCGCGCGACGAGGGCGGCGTCGGCCGCATCGGCGTGCAGTTCAGCCCCTTCGAGACGCGCACGGTCGACCCGACGTTCATGCGGGCGATAGGCCTGAGCGTCGAGCAGAACGTGCAGTGGTCCACGATGATCTTCGAGATGCTCGGCGGCCTCCTGACAGCCGACACCTCGCCGCGCCAGTTGATGGGGCCGATCGGCATCGCTGAGGTCGCCGGCGGCGCCGCCGCCGTCAGCTGGGTGGCGCTGTTTGCGACGATGGCGATGATCAGCCTGAACCTGGGCCTGCTCAACCTGCTGCCCATTCCGATCCTCGACGGCGGACACATCGCGATCCTGGCCATCGAGGGCCTCGCGCGGCGCGACTTCAGCATGCGCGCCAAGGAGCGGATGCTGATGGCGGGGTTCGCGATGCTGATGCTCCTGATGGTGACGGTGATCTACAACGACTTGACGCGCGTCGAATGGCTGCGCCGGCTGCTCGGCTGACCGCCGCCCCCGGCCCGCGCCGACGCCGGTGACTTCACACACGAGAGGAGATGGCGATGTCGAAATGGGCTCGAGGAACGACGGCGTGGCTGTTCGCCCTGCTGCTGCTGCCCGCGCTGGCCGCCGCGCAGGACTCCATGACGCAGGCCGACCTCGATCGGCTGCAGGACCAGCACGCCGCGTTGACGCGCCAGGTGCAGGAGCTGCAGTCGACCGACACGGCCCGCGCCAACCGGCTCTCCAGCGATCTCCAGCTGCTCGAGGACGACATCGCGTACCTGCGCGTCCGGCTGCGCCGGGAAGGGAATGTGCCCCGCAGCGAGTACACGGCCGTGCGCGACAGGCTCGACGCGCTGCAGCGTGAAGCCTCGGGCACGACGCTCCGCGAGGTGACGCCATCGCGCCGCGGGAGCAACGAGATAGCCGTCGGACAGGAGCTCGACGCCAGGCTCCAGACGCCCCTGTCTTCGTCGACGGCGGCGGTCGAGGATCGCTTCGAGGCGACGACGCTCGTCGACCTCTATTCGGGCGACATGCTGCTGGTGCCCGCCGGCTCGGTGCTGCGCGGCGTCGTGAGCGGCGTGGAGAAGGCGACGCGCACGGACCGTCGTGGACGCCTCACGCTCAGCTTCGACCAGATGACCGTCGACAGGCAGACCTACCGCATCCGGGCGACGGTGACCCAGGCGCTCGAAGGCGAGGGCATCAAGGGTGAAGTCGGCAAGATGACGACGGGGGCTGCGGCCGGCGCGATCATCGGCGGCATCCTTGGCGGGTTCAAGGGCGCGCTGGCGGGGATCCTCATCGGCGGCGGCGGCACCGTGCTGGCCACGCCAGGCACCAACGTGGACCTCGCAGCAGGTACCGTGCTGCGCGTGCGCTTCGACGCGCCCGTGCAGATCGAGACCGCTCAGTAAGCAGCAGACCGGTGAGTGCCGACGTGATCAGGCGCCGCTGCGTGGCGCCTGATACGTCCGCCGCCCGCGTGCGACAAGGCCCGGGCGCTTCACCCGGATCTCGATCCTGTGCACCTTGCCGTCGGCCTTCGGAGGCTCGAACCCCAGCAGGTACTGGCTGTGCAGCTCCTGCGCGACGCGCGTGAACGTCGGGCCGAGGTCGTCGGTGTTGTCGAGCTCGAAGTAGCCGCCGCCCGTATCCTGGGCGAGCCGGCGCAGCGCCCGGTCGGGCGCGGTGCGCACGCCCCGCATCTGCGCCTCGAGGCCGATGCCGTAAATCATCACTTCCTCTTCGCGGGCCCGGCGCAGGATCTCGCCCTGTCCGACGCGACTTGCCGTGTCGGCGCCGTCGGTGAACGCGAGGATGACCTTGCGTCCCTCCACGTCGCGCAGCTCGTCGAGGCTGAAGGCGAGCGCGTCGTACAGCCGCGTCGGGTTGCCGAACTGCATGTCGCGGATGGACGCGATGATGAGGTCGCGGTCGCTGGTGAACTCGCTCAGGAAGGCGATCTTGTCGTTGAAGTAGCCGACGCGGCCCTTGTCCTCGGGCAGCAGGCGGATGATGAACTGCTCGGCGGCCTGTTTCAGGAGATCGAGGCTCATCGTCATGCTGCCGCTCGAGTCGAGCATGACGGCGACGGTGACGGGCTGGACCGAGTTGTCGAACAGGATGATCGCCTGCCGCTCCTTCTCGTCGTAGATCTCGAAGTCGTCCACGGTGAGATCGCCCACGAGCCTGTCATTCTCGTCGGTCACCGTCACGTACACGGGCACCGTCTGCGCGCGCGTGCTGAAGGTCGGCTGCGCGGCGAGCAGCCGCGGCAGCGCGAGCGACGCGGGCAGCGTGAACAGCAGGTGTCGCCTCGAGACCATCAACTGCTAGCGTACCACCCGGTTGCCGCCCAACCGCGTGCCCGGCGCCGCCGCCGCTGGCCGTCCGCGCTGCTGGCGACGTGGCTGGCGACGATCGGTCTCACGACGGCGGGCCTCGCGGCCCCGCCGAACGTCGAGGCGGCAGGCCAGCCGGTGCCGAGCCGCCACGTGGTGGCCGCTGCCGCCGATGCCGGATGGACGCTTGCCATCACGGCCGAGACCGCGTCGAGCGGCCTCGACGCCGCGCGGATCGAGGCGTCGTCGGGGGCCCGCACGGTGCACGTCCCTCTGGGCGACGTGCCCGTCTGGCGGATGGCGCGCGCCGTGTCGGCCATGTACGTCCACCCGCCCTCCAGCCGGCTCGTCGTGCTCACCGACCAGGACCACGACGGGTCGGGCCTGATCGTCGTGGACTTGCAAACGGCGCGGGTGGTCACGTCCGTACGGGCGCGCCACATGACGGCGTCGCCCGACGGGCGGTACGTCGCGTTCGAGGAGTACTTCAGCCGTCTCGACAGCGACTGGCCCTGGAACGAGACCGTCTACGCCGTGATCGACGTCACGTCGGCGGCGGGCGAGACGATGCGACGCCCGTGCCCCTTCGCTGACGACCGCTGCCAGGGGCGCGTGATCCACCTGCCGTCGCGGCAGGAGGTCTGCGCCACGTACCGCGAACGCACGGGCAACGCGACGTGCCTGGTGCCGGGCCGGGAGCCGCAGCACGCCCGCCGGTCGCCCTTCGTCTGGGTGGACGCGCAGACGCTGGCGTTCGTCACGGTCGATCGGGTACGCGAGCGCGCCGACGTCATCGAGGCGCGGCTCGACCCGGCCGTCGAACTGGCCGCCGCGCCGGAATCTTCGGGTCTCGAGGTCACGTCGTACCCCTGCACGTCCCGGGCGGACGGCGGGGAGCGCGCCGGCCCGGCCTGTCCGTCCGTGCGCGTGGCCTGGTCGGTGGACGTGATCCGGCGGGATGACGCTGACGGACGTCTGTGGATACACTTCCGCCATCGCATTCCAGAGGTGCCGGGTGGATGGCTGCCGGTGCCGTGACGTCCGGTCGACCATGCGCCCACGACTCTTCGCCTCGCTGTCCGTCCTGACGACCGTCCTGGCCGTCACGTCCGTCCTCCTGACCGCACAGGCGCGCCCCGCCACGGGCGATACGGCCGTGCACGCCCGCAGGCCGGGCCGCCTCCTGATCCGCGAGGCCATGATCGTCTACGGCACCGGCAGGCCGGCCTTCGGTCCGATGGACATCCTCGTCGAGGACGGCCGCATCGCGAACATCGCGCGGACGCTGCCGGTCGAGGCCGATGCGGTCATCGAGGCGCGGGGCAAGTACGTGATGCCCGGCCTGGTCAACACCCACATGCACTGGCACGAGGAGCGGGCGGGGCGGCCGATGCCGATTCAGTACGCCCGCAACCTGTACCTTGCCGCGGGCGTCACGCTGACGCGCGAGAACGGCGGCAACTTCACGAAGAGCAAACAGTGGCAGGCCGAGTCGGCAACGAACGCGATCATCGCCCCGCGCATGCAGGTGTACTGGGTGGTCAACAGGGGCGACGGCTCGGAGGCAGCGCTGCGCGCCAACGTCCGCGAAGCCAAGGCACGTGGCGCCGACGGCCTGAAGATCTTCGGGATGGATCGCGACCAGCTCGAGGTCGTGATGAGCGAGGCGAAGGCGCAGGGGCTGCCCACGACCACGCACATCGCCGTCGAGGAGACCACCGCCGATGACTTCATCGAGCTCGGCGTGGACAGCATCGAACACTTCTACGGCATCGCCGATGCCGCGCTCGACGGCGTGCAGGACTTCCCGGCCGACATGAACTACAGCGACGAGCTGATGCGCTTCTCGCGCGCCGGCGAGCTGTACGCGCAGGCAGATCCGGAGAAGCTCGACGCGGTGCTCGACCGCATGGTGGCGGCCGGCGTCACGTGGAGCCCCACGCTGTCGATCTACGAAGCCAGCCGTGACGTCGTCAAGGCCCAGAACCTGCCGTGGTACCGCGAGTACCTGCATCCGTCGCTGCAGGCGTTCTTCGAACCGAACCTCGCCAACCACGGCTCCTACTTCACCAGGTGGACCAACACGATGGAGGTCCGCTGGCGCCAGCAGTACCGCATCTGGATGGACGCGCTCCGGTCGTTCGGCAGCAAGGGCGGCCGCATCACGACCGGCGACGATGCGGGGTTCATCTACTCGCTGTACGGCTTCGGCCTCGTGCGCGAGCTCGAACTGCATGAGGAAGCCGGCTTCCATCCGCTGGAGGTCATCAAACACGCGACCGTGAACGGCGCGGCGCTGCTCGGCAGGGGCCACGAACTGGGCCGAGTGCGCACCGGCTATCTCGCCGACCTCCTCGTCGTGAACGGCAATCCCCTCGAGAACCTGCGCGTGCTGAATCCCTACGGCATCGATGAACTGCGCGACGGCAGGGTCGTGCGCGGCGGCGGCATCGAGTGGACGATCAAGGACGGCATCCCGTACCACGTGCCGACGCTGATGGCCGAGGTGAAGGCCATGGTGGACGAGGCGAAACGCTCGCAGCCCCGCGCCACCAATCCTTGATGTCTCCTTACACCGCGCTGGCCGACGTCCTCGTCGTCGCGCACCTGGGCTTCGTCGTCGCCGGCGGCGTGCTCGTTCTTCGCTGGCCGCGCGTGGCGTGGGCACACCTTCCCGCCGCGGCCTGGGGCGCGCGGATCGCCCGTCGTGGTGCTCCGCCGCGTCGCTCGTAAGCGATGATGTACTGATGTCACTGGACTTGCTCGTCTTCGGCGCACACCCCGACGACATCGAGATCGGCCTCGGCGGCACGATCGCGCGTCACGTCGCCGACGGGGCCGAGGTCGGCCTCTGCGACCTCACGGCAGGGGAGCTCGGCAGCAACGGCACGCCCGACGAGCGGCGCGCCGAAGCCGACGCCGCGGCGCGCGTGCTGGGCGTGGCGCTGCGGGAGAATCTCGGCTGGCCCGATGGGGCCATCACGGGCGACGCCGGCCAGCTGCGTGCCGCCGTCGACGCCATCCGGCGTCATCGGCCGCGCGCGGTTGCCGTCCCCTACTGGGACGACCGTCACCCGGATCACGTCGCGGCGAGCCACGCGCTCACCACGGCGGCGCATCGCAGTGGCCTCCGCCGTTACCTGACCGACAACGACGCCTGGCGGCCCGACTGGGTCTGCTACTACTTCATCAACGACGCCGCCACGCCGTCGTTCGTCGTGGACGTCTCCGAGTGGTACGAGACGAAGCGCCAGGCGCTGGCCTGCCATCGCAGCCAGTTCGCGCCATCCGGAGCCGATGTCACGACGACGCGGCTGGTGGGGCAGGGCTTCACGCAGCTCATCGAGAGCCGCGACGCGCAGTTCGGCGCGCTTGCCGGAGTCGCCTTCGCGGAAGGCATCGTCGTGCGGCAGCCGGTGGTGCGGTCAGGGCTCTTCAGGGACGCGCGATGAACGTCGGTATCGTCTGCTACGCGTCGGTGGGCGGCAGCGGCGTCGTCGCGACGGAGCTCGGGCGCGCGCTGGCGCAGCGCGGACACGAGGTGCACCTCATCAGCCACGACCCGCCGTTCCGCTGGCGTGCGGGCGAACCGCGCTTCTGGTTCGAGCGCGTCACCGTGCCGCCGTATCCGCTGTTCCTGGAGCCGCAGTACCTGCTGGCGCTCGTCAACACCATCGTCCGCGTCGCCTGCGAGCGCCGGCTCGACATCGTGCACGCCCACTACGCGGTGCCGCACGCCACGGCGGCCTACCTCGCCGACCAGATGCTGATGAACATGCCAGGCGTGAAAGTGCCGCGCATGATCACGACGCTGCACGGCACCGACATCACGCTCGTCGGCAGCGACCCGTCGTACTCGGCCGTCGTCGGGTTCTCGATCGAGCAGTCACACGCCGTCACGGCCGTCTCGGCGAGCCTTGCCGCCGACACGACGCGCGCGCTCGGCATCCGCCGCGAGATTCAGGTCATCCCGAACTTTCTCGACGTCGAGCGCTACCAGCGGAAGCCCGACGACGCGCTGCGTCAGCGCCTGCTGAAGGGCGAGACCGGCGCGGCGCTCCTGCTGCACATGTCGAACTTCCGGCCCGTCAAGCGGCTCGATACGGTCGTGGACGTCTTCGCCCGCGTCGCGGCGGGACGGCCGGCGCACCTCGTGCTCGTGGGCGACGGTCCCGAGCGTCCACGCATCGAGCAGCGCGTGCGCGATCTCGGCCTGCGGGATCGCGTGCACTTCGTGGGCGAGCAGCCCGACGGCCTGCCCTGGCTCTCGATCGCGGACCTGTTCCTGCTGCCGTCGGCGCAGGAGAGCTTCGGGCTCTCGGCGCTCGAGGCGATGGCCTGCGAGGTGCCCGTCATCGCATCGGCCGTCGGCGGCCTCCCGGAGGTGGTGACAGAAGGCGTCACTGGGCACTTACGCGACCCTGGCGACGCAGACGGCATGGCGCAGGCCGCGCTGGCCCTCCTCGCAGACGAGGATGCCCGCCGCACGATGGGGCGCGCCGGCGCCGCCGACGTACGCGCGCGGTTCCGGCTCGAGGAGGTCGTGCCGAGGTATGAGGAGCT
>JBIQIB010000066.1:10808-23935 GCA_044508265.1 Acidobacteriota bacterium
ATGCCAGGTCCCAGAGCCAGGCCGGGCTGAGCGGTGGCGGTGCAGGTTGGCGCAAGGGGTCAGCGGTTCGCGGTTCCCTTCCGTTACACTCCCACCATGTCCATCGCCGGCTCCCGTGTGCTGACGCCCGAGGCGGCACGTCAGCTGGCTGACGCGCGTGCGCTGCTCGACGAGCTGCGTGACGTGCTGGCGCGGCTGCCGGCGTCCGACGAAGACCTTGGCGCGCTGACGGCCTCCATCAGGCAGCTCGACGACTTCTTCCTGCTGGTCATCGTCGGCGAGTTCAACGCGGGGAAGAGCGCCTTCGTCAACGCGCTGCTCGGCACGCGCGTGTTCGACGAGGGCGTGACGCCGACCACGGCGACCATCCAGCTGGTGAAGCATGGCGACGACCTCGGCACCGGCCTGGACACCAGCGGCACGCGCGTCGTGACGGCGCCGGTCGAGCTGCTGCGCGACCTGCACGTCGTCGATACGCCCGGCACCAACGCCATCCACCGCGAGCACGAGCGGCTGACCCGCGACTTCGTGCCGCGCGCCGATCTGGTGCTGTTCGTCACGTCGGCCGACAGGCCGTTCACCGAGACCGAGCGTGCCTTCCTCGACGCCATCCGCGATTGGGGCAAGAAGGTGGTGCTCGTCGTCAACAAGATCGACATCTTCGACGACGTCGCACAGCGCGACGAGGTGCTGCGGTTCGTGCACGATGCCGGCAAGACGCTGCTCGGCCACGAACCGGAAGTGTTTGCGGTCAGCGCGCGCCTGGCCTGGAGGGCGAAGCACGGCGAGCCCGGCGCGTGGGCCGACAGCGGGTTCGAGCCGCTCGAGCGCTACGTCCGCGAGACGCTCGACGACGCAGAGCGGTTCAGGCTGAAACTCGCCAATCCGCTCGGGATTGGCGACGCGCTGGCACGCCGGTCGGCGGCGCTCGCTGACGAGCGCATGGGCCTGCTGGCCACGGACGTCGAGGCGCTCGACGACATCGAACGGCAGCTCGCGCTGTATGCAGAGGATCTCGAGCGCGGCTTCGAACTGCGCATGACCGCCGTCGAGAAGGCCCTGGTCGACATGGAATCACGCGGGCATGCGTTCCTCGACGACACGCTGCGTATCGGCCGCGTCTTCGATCTGCTCAATCGCACGCGCATCCAGCAGGAGTTCGAGGATCGCGTCGTTGCTGACGCTCCGGCGCAGGTGGAGCGCCGCGTGTCGGAGCTCATCGACTGGCTGGTCGATCAGGACCTGCGGCAGTGGCAGGCGTTGTCGTCGAAGCTGGCGATGCGGACCCGCGAGCATGGCGACCGCGTGTTGAGCCACGACGCCGGCGGCTTCCAGGTGGATCGCACGCGGCTGCTCGACTCGGTCGGACGTGAGGCGCAGCGCGTGGTCGAGGGCTTCGATCGGCGCCGCGAGTCGCGGATGCTGGCCGACGACGCACGAACGGCTGTTGCCGCGACGGCTGCCATGGGCGCGAGCGCCGTCGGCCTCGGCGCCGTCGTCACCGCCGTCGCGACGACGGCCGCCGCGGACGTCAGCGGCATGCTTGCCGCCGGCGTGCTCGGCGCGATGGGGTTTCTCGTGATTCCCGCAAAGCGGCGCCGCGCGCGGCAGGAGCTCGGCGACAAGATCACGGCGCTCCGGCAGAAGCTCGCTGGCGCGCTGCGCACGGAGTTCGAGTCGGCCCGTGACCGCAGCGCACACCGCCTTGCCGACGGCATCGCCCCCTACAGCCGCTTCGTGCGCGCGGAGCAGGCCAAATGGAAGGACGTCCGCGCGACGCTCGATGCGTGGCGCCGCCGCGCCGACGCGCTGGTCACCCTCCCGTCCTCCCGGTCCTGATCCTCCTCCCTCCGTCCTCCGCTCCGCCCTCCTCCGTTCCTCCCTCCTCCGTTCCTCCGCTCCTTGTCCTCCGTTCCTCCGCTCCTCCCCCCTCCACTCCTCGTCAGTACTTCACATAAACCGTCTTGATCTGCGTGTAGAAGTCCACCGCCTCCGGGCCCTGCTCACGCGGGCCCAGCGAACTGGCCTTTGTCCCGCCGAACGGCACCTGGAACTCGACGCCCGCCGACGGCAGGTTCACCATCACCAGCCCGGCTTCGATGCGCTGGGCAAACAGCAGCGCCGACGAGATGGAGGTCGTGCAGATTGTGGCCGACAGGCCGAACCGCACGTCGTTGGCGACCTCCAGTGCCTCGTCGAGGTCGTCCACCGGCAGCACCGCCAGGACCGGGCCGAAGACCTCCTCCTGCGCGATGGCCATGGACGGCGAGACGTCGGTCAGCACCGTAGGCTGGACGAAGTACCCGCGCGCCAGCGCGCCGTCGGACAGCCGCGCGCCACCGGTCAGAACACGCGCACCGGCCTTCGAAGCCTCGCCGACTGCGCGTACGACGCCATCGGCGTGACGCTCGTCGATGCTCGGGCCGACGTCCACGCCGGTCTCCGCGCCGTTGCCCACGCGCATCGCCTGGGCCTTTCTGACGAGCAGGTCCGTGAAGGCCTCGGCCACGCCGCGTTGCACGATCGCCCGCGACGTCGCGGTGCAGCGCTGACCCGTCGAGCCGAACGCCGCGTTGAGCACGATGCCTGCCGCCTCCTCCAGGTTCGCGTCGTCGAGCACGATCGTCGGGTTCTTGCCGCCCATCTCGAGCTGCACACGCACGCGTCGGGCGCCGCACACAGCTGCTACCTTCCCGCCGGTGGCCTCCGAGCCGGTGAACGACACGGCCCGCACGTCCGGGTGCTCGACGAGCGCCGCGCCCGCGTCGCCGCCGCCGTGGACGACGTTCAGCACGCCCGGGGGCAGGCCTGCCTCGTGCAGTACCTCGGTGAGGCGCACCGCGCACAGCGGCGCGAGGTCCGACGGCTTCAGCACCACCGCGTTGCCCGCGACGATGGCGGGACACACCTTCCACGCGGGAATGGCGATGGGGAAGTTCCAGGGCGTAATCGCGCCGACCACGCCAAGTGGCGTCCGCAGCGTGTGCACGAACACCCTGTCGCGCTCCGACGGCACCACCCGTCCGAACAGCCGTGAGCCCTCGCCTCCGTAGTAGCGGAGGATGTTGACCGTGCGGGCGACCTCGCCGCGCGCCTCGGGAAGGGTCTTGCCTTCGTCGCGCGTCATGTCGCGTGCGACGGCGTCGGCGCGTGCCTCGAGCAGCGCAGCGGCCCTGAAGAGGACGTCGCCGCGCTTCGGCGCCGGCAGCGCGGCCCACGCCGGCTGTGCCGCCTTCGCCGCCGCGACGGCAGCGTCCATGTCGGCGGCGTCCGATGCCGGGAAGCGCCCGACGACGTCGGTGGTGTCGGCCGGGTTGAGGCTGTCGAACGTGCGTCCGCTCGCCGCCGGGCGCCACTCGCCGTTGATGAAGTTCAGCAGGTCGGTCGTCGTGGGTGCAGTCGTCATGGTCGTCAATCCTTCTGGTCAGTGCGTGTCGCCGCAAGCCACTCGAGCACGGACGCATTCCAGCCGGCCGGACCCGGAGCCGGCGCGACGCGCGCGTGGGGCAGGGCCCCGACGAGGTCGGGATGCGGCGTGCCGTCGGGTCGCGGCACGATCACGGGAATCTCGACGGCCTGCAGCAGCGGCAGGTCGTTCAAGGCGTCGCCGAAGCCGAGCGTCGTGCCGGCCACGGACGTGCCGAGCCAGTCGGTGACGAGCCGCACGGCCCTGCCCTTGTCGGACGGCCCGATCAAGTGGAAGAAGCGGCCGCCCCGGGTCACCTGCAGTCCGTGCGGGCGGGCGGCTGCGTCGAGGTCGTCCACGGTGACGGGTGTATCGGCGACGAACGGCAGCGTGAACTCGCGACGCATGGCGAGTGCCGCCCGCTCGCGCGACAGGCCGGTGCGGTCCACCAGCTCGTCGACCGTCATGGCAGACAGCCCGCGCAGCGCGGTGCCGGTCGCCTCTGCGATAGCGGGCAGCACCGCGTCGAGCGCCGGCGCGTGCGCGCCGAGCGGCACGATCCACCCGGCGTCGGCGGGCGTGGCCGATGCGGGCAGCGCGTGGGGCCACGTCGGCGGCAGCCAGACGCCGCCGCCGTTCTCGACGATGAGCGGCGCATCCAGACGCATGGCCGCCGCCAGTTGCCGCATCTCGTCGCGGGTCTTGCTGCTGCACAGCACCAGCGGGATGCCGCGGCGGCGCAACGCGTCCAGGGCGGGCCGCGCAGGCGTCCAGTCGTACGTGTCGTGGTCGAGCAGCGTGCCGTCGAGGTCGGAGAACACCACGATCGCGTCTGCTTACGGACGGAGCCGGCCGCGCCGGCCCACAGGGATCGGCACGCTGACGTCAGGCATTGTCCGCCCGGACGGTATCGCGGAGCTGATCCAGGAACGACGGCATCGCCGAGACCACGCGGTTCCAGTTCGGGATCAGCGGCACGCCGAGCGGGTCGTCGAGGAACTGGCGGCTGGCGATCTGCACGCCGCGCGCGAACGCGCCGACGGCGAGCTCTTCAGCGTGCCTGTCGTAGTCGAGCCCGTTCAGCATCGCGTCGTGATGGAAGCGCCGCAGCGTGTCCTCGGCGGTGCGGACGTACGCGGCCTCGAGCGTCCTGAACGTGCCAGCCGACAGCTCCACGCCTTCGGCGGCAAGCGTGCGGAACAGCGACTTGCAGATGTCGATCGTCATCTTCATCAGGCCCTGCGACGGGTCGTCGCTCGACACCGCCTGATGCTTGTGGTCGTACCTGTCGGTGATGCCGACCTGGCAGATGCGCCGGAGCGAGGTGTTGCGGTACACCTCGGCGAGCATCCCGACTTCGAGGCCCCAGTCGCCGGGGATCCGCACCGCACGGACGAGGTCGGTGTGCATCGCAAACTCACCGGCGAGGATGTACCGGTAGCTGTCCATGTACCCGAGCAACGGATGCGCGCCGAGAATCCGCATCAGACTCCGGATGAGCGGCGTCATCAGCAGCCTGGTGACGCGGCCGTGCATCCGGTTGTCGCCGACGCGCGGGTAGTAGCCCTTCGAGAAGTCGTACCCCAGGTTCGGGTTGGTGACCGGGTAGCAGAGCCGCGCCAGCATCGACCGCCGGTACGTGACGATGTCGGTGTCGTGGAGGGCGATGACGTCGCAGTCGCCCTCGCCGAGTACGTACCCGTACGACATCCAGCAGCTGCGGCCCTTGCCCTGCTCCCCGATGGGCAGCGACGACTCGTGCAGCATCTGGTAGAGCTCGGACATGCGGGGCCCGTCGTGCCACACCACGACGACCGGCGTCCGCAGCACGCTCAGCGCGCGCCGCGCGCGATCGAACTGGGCGCGGTCGGCCTTGTCGAGCGACAGCACCACCCGCTTCAGGTAAGGCACCGCCTTCAGCTCCTCGATGATCCGCGGCAGCGCCGGGCCGTCGAACTCCGACGACAACGCCGGCAGCACCAGCGCCGTCGGGCGCGACCGGCCGTGCGTCACCAGCTCCTGTTCGAGTCGTTCGAGGTCGTCCTCCGAGCCCAGCTGATGGAACGTGGTGAAGACGCCAACCTGATAGAAATCGCCCATGCTCTGCCTCGGTGGTGGTCATCACGGCTGGCCGCTGTGCGGCGCGGCGGCTGGTGGCCGGCCCCGGGGAAGCGCGGGGGCGAGGCCGAGGCGCAGTGCCTGACCAGGGTTCGCTGGAGTAGCGTGTCCGGCAGATTATAGCGTCACACGGTCGGCCGTGCTTTTCGCTAGGATCGCCACGTGATGACCTGCGTGCCCATCGTCGTACGTCGCGTCGTGCACAGCCTGCCGCTCGTGTTCTGCCTGGCCGTGATGGCGGCCGCCGTGGCCTGCGGGTCAAGCGGCGGCGACGCCGCGCGCTTCGAAGCCTCCGCCAAGGCCAGGCGCTACCCGCTCACCGGCGTCGTCCGCGCGGTGAAGCCCGATGACCGCACGCTCACGGTCGCCCACGACGCCATCGACGGCCTCATGGACGCCATGACCATGGATTTCGTGGTGCAGGACGCGTGGGTGCTCGACGTGGCCGCGCCGGGCGACCGCGTCACGGCGACGCTCGTCCTCGACGGCGCGCGGTCGTGGCTCGAGGCCGTCGCCATCACCAAGGCCGACAGCAGCAGTGCCGGCGCCGCCGGCGGGGAGCTCGTCGCGCCGGGCACGCCCCTGCCCGACGTCGCCCTCCTCGACCAGGACGGACGCGACGTCTCGCCCTCCACGTACCATGGCCGCTGGGCGGTCTACACGTTCATCTACACGCGCTGTCCGCTGCCCGACTTCTGCCCGCTGATGATGCGCCGTCTCAACGAGGTAGCCGCCGGGCTGGCAGAGCAGGGGCGCCGCGACGACGTCTGGCTGCTCGCGGTCACCGTCGACCCCGAGTTCGACCGCCCGCCGGTCCTCCGGGCGTTCGGCGACCGGCTGCTCGAGGCCGACCCGGACGCCGGCAGGTACGCGAGGACCGCGCTCCTGACGGGCACCACCGAGTCCATCCGGACCCTCGCCTCGCTCTTCCAGCTGACCTACGAGGCCGCCGGCGAGGAAATCATCCACGGCCTCCGTACCGTCGTCGTGGACCCAGACGGGCGGGTGGTGCGCACGTTCACGGGCAGCGACTGGTCGCCCGCCGACGTCATCGGCACCATCGGCGCCGCGGACGCCACCTGATCTTTCGGGAACTTCAGGGCGGCGCCGTGAGTATCATCCGGGCATGGCTGTGTCTGCCCTGCGGCGTCTGCTTCCGTTCCTCGGCCTGACCCTGCTCCTGACGACGTCGCCGGCACGCGGCGTCGACGTGACCGACACGCGGCTGCTGCAGCAGCCGGCGATCAGCGCCACGCACATCGCGTTCATCTACGCCGGCGACCTGTTCGTCTGCGACCTCGACGGGCGCAACGTCCGGCGGCTGACGAGCGACGTCGGCATCGAGCGGCAGCCGGTGTTCTCGCCCGACGGCAACCACATCGCCTTCAGCGCCGAGTACGACGGCAACGTGGACGTGTTCGTCGTGCCGACCGCCGGCGGGCCACCGAAGCGCCTGACGTGGCATCCCGGCGACGACCTGGCCCAGGGCTTCGCGCCTGACGGCAAGGCGGTGCTGTTCACGTCGCCCCGCGCGGTGTTCACGACACGCTTCACGCAGCTCTTCACGGTGCCGGTGGACGGCGGGCTCGTGACGGCGCTGCCCATTCCGAACGCCGCCAGTGCGCGCTACTCACCCGACGGCTCCCGCATCGCGTACAACCCGCTGGGCCCTTCGCACCTGCAGTGGAAGCGGTATCGCGGCGGCCGCGTCTCGGAAGTCGTGCTCTACGACGTGGCGTCGCACGCGACCGAGAAGATCGCCCAGCCGGAGGGGCGTGCCAACGACGTCGACCCCATATGGCTCGACGGGAAGGTGTACTTCCGCTCGGATCGCGCCGGCGAGTTCAACCTGTTCGTGTACGACCCGTCCACGCGCGACGTCGCGCAGTTGACGCGCCACGACGACTTTCCGGTGCTGTGGGCCTCCGCCGCCGCCGGACGCATCGTCTACGAGCAGGCCGGCTACCTGCACCTGTTCGACGTCGCCTCGGGCCAGTCGCGACGGCTGACCATCGGCGTGGTGCACGACCTCGTCGACAGGCGCCCGCATTTCGCGAGCGGCGCGCAGTGGATCCGTGCCCTGGACCTGTCGCCGACCGGCGTGCGTGCGGCGTTCGAATATCGCGGCGAGATCGTGACGGTGCCGGCGGAGAAGGGCGACCCGCGCAACCTGACCAACTCGGCAGCCGTACACGAGCGCAGCCCGGCCTGGTCGCCGGACGGCACGCGCGTGGCGTACCTGTCGGACGATGGCGGTGAGTACGCGCTGCGCATCGCGCCCCAGGACGGCATCGGCGAGGTGCGTCGCATCGCGCTGAAGGGCGGAGGCTTCTACGATGGGCTGCGCTGGTCGCCGGATGGCCGCTACGTCGCGCTGCGCGACAACGCCCGCGTCGTGTCGATCGTCGAGGTGGAGAGCGGACGTCAGACGACCGTCGCCACCGAGCCCACGTACAGACCCGGCGCCTTCGCCGACAGCAGCTACGACTGGTCGCCCGACTCGAAGTGGCTCGTGTACACGCTGTTCAGCGCGGCCCAGATCGAGTCGGCGTACCTCTACTCCGTCACGGAAGGGAAGTCGTATCCGCTGACCGACGGGCTGAGCGACGTCAGCGAGCCGGTGTTCGACCGCAACGGCAAGTACCTGTACCTGTTCGCCTCGACGGACGCCGGTCCCGTGCGCGACTGGTTCTCGCAGTCCAACGCCGACATGCAGGCCACGCGGGCGCTGTATCTCGTCGTGCTGTCGAAGGACGAGCCGTCGCCGCTCGCGCCCGAGTCCGACGAAGAAGGGGCCGCCGACGAGGACGAGAGCACGGAGAAGGCTGCCGGTGCTTCGGACGAGAAGCAGAAGGCGGCGTCCGACGAGGGCGATGACGACACCGCCGATGACGAGGAACCGCCGGCACCGACCCGCATCGACGTGGACGGCCTGATGGCGCGGGTCGTGCCGCTTCCCGTTCCGGCTGCCGACCACAGCAGCCTCCGGGTGGGTGCGGAAGGCAAGGTGTACTACCTCCGGGCGGCCGCAGGCGAGACGACGCTGCAGCTGTTCGATCTGAAGGAGCGCAAGGCGCAGACGCTGACGACGGGCGTCAATGCCTTTACCGTGTCGGCCGACGGCAAGAAGCTGCTCTATCGCCGCGGCGAAGGGGAGTACGGCATCGTCGACGCCACCAAGCCGTTCGATCAGGGTGCGGGGCGGATCGACATCGGGAAGGTGCGCGTGCGCGTCGATCCCTCGGCCGAGTGGCCGCAGATCTTCGACGAGGCGTGGCGCATCAACCGCGACTACTTCTACGCCACGAACATGCACGGCGTGGACTGGCCCGCGATGAAGAAGCGGTACGCCGCGTTCCTGCCGCACCTGGCGCATCGGACCGACCTGACACGCGTGATCCAGTGGATGCTCAGCGAGTTGGCCGTGGGCCACTCCTACGGCGGGGGCGGCGACTCGCGCCGCGACACCGAGTCGGTGCCGGGGGGCCTGCTCGGGGCCGACTACGAGGTGGCCAACGGGCGCTATCGGTTCCGCAAGGTCTACGGCGGCCTCAACTGGACTCCCTCGCTCCGTGCGCCGCTGACGCAGCCCGGCGTGGACGTGCAGGCGGGGGAGTACCTGCTGGCCGTCGAGGGCGTGGACGTCCGTCCACCGGCAAACCTCTACAGCTTCTTCGAGAACACGGCGGGGCGGCAGGTGCGGATCACCGTCGGACCGAATGCCGATGGATCGGGGTCGCGCACCGTCACCGTCGTGCCGCTCGAGAACGAGTCGGCGCTGCGCAACCGCGACTGGGTGGAAGCGAACCTGCGCAAGGTGACCGAGGCGACCGACGGGCGCGTCGCGTACGTGTACGTGCCGAACACCGCAGGACTCGGCCACGAGTACTTCAAGCGCTATTTCTTCCCGCAGACCGACCGCCAGGCCATCATCGTCGACGAGCGCTTCAATGGCGGCGGACAGGTCGCCGACTATTACATCGACCTGCTGCGGCGTCCGTTGATTGCCTACTGGGCCACGCGGCACGGGCAGCCCATCAGGACGCCGTCGGCGACGATCCTCGGGCCGAAGGTGATGATCACCGACGAGACGGCGGGCTCCGGCGGCGATCTGCTGCCGTGGATGTTCCGCAAGTTCGAGCTCGGCACCATCGTCGGCAAGCGGACGTGGGGCGGGCTCGTGGGCATCCTGGGCTATCCCGTCCTGATGGACGGCGGATCGGTGACCTCGCCCAACCTGGCGATCTTCACCGAGGACGGCTGGGTCGTGGAGAACGAAGGCGTGCCGCCGGACATCGAGGTGGAGCAGACGCCGGCGGACGTGATTGCCGGACGGGACCCGCAGCTCGAACGTGCGATTGCCCTGGCGCTCGAGCAGTTGAAGGCGGGCGCGCCTGTGGCGCCGCGGCGGCCGGCCGATCCGATCAGGTAACGGTCAGGTCGCCGCTCCGCGCAAGCTACGGGGACCCCCGGTCGTTCGAGGAACGTCGCGATGGGCCCGGCGGGCAGGGTCATCAGCGCGTTTCGGCGCGGTGCACCCGCTTGCCGGTCCGGCGCTCGAGTTCCTCGATGATCTCGGTGACGTTACGCTTGTCGAGCCGCAGCACGACATGACCCGCTCCCGTCTGCACGTGCAGCCAGTGAGCGATGCCGCGGAAGAGGCGGATGCGGGTGTTCTGGGGTGTATAGGTGGCGTAGCCGATGGCGTTGTAGGCGACGCGCGTGACGGGCAGCCGCGTCTCGGCATTCAGCACGAGCATCCGCTGGCCGTCGAAGCGCAGCACCACGTCGAGCTCCTCGGTCTCGGTCTCGCCGTCGCGCGTCACTTCCGTGATGAGCAGCGCCCGTCCGAACTCCGTGGGAGGCCCGGTCTGCACGGTCGGGGGCGGATCGGCGGCAACGGGCGCAGCCGGGTCCGCGGCGGTCCGGCTCGCCGTTGTCGGCGGCTCCGAAGCGCCGGAGGAAGGGACGGCCGCGGCCGCCCTGGCGCCTGGCCCGGTATCGCCACCTGAGGACGACTGACCGGCAACCTCCGACGGGGCTCGCTGCGAACGCCCTGCCGACGCCGGACCGGACGCTGCCGCTGCTGGCGCCTTCGCCGGAGTCGACGGCGGCGGGGTGTCGGCGGATTCACTGCCGGCCGGCAGGCCGGCGTCTCCTGCGGCCACGTCTTCTGGTGAGTCCGGCGGCGGCGTCTCTGGCGCAGGTGGGACGTCGGTGGATTGCGACACCGACGTCGTCGCCACGGTGGACTCGGGCGCCTGGTGCGACCACATCCGCAGGACCGCCCAGACGGCCACGAGGCCGACGAGGAAGATGACGAGGGCGGCGCCCACGAGCACCACGTTCTGCCGGCTGCGCGGCGCCTGCGGCGTGACGACGGGCTGCGCGACGATCGTCGCGGCCGTCGTGCTCCGCTCGTCGTCGGGTGGCGCCACGTCGCCGAACCAGACGGCCCGCAGCGCGGCGGCGAACGTGCGTCCGTCGGGGAAGCGGTCGTCGGGCGACGAGGCAAGCGCGCGCCGCAGGACGTCCCGAAGGGCCGCTGCCGGTTCAGGGATGCGGTCGATGGCCTCCGACGGCACGCCCTCGGCCACCTCGCGCATCAGCGTGAACGTGGTGGTGGAGGTATAGGGAATGCTGCCGGTGAGCAGCTCGAACAGGACGACCGCTATGGCATAGAGGTCGGCGCGCCCGTCCGCCTCGGTCGTGGTCAGCTGCTCGGGCGCCATGTAGGCGATGGTGCCGACCGTCTGCCCGGTCTGCGTGAGGCGCCCTTCGGCTTCGCTGCGCGCGATGCCGAAGTCGGTGAGCCTGGCGCGCCCCGTCTCTTCCTCGATGATGATGTTGGCCGGCTTGATGTCGCGGTGCACGATGCCCATGCGGTGGGCGTAGTGCAGCGCCTCGAGCACGTCGAGCACCCAGGTGACGGCCGTTTCGGGCGCGATCGGACCGGCGCTGCGCAGCAGCTCGGCCAGGGTCGTGCCGCGGACGAACTCCATCACCATCAGGAGGTCGTCGTCCTGGCGGAAGAAGCCGTGGAGGCGCGCGATGCGCGGGTGGTCGAGCCGGGCGAGCGTCCGTGCCTCGGCCTTGAAGCGGTCCACGAAGCCCGCGTCGTAGATCAGGTCCGGGCGCAGCAGCTTGACGGCCACCTCGCGCCCGGTCATCTCGTCCACGGCGACGTAGACCGTGCCCATCCCGCCGTGGCCGAGCAGGCGCTCGATCCTGAACTGGCCGATGGTCGTGCCTTCTCTGCGCATGCGCGGCCCGGTACCCTGAAGCGTCGCGAAACTCTACTGTGAACCACGGAAGTATAGCGGTTCAGCTTTGACAGTGCGAACGCGCCGTGGCGAAATAGCGCCACACGACGGCGCGTCCGGCAGAGGTCGCCGCGAACGCGGTCGGCATCTTCTCCGAGGACTTACATGATGATCAAACGACGAGACCTGCTGCGCAGCACGCTGGCCGCTGGCGCCGCCCTGGCGGCGTTCGACCCGTTCAGGGGCCTGCGGGCGCAGGAGCCAGGCCGCTTCGGCATCTCCCTGGCCGAGTGGTCGCTGCACCGCACGCTGCGGGCGGGCACGATGACCAACCTCGACTTCCCCCGCGTGGCGAAGGAGGACTTCGGCATTACCGCCGTCGAATACGTCAACCAGTTCTTCAAGGACCGGGCGCGCGACACGGCGTACCTCAAGGACCTGAAGTCGCGTACGGACGGCCTCGGCGTGCGCAACGTGCTCATCATGGTGGACGGCGAGGGCATGCTGGGCCACCCGGAAGACGCCGAGCGCGCGAAGACCGTCGACAACCACAAGCAGTGGGTCGAGGCCGCGAAGTTCCTCGGCTGCCATGCCATCCGCGTCAACGCCCAGAGCAAGGGCACGCCCGACGAGCAGGCACGCCTCGCCGCCGACGGCCTGCGAGCGCTCGGTGAGTTTGCCGCGCCTTACGACATCAGCGTAATCGTCGAGAACCACGGCGGCCTGTCGAGCAACGGCGGCTGGCTCGCCGGCGTCATCCGGCGCGCCGACCTGCCCAACGTCGGCACGCTGCCCGACTTCGGCAACTTCCGCATCAGCCGCGACGAGGAGTACGACCGCTACAAGGGCGTCGAGGAACTGATGCCGTATGCGAAGGGCGTGAGCGCCAAGTCGAACGACTTCGACGCGCAGGGCAACGAGGTGCACACCGATTACCGGAAGATGCTCGACATCGTCATCGCGTCGAAGTATCGCGGCTTCATCGGCATCGAGTACGAGGGCCAGGCCCTCAGCGAGCCGGAGGGTATCAAGGCGACGAAGGTGCTGCTCGAGCGAGTGCTGAAAGGCTACCTGTGAGCCCGTCCGCCAGGTGGCGGAGAAGGCTGCCGGCACGGCGGCACCTCGCGATGCTCCTGCTGGCAGGCGGCATGGGTGCCGCGCCGGTCCTCGCGACCGCGCAGCCGTCCATGCCGGCGCCTGTCGACGACAGGCCGTTCATGGCCGGGGTCAGGTACGACCCCGGCATCCCCACACTCGAGGCCGTCCTCGGGCATGCGCCCGGCGAGGCCATCACCACACCCGAGCAAATCGTCGTGTACCTGCGCGCGCTGGCGCAGTCC
>JBIQIB010000216.1:0-3345 GCA_044508265.1 Acidobacteriota bacterium
TGCTGCTGCTGCCCAGCGAACCTGCGAGCCGCGTGTCGCTCTTCGGCGGCGGCTTCTCGCGCGCGGCGCTCGTGGACCTCTGCCGGGCCGAGCTGGCGCACTCCCGGAGATCCCGTGACTGACTCCTTACCGACCGACGCCAGGGCGGCCGCGATGCGCGAGGCATTCGACAGGACGTTCGCGCGTCCCCTGGACGAGGCCGACGAGGCCACGACCGACCTGCTGGCGGTGCGCATCGGCGGCCGGCCGTACGCGCTGCTGATCACCGACCTCGCCTTCGTGCAGCCGGCCACCGCCGTCACGCGTGTGCCGACGTCCGCCTTCGCGCTCCTCGGGCTGACCCAGGCGGGGACACGGCTGGTGCCGGCCTACGACCTGCGCGCGCTCCTCGGCCACCAGGCCGATGTGCCGCCGGGGTGCTTCGTGGTCACTGCGGGTGAGCCTGTCGCGATGGGCATCGACGCGTACGAGCAGCACCAGCGCGTGCCGCGCGACAGCATCGTGGCGCACGAGGGCGCGCCGGCCGCCGGTGCCGTCAACGGCGGCGCCGTGGTCGAGGCTGACGGCTCCCTGCGGCCCATCGTGCCGCTCCGCGCGGTGCTCGAGACGATTCGAGCCCGCGCCACTGGTGAAGGTTCGAAGGACGAGGTGCGATGACTCGAGAGTGGACGTTCGGACAGAGGCTGGGCGCGAGCATCGCGCTGATCGTGGCGCTGACGCTGCTCGTCGGCCTGGTGGGGTACGCCGCGCTGCACGCGGCGGTGGCCAGCAAGGACGAGGTGATCGAGGTCGGCGTGCAGGCGCTGGTCGGCGCGCAGCAGGTCGCGACGCTGCGGCACCGCATGGGCAGTGACGCGCGCGAGTTCGCGCTCACCGGTCGCGAGGCGGCGATCGACGACATGCGGGTCGCGCGGGCGGAACTGCTCGCGACGCTGGCGCGGCTGCGCCAGACGCTCCGCTCGCCCGAGGCCCTCCAGCTGCTCGAGACCATCGCCTCGGCGGAAGTCGACAACCGGCAGGCGCTCGACGCCGTCGTCGCGCTCCGGCGGACCACGGCCGCGCCGACGGCCGAAGTGATGGACCTGTTCGCCTCCCGCGTCGAGCCGGCGGCGGCCCGCCTCGACGAAGCCGTCCGCGCGTTCGTCGCCTACCAGGAAGACCGCATCCGTACCAGGACCGAGCTCGCGCAGCAGCGTGTGGCGCTGACGACGGTGACGCTGGGGGCGCTGACCTTGCTGGCGCTCGTCGTGGCGATTTCCGCCGGCGTGGTGATGACGCGGCGCTTGAGCCAGCAGATCGGCACGGCGGTCGGCCAGATACAGAGCTCCTCGGCGGAACTTCAGGCGGCGGCGACGCAGCAGGCGACGGGCGCGCGGCAGCAGGCGACGGCGATGGCGGAGATCGCCACGACCATCAGCGAGCTGCTCGCCAGCTCCGGTCAGATCGCCGAGAGCGCGCGGCAGGTCGCGCAGATCGCCGAGAACACAGCCGGTGCCGCACGATCGGGCGACGCGACGGTGCGCCAGGCGCAGGAGGCCATCGGCGGCATCCAGCGGCAGGTCGAGCAGATCGTCGCGCACATGCTGGAGCTGGGGCGGAAGTCGCAGCAGGTCGGCGCCGTCGTCGAGATCGTGTCGGAGCTGGCCGAGCAGACCAACATCGTCGCCATCAACGCCACCATCGAAGCGGCCGGCGCGGGCGAGCACGGCCGCCGGTTCGCCGTCGTGGCCGACGAGATTCGCAAGCTCGCCGACAGGGTCACCACGTCGACCAAGGAGATCCGCGGGCTCGTCGAGGACGTCCGCGGCGCCGTCAACAGCACCGTGATGGCGACCGAGGCGGGCTCGAAGGCCGTCGAGGCCGGTTCACGGCAGTTTGCCGAGGTCACGGCTGCGTTCGGGCAGATCTCCGAGCTCGTCGGGGCCACCAGCGACGCGGCACGGGAGATCGAGCTGTCGATCAAGCAGCAGATGACAGCGGTGGAACAGGTGAACGTCGCGATTGCCGACATCGCGCAGGCCGCGCGCGAGAGCGAGGCCAGCACGACGCAGACGCAGCAGACGGCGACGCAGCTGACGCAGCTGTCGACGGACCTCCTGCGGATCACGCGTCCGCAGCCTGTCAGCGGATAAGGGATGGCGGCCGATCCCTACAGGTACTTCCGCGTCGAAGCGCGGGAGCTGCTCGGGCAGCTCACCGAAGGCGTCCTTGCCCTCGAGCGCGGGGTGACCGACGCGGACCTCGTCCCGCGGCTGTTACGCGACGCGCACACGTTCAAGGGCGCCGCCCGCGTGGTGCGGCTCCCGGCGCTCGCCGACGAGGTCCACCGCCTAGAAGACCTGCTGGCCGCGGTGCAGGGGCGGGGGCTGCCTGCCGATGCCGCGGCCATGCAGACGATCCTCGCCGTCGTGGACCGCATAGAGGACGGCCTTGCAGCACTTGCAGCCCCGCCCGCGCCGGCGCAGGCGGCGGATGGCGATCCGGATGCAGCACCGCGCCGGAGTGTGGAGGCCGTCCCCGGATCGGACGACGCGACGTACCTGTTCCGACCCGACGTTGAAGACATCGACGCCGTGACGCAGGCCCTGGCCTCGGTGGAGGCGGAGCTGCGGAGGCTCGAGGCGGCGACCCACGGGCTCGACGAGGTGCGCAGGCTGGCCGAGGTGATCGACGACCAGCTCGGCGCGCACGCGGCGGCGGGGCGTCCCGGCAGCGCCGACCGGCGGTATGACGGGTTGCGCGCCATCACCGACGACGTGCGGCGCCGCCTGGGGGCGCTGGAGCGCGACAGCACGTACGCCGTCGATCGCGCCAGCCGCGAAGTGCAGCAGGCGGCCGAGGCCACGGCGCGGCTGCGGCTCGTCTCCGCACGTTCGGTGTTCCGCTTCCTCGAGCGGGCGACCCGAGACGCCGCGCAGGCCGAGCACAAGCGCGTGCGGTTCCATGCGGAAGGCACGGACATCCGGCTGGAGCCGGAGATGCTCGGCGTGCTCCAGTCGGCGCTGCTGCACCTCGTGCGCAATGCCGTCGTGCATGGCGTGGAGTCGGACGCACGACGGCGTGAACAGGCGGGCAAGCCCGCGGAGGCCACGGTGCGTATCACCGTGGAGCGCGTGCGTCAGCACGTTCGCTTCGCATGCGCCGACGACGGGGCCGGCATCGACATGGCGCGCGTGCGGCAGGCCCTCGAGCGGAAGGGCGTCGAGGTGCCTGCTGCCGCCGACGCTGACGCGTTGTCGTCGCTGCTCCTGGACGGCGTGACGACGGCTGAAGCCGTCACGCCGCTTGCAGGCCGGGGCGTCGGACTCGGCGTGGTCCGTGACGCCGCGGCACGGCTCGGCGGAC
>JBIQIB010000217.1:0-3319 GCA_044508265.1 Acidobacteriota bacterium
TCCGACGCGACGTACATCTTCGCGTCGCTCTCCGAGACGGCCAGGCGTTCCCAGGTCTGCTTGTAGTCGGAGCGGTTCTCGTGCACGGCGGCCGCTTCGAGTCGCCGCGTCCAGAGCCACCAGGCGGTCCTGATGCCCCGTTTCACCCACTGCCGGCTGGTGAATGACACGGGCGCATTCTAGTGCGGACCGTCGAGGTAGGTCGCGAGATTTCCTCCGGCTGCGGCGACGGCTCCCCTTATACTGGAGGGATGCCTGCTGCCGAAAACGCCCGGCCTGTCGCCAATCCGAAGCTTCGCAACATCGCCATCATCGCCCACGTCGACCACGGCAAGACCACCCTGGTGGATGCCATGTTCCAGCAGGCCGGCACGTTCCGGTCGCACGAGAAGGTCACCGAGCGCGCGATGGACTCGATGGATCTCGAGCGCGAGCGCGGCATCACGATCATGGCCAAGAACACGGCGGTCCACTACATGGACCACCTGATCAACATCTGCGACACGCCGGGCCACTCCGATTTCGGTGGCGAGGTGGAGCGGATGCTGTCGATGGTCGATGGCGTGGTGCTGCTCGTCGACGCGTCCGAAGGCCCCCTGCCCCAGACCCGCTTCGTGCTGCGCAAGGCCCTCGAGCGCCGGCTGGCGCCCATCGTCGTCATCAACAAGATCGACCGCCCCGACGCCCGCGCGCAGGAGGTGCTCAACGAGGTCTACGACCTGTTCATCGATCTCGACGCCGACGAGGACCAGCTCGAGTTCCCGATCGTCTACTGCGTCGCGCGCGACGGCCAGGCGAGCCTCGAGAACACGCGCGGCGAGAATCTCAAGCCGCTGTTCGACGTCATCCTGGAGCACATCCCGCCGCCCAAGGGTGACCCGGACGGCATCCTCCAGATGCTCATCGCGAACCTCGATTCGAGCGAGTACCTCGGACGGATTGCCATCGGCCGGATCTTCAACGGCCGCGTGAAGGTCGGCGATTTCGTCGGCGTCGCCAAACTCGACGGCTCCCTCCAGCAGGTACGCGTCACGAAGCTCTTCGCCTTCGACGGCCTCAAGCGCGTCGACGTCAACGACGCCGCCGCCGGTGACATCGTCTGCCTGGCCGGCATCGAGGACATCACGATCGGCGAGACGGTGACGAGCGCCGAGACACCGAAGCCGATGGCGCCGCTGGCCATCGACGAGCCGACGGTCTCGATGGTCTTCGGCGTGAACACCTCACCGATGGCGGGCCGCGACGGCAAGTTCGTCACGTCGCGCAACCTGAAGGAGCGCCTCGACAAGGAGCTGCTGGGCAACGTCTCGCTGCGCGTGGAGCCGACGGACTCACCGGAGATGATGCGCGTGATCGGCCGCGGCGAGCTGCAGCTGTCGATCCTCCTCGAGATGATGCGCCGCGAAGGCTTCGAGCTGCAGGTCTCGCGTCCCGAGATCGTCACGAGGGAGACCGAGCAGGGCCGCGTCGAACCGGTGGAGGACGTGGTCATCGACGTGCCCGAGGAATTCCAGGGCGTGGTCATCGCGATGATGGGCACGCGCAAGGGCACGATGACGAAGATGGTCAACAACGGCAGCGGCCGCGTGCGCCTCGAGTTCCGCGTGCCGGCACGCGGGCTGATCGGCTTCCGGTCGCAGTTCCTGACCGACACCAGGGGCATGGGCATCGTGAACCACCTGTTTGCCGGGTGGGAGCCGTGGGCAGGGCCGATTCCCTCGCGTACGACCGGAGCTCTCGTGGCCGACCGTTCTGGCGTCGCGACGGCGTTTGCCATCTCGAACCTGCAGGAGCGCGGCGAGATCTTCATCGACCCCGGCACGGATGTCTACGAGGGGATGATCGTCGGCGAGAACTCGCGCGAGAACGACCTCGACGTGAACGTCTGCAAGGAGAAGAAGCAGACGAACATGCGTGCGTCAACGGCCGACGAGGCCATCCGCCTGATTCCGCCGCGCAAGCTCGGGCTCGAGGGCGCTATCGAGTTCATCAACGACGACGAGCTGGTCGAGGTGACGCCGACGTCCATCCGGCTGCGGAAGAAGATACTCGCGCAGAACCAGCGACCGCGGCGAGCCAGTGCTTGATGTGCTTGATGCCTGCGCTTGAGGACTGTCGGCGGGTGGGTCGTGCTGGCGTGGCTCCGGATGCGGAGGCCGGCCACGCCGCGCCGCCGCGTTGTCCGATACCGCGGAGAGCGCCTGTGGTGCAGCGTCAGCGGGTTCGCTCGAGGTAAGGCACCAGCACACGCTCGACAGCGTCGTCGTCGCCCGTCACTTCGGCGCCGCTGAAGAGCCACCACGTCTCCACGTGCTCGAGTGACGCGCCGGGCGCCAGCGTGAGCAGCTCGCCGAGCGATTCGATCTCCATGAAGCTTCCGGACGTGTACGTCTGGTAGGTCGTCCCGTAGTCGGGATACCGCTTCGCGTCGTCGAAGGGCGCCGTGCGCTTGATGAACAGGTCACCGTCGATGCTGTAGGCCGCCCAGCCCTGCCGGTTGCCGATGCCGATCTTCTGCGGGCTGTCGATCGCGGCGTCCGTCGAGAGGCGGATGAACTTCGGTCCGAGCCGCCACCGCGGGTCGGCGAGGTTCGTGTACGACCACATGGCCACGGGACGCACCGGCTGCAGCCGCTGCTCGTGCGGCACGAACGGCTCGTTCGGCAGGATGGTCGTCCCGCCGCCGCGCATGATCGTGACGCCCCAGGCCGCGACGTCCACGGGCGCGTCGCGGTGGTTCGTCAGGCGATGCGTGACCGTGACCCTTGACCCGTCCTCCGCAAGCGAGACCTCCATGACCTTGGCGATGCCGGTCTCCTGCTCGACCCCGCGGTCGAGCACCACCGTGCGCGGATCCGCCTGCCGGTACGTGATAGGCGAGTTGTCGACGCCGTACGAGAAGGGCATCGCCTCCGGCGCGAGCCACAGCCGATGACCGCCCCACGGCTGCCACTCGGGCCCGCCGACGCTGCCGGGCATCTCCGCAAGCACGTTGCGACCGCCCGTCAGGCGGTAGCCGATGACGCGCGGCCCGATGTCGGTCGTGACGATGACCTCGACGTGCCCGTTGTCCAGGCTGAGGCAATTGGGCAGGTTCATGAACGTGACGCGTTTCACGGTGACCTCGGCGTTTGACGGTTCGGGACTGGCGGCGGCGACGGCAGCCACGACGGCCATGGCAAGACCAGCTCGCCGCATCCGCTGCCTGACGGAGACCCGCGTCGACGGCTCGTGGAGCATGGGAGACAGCGTACTACTACGAGGAAGGAGGAATGGAGGAAAGGAGGAAAGAGGAATGGAGGATTGAGGAGAGGAGGAA
>JBIQIB010000067.1:0-12342 GCA_044508265.1 Acidobacteriota bacterium
CCCTTCGAGCTGCGAACCGCCGACGCCTCGGCACTCGGCCTCCTGCCCTGCGCACTGGGAGGCACGTCGGCCGCGACGTGGACCATCGCAGCCGCGCTCCTCCTGCACCTGACGGGCCTTGGCCTCCTTGCAGCCATGGTCGTTGGCGCGGCGGAACGCCCGCGTTCGTCCACGCCACGCAAGCTGCCCTGGCGCCCGTTGCTGGCCGCGGCCCTGACGGGCACGACGGTCGTCACGTACGCGGCGCTGGTGCCGCCCTTCGAGCCGCCCGACGAGATGGCCCACCTGCAGTACGCGCGGTTCGTGGCCACGACGGGCGGCCTCCCGCACGCCCTTCCTCCGGCCGACGAATGGCGCGCCTCGGCGTACGAGTGGGTGCAGCAGCCGGGGTACTACGTGCTGGCCGCAGGCGTGCTGAAGGCGTTCGGCGATCCGGAAGCACGCCCGAACCCGAAGCCGCATCCCGAGTCGCTCATCGCCGGCGGCCCGGACATCGCCATCTACCAGCATCCCGACACGTCGTCACCGGCCGCTGCCCTGCGGAACGTGACGCTGCTGCGAGCGGTGTCGGTGCTGCTCGCCATGCTGACCGCGTGGTGGACGGCACGGGCGATCCAGCTGGCCACTGGCGACGACCGCCTTGCCGTGGCGGCAGCCGCCTGCCTGGCGCTGGTCCACCAGTGGGCGGCGGTGATGGGGAGCGTGTCGACCGATCCTCCAGCCACGGCCACGGCCGCCGCGACGACGTGGCTGCTGTGCCGCTATCTACACGGGCCGGCGCGCTGGCCGGGCGCGCTGGGCATCGGACTGGCGGTGGGCGTCGCCTGCGCCATGAAGGTGACCGCCGCGTTCCTGGTGCCGATGACGGCCGTGGCGCTCGTCGTCGTGGCCAGCCGGGAAGGGTGGCGTCCCGCGCTTCGGCACGCCGCCGCCGCTGGCGTGGGCGTGACGCTGGCGGCGGGATGGATCCCGCTGCGGGCGTGGCTGGTCTTCGGCGATCCGCTGGCCCGCGCGTTCAAGCGCGAGGTGCTGGCCCTCGGCGGCTTCGTGGTGCTCGACCGCCCGCCGATCTTCAGCCTGGCCTTCGCGGACGAACTGCGGCGGATGGTCTTCGAGCCGTTCTGGGCACGGTTCGGGTCGCTCGGCGCCGGTCCGTTGCCAGGCACGCGCCTCTGGTGGATCTACGGCGCCGCGACACTCGTGCTGGCCGTGCTCGCGATAGCGGGCGCGACCTCGGTAGGGACGCGTCTTCAACGCGTCCGCCGCGTCCCGGCCGCGGCCTGCCAGCTCACGTGCACCGTCGGCGTGGTTGTCGCTCTGGCGCTCTGGGCCTGGATCAACCTCGTGCCGCAGGAGGACGTCATCGTCCATTGGACGCCGCGACACATCCTTCCGCTCACGGCACCGCTGCTGGTGGTCACTGCTGCTGGTCTGCAGTCGCTCGCGGTGTCACTGCCTGATGCGCTGCGCGGGCTGCTGCGTCTCACGGCGGCAGCCGGCGTGCTGCTGCTCGCCGTCACCGGGCTCGCGGTGCTGCGAAGCGTCGTCCTCCAGTTTCACTTCGGGTTCTGAGGCTGGCGCGCGCCGCCGTACTGCAGCAGGCGCTCACGCGTCAGTGCCGCAAGCGCATCCGCGTCGGCGCGTGGCATGTCGGCCGGGGCGAACAGCACGACCAGCACCGTGCGGGTCGTATCGGTGACCATCGACCGCGCGGAGTCGGACGTCGGGTTGCCGAACGCCCCGCGCTCGTCGGCCAGCACGAGCCGCCCCGCGAGGTTCACGCGGTCCTTGCGGATGCCCTCGTAGGCTTCGCCCTCCCGCCCGAGACGCAGCGTGACGGCCTCGCCGATGGCCGCGGCGTCGTAGAGTCCGAACGGCACCTGCGACTCGACCGAGCACCAGTTGATCACGTCCACGAGGTTGTTCACCGCCGGCAGCCGCTCGCCCTTCCTCACGCGTCGCCACAGCGCCTCCGACGACGGCCGCGTGCGCGTGGGGTCGACGCCGAAGCGCCTGTACATCGCGCGCGTGCGGCCGGCCGCCGCGTCGCGTGCCGCGCTTGGCTCACGGAGCCGCGCTTCGGCGGCACGCAGGGCTTCGTCGAGGTCCGGGCCGCGTGGCGCGACGGTCAAACCTTCGACGCGGACGGCGACGGGCCCGGCGATGTCGCGCGCCTCGGCAACGACAGTCACCGTCACGCGACGTCCGCCTCCTGCTGCCAGCGTTCGACGTCCTCGCGAATGGCCGTCTCCACCTGCGCCGCGATGGAGCGGGCATCACCACGGCCGCGGCCGGCCGTCTCGATGGGCGGGTGCACCCGCAGGCGCACGTGCCCCGGACACGTCATGAGCCGGCCCTTGCGCATGACGTGCCGCGTGCCCTCGATCGCGACAGGCACGATGGGGATGCCGGCATCCAGCGCCAGCAGGATCGTGCCGGCCTTGAACCTGAGGAGGCGGCCGTCCTGGCTGCGCGTCCCTTCCGGAAACACGAGCAGCGACAGCCGCTGCTGCATCAGCCGCGTCACCTGCTGCAGCGTCGACCGCCCCGGGTTGTCACGATCGACGAGCACGTGGCCCGTGCGGCGCAGGTGCCAGCCCAGGAACGGGAACCGTCCCAGCGAATCCTTGGCGATGATCCGCAGCTCGATCGGCAGGTGCCAGAACAGCACCGGAATGTCGTAGATGCTCTGGTGGTTCGACAGGAACAGGTACGAACGGCTGGCGTCGATCCGATCGACGCCCGAGACGTCCACCGTGACGCCGGTCGTCTTGAGAATGAGCCACGACCAGGCGCGGGCGCAGCGGTGGGCGAACGAGCCGCGGCGATCGACGAGCGCCGACGTCAGCGACAGGGTGCCGAGGACGATGGTGTAGAGGCTGATGGCGGGGATGAGGAAGAAGACCGTCCGCCACCAGTGGAACGGGGGCATCGGCACGCGGCGGTCAGGTCTGCGACACCGCGCGCGGACGCCGGAACGCGGCCGTGTCCGAGCGCTCCGGCGACGGCGTCGCGGTCTCGCCCTTCTCTCCTGACGGGTCGATGTACCGCCCGAAGATCATCTTGCCGGCGGTGGTCTGCAGCACGCTCGTCACGACGACGTCGATGTTCTTGCTGATCATCCGCCGGCCGTTGTCGACCACGACCATGGTGCCGTCGTCCAGGTAGGCGACGCCCTGGTTGTACTCGCGGCCTTCCTTGATGATGAACACCTTCATCAGCTCGCCGGGCAGGACGACCGGCTTGAGCGAATTGGCGAGCTCGTTGATGTTGAGCACGCTCACGCCGCGCAGCTCGGCCACCTTGTTGAGGTTGAAGTCGTTGGTGACGATCTTCCCTTCGAGCGACCGGGCGAGCTCGATGAGCTTGAGGTCCACTTCCTTGACGTCCGGAAAGTCGACGTCGGAGATGACCACGTCGAGGTGGGTCATCTTCTGGATCTTCTGGAGGATGTCGAGGCCGCGCCGGCCGCGGTTGCGCTTCAGGGCATCGGAGGAGTCGGCGACGAACTGCAGTTCCTTCAGCACGAACTGCGGGATGACGAGGGTGCCGTCGATGAAGCCCGTTTCGCAGATGTCGGCAATGCGGCCGTCGATGATGACGCTGGTGTCGAGGATCTTGTAGTGCTTCTTGGGTGCCGTCGCGCGGAACGCGCTGATCAGCCTGGCAGGCTCGAGCCATTCGCCCTTCCGGCCGCCGATGACGAGGCCGAGGTACGGCAGGGTGAGCAGCGTGGCCGTGTGGAGGAACGCGACCCGGCGGTCGGCGGTATCAGCCCAGAAGAGCGTGGTGGCGATGGTCTTGGCGATGGCCAGGCCGATGGTGCCGCCGAGCACGGCGCCGACCATGGACGAGACCGCGGTGTCGCGCAGCCGGACCTCGAACAGGACCAGCAACCCCGCGAGGCCGCAGCCGAAGAGCACGTTCACGGCAGCCAGGCTCGACACGGGAGCCAGCAGGAACGCCGAGTAGGCGACCGCCGCCACGAACAGCACGCGGGCGAAGACGAACCACGTCATGCACTACCCCGAAGAAGGAAGACCTGGCGTCCGGCGGGCGTCGCTCCGGCTCCGCCGCCCGTGCCGCAGCACGTGACGCGGATGTGACGCCTCGACCGTAATCATACCCTTCAACCCCACCCAATCACCTCGTCGAGGGCCTCGACCACCGTGCGGACGCCCACGACCTCGCACCCCAGCGCGTCGGTATCCGGCCCGACGTTACCGGCCGGGACTATACACCGGGTGAACGCCATCTGGGCTGCCTCGCGGATGCGCAGCAGCGACTGTCCGGTCGCGCGGACCTCGCCGGCAAGCCCCACCTCGCCAAACAGCGCCGTGCCCGGCTGGACCGCCCGGTTCCGTACGCTCGAGGCCACCGCGGCCAGCACGCCGAGGTCGGCGGCACGCTCCTCGACGGAGAATCCGCCAGCCACGTTGACGAAGACGTCCTCGGCGGCCAGGTTCATGCCGGCCCGCTTTTCGAGGACGGCCAGCAACAGCGCCAGCCGCTGCTGGTCGACGCCGTTGGCCATGCGCCGCGCGCTGCCATAGGCGCTCGACGAGACCAGCGCCTGCACCTCCACCAGTATCGGCCGCGAGCCCTCGATGCAGCAGAGGACGGCCGATCCCGGCGCCCCCGCCTGGCGTTCGGCAAGGAACAGCGCCGACGGGTTGGCCACCGGATGCAGGCCCGTGCCCGTCATCTCGAACACGCCCAGTTCGCTGACGGCGCCGAAGCGGTTCTTGACCGCCCGGACGACGCGGTGCGTGTGGTGCCGCTCCCCCTCGAAGTAGAGCACCGTGTCCACGACGTGCTCGAGCACCTTCGGCCCGGCCAGCGCACCGTCCTTGGTGACGTGCCCGACGAGCATCGTCGGCAGGTTCTGCGCCTTGGCGGCAAACAGCAGTTGCGTGGCCGACTCACGAATCTGGCCGACGCTGCCGGGAGCCGACTGCAGCTTGAGCGAGAAGACCGTCTGGATCGAGTCGACGATGAGCAGCGCCGGCCTGACGCGGGCGACCTCGTCGAGAATGCGCTCGGTGCAGGTTTCGGCGAGCAGATACAGCGGTGCGCGGCCCACGCCCAGCCGCTCCCCGCGTCCCTTCACCTGGTGTTCCGATTCTTCGCCGGAGCAGTACAGCACCGGACCTGTCGTCTGGGCGAACAGGGCGGCCGCCTGCAGCAGGAGGGTGCTCTTGCCGATCCCGGGCTCACCCCCCAGGAGCACGAGCGAGCCCGGCACGAGGCCGCCGCCGAGCACGCGGTCGAACTCGTCGATCCCCGTGGACAGGCGCTCCGCCTGCACCATGTCGATGTCGGCATAGAGGCGCGCCTGCGTGCCAGACGGCGCCAGGCTGCCGTAGCGCGGCACGTTCCCCGTGCCCGCCGGCGGCGCCGCCGTTTCCTCGACGAACGAGTTCCAGGCCTGGCAATCGGGGCAGCGCCCCAGCCACTTGGGCGACTGCGCGCCGCATTCGGTGCAGGCGAAGACGGTCTTCGGGGGCTTCATGGGATGCCTGATGCGTAATGCGTAATGCCTGATGCTTAATGCCTGATGCCTAATGCTTGAGGCTTCGCTCGATGCGGGCGCCGAGGCGGCACAGGAGTTCCCACGGGATCGAGCCCATGCTGGCCGCCACTTCCCTGACGTCGATGACGGCGTCGCCCTGACGGCCGATGAAGACGACTTCGTCGCCCGGCGAGACGTCGAGGCCGGTGACGTCCACGGTGAGGCTGTCCATCGAGACCCTGCCGACGATGGGCACGCGGCGGCCACGGACGAGCGCGACGCCGCGGTTGCCGAGGCGCCAGTCGAGCCCGTCGGCGTAACCGGCCGGCACCACGGCGACGGCGCGCGGCGTGTCGGCCGCGGCGGTGAGGCCGTACCCGAGGCCCTCTCCCGGGCGGATGCCCTTGACCGCCACGATGCGGCTGCGCAGCGAGAGCACCGGCGTGAGCCGCAGCGTCGTCGCGAGCGGCGGCGGCACGACGCCGTAGAGCAGCAGTCCGGGGCGGACGGCGTCAAACCAGGTGCGGCCATCGCGCAGGCACGCGGCGCTGTTGGCGGCGTGACAGAGGACGGGGCCGAGTCCGAGGCCCGCCATGACCGTGCGCGCTTCAACGAAGCGCGCCTGCTGCATCTCGAAGGCGGGATGCTCGGGTTCGTCGGCCGTCGCGAAGTGGGTGTACAGCCCCGTCACGCGCAGCGCGGGAGCCCCGAGTACGGCGGGCATCGTCCTGCGCAGGTTGTCGTGCCGGAAGCCGAGCCGGTTCATGCCGGTGTCCACCTTCACGTGGCAGTCGAGCACGACGCCGCGCGTCTCGGCGGCGGCGACGAGCGCGCGCGCCGCCCAGGGCGACGACACGGTCGGCGTGAGGCCGTGGGTGAACACGGCGTCGAGGTCGGAGATGCCGAGGGCGCCGAAGACGAGGATGGGCGCCCGCACGCCACCCTCGCGCAGCGCGACGCCCTCGTCGATGTCGGCGCAGGCGAGCATCGCGACGCCGGCGTCCTCGAGCGCGCGGGCCACCGGGATGGCGCCGTGCCCGTACGCGTTCGCCTTCACGACGCCGATCACCTTCGGGGCCGCGCGACCGGCACCGGCGGCCTCGCCCGCGAGCAGCGCTTCGAGCGCGGCGAGGTTGGCGGCCAGCGCGCCGAGGTCCACGAGGGCTTCGGTGTGCCGCACGGTCAGTAGTCGCCGCCGCGCTCGAGGTTCTCGAAACGCGTGTACTCGTCGATGAACGCCAGCTTCACGGTGCCGATCGGGCCGTTGCGCTGCTTGGCGATGATGATTTCGGCCTCGCCGTTCGGCTCTTCCTCGGGCCCCCTGTACCGGTCCTCGCGATAGATGAACAGCACCACGTCGGCGTCCTGCTCGAGCGCGCCCGACTCACGCAGGTCCGAGAGGATGGGGCGATGGTCGGAGCGCGTCTCGGAGGCACGACTGAGCTGTGAGAGCGCCACGATCGGCACGTTCAGCTCCTTGGCCAGGGCCTTCAGCGAGCGCGAGATGCTCGTCAGCTCCTGCTGCCGGTTCTCGAAGCGGCCGCGACCCTGCATCAGCTGCAGGTAGTCGATGATGAGCAGGTCGAGGCCGCGCTCGGCCTTCAGACGGCGGGCCTTGGCCCGCATCTCCAGCACGCCGATGGACGCGTTGTCGTCGATGTACACGGGCGCGGCGGCCAGGCGTTCGGCCGCCTGCGCGATGGCCGGCAGGTCGCGCTCGAGCAGCATCCCCTGGCGCAGCCGCTGGCTGCCGACGCGCGCCTCGCCCGTCAGCATGCGCATGAACAGCTGCTCGCGCGACATCTCGAGGCTGAAGATGCCCACGACCTTGCCGTGATCGAGCGCCGCGTGCTGCGCCATGTTCAGCACGAGGCTGGTCTTGCCCATCGACGGACGGGCCGCGACGATGATGAGGTCGGTCGGCTGGAGCCCGGACGTGCGGTGATCGAGGTCCACGAACCCCGTGGCCACGCCGGTGACCATGCTCTTGTACTGCTGCAGTTGCTCGACGGTGTCGAGCGCCGAGTCCACGAGGTCGGCGAGCGGCACGAAGCCCTGGCCGATGCGGGCGTCGGCGATGCCGAAGATGGCGCGTTCGGCTTCGTCGAGAATCTCGCTGGCGTCGCGGTCGGCGTCGTAGGCGCCGGTCATGATCCGGCCGGCCTGCTCGATGAGCGCGCGCAGCGTCGCCTTCTCCTTGACGATGCGCGCGTAGTACTCGACGTTGGTCGAGCGCGGCACGCCGTCCACGAGACGCGTGATGTAGGCGAGCCCGCCCGCCGCCTCCAGTTGTGCGGCCCGATCGAGCTCCTCGGCGAGCGTCACGAGGTCGATCGCCTGCCCGCGCTCGCTGAGCGCGATCATCTTGTCGAACAGCTGCCGGTGCGCCTCGCGGAAGAAGTCCTCCGGGCGCACGATCTCGACCGCCGCGTTGATGGCTTCGTTGCGGATGAGCACCGCGCCGAGCACCGAGCGCTCGGCATCGAGGTTGTGCGGAAGGGTACGGTCGTTCACGACGGGCTGGTCAACGGATCGAAAGTCACGCCACCGCCCCGGCTCCGCGTCGGGGACGCAGTCGCTGGACGGAAAAAAGGGCCGCCGGCACATGCGTGCCGACGGCCCCTCAGTCTACTCCCCTCGATCGGCCGTCGCGGCCAATCCACGGGAATCGGCCGGAACTAGGCCTCCGCCGCCGGCGCCTCCGCCTCGGCGGCCGGCGGGTTCTCCGGCGCGACCACCACCTTCACCTGCGCGGTGACCTCGCGGTGGAGGCGGATCGGCACCTCGACCTCGCCGATCTCCTTGATCGGGTCGCCCAGCTGGATGCGCCGCCGGTCGACCTCGAAGCCCTGGGCGGCGAGCGCCTCGGCGATGTCGGCCGACGTCACCGACCCGTACAGCTGGCCGGTCTCGCCGACCTTGCGCAGGATCGTGAGCTCGACCTGCGCGAAGCGCGTGGCCAGCGCCTGGGCCACGGCGCGCTCCTCGGCCGCCCTGGCCGCTGCGGCCCGCTTCTCGAACTCGATCTGCTTGCGGTTCCCGCTGGTCACCGCCAGGGCGAGCTTGCGCGGCAGGAGGTAGTTGCGCGCATAGCCAGGCGCCACCTTGACGATGTCGCCGCGCTCGCCGAGATGCTCGATCTCCTGCTTGAGGATCACTTCGATCATGTCAGCCTCGCCTCTCAGTCGGTCGCGTACGGCAACAGCGCGAGAAACCGCGCGCGCTTGATCGCAACCTGGAGCTTGCGCTGGTACTTCGCGCTCGTCCCGGTGAGTCGCCGCGGCTGGATCTTGCCGCGCTCGGGGACGAACTGCGCGAGCAGCTTCGCGTCCTTGTAGTCGATGTAGTCAATCTTCTCCGTGCGGAACTTGCAGACGCGCTTGCGACGGAACCCGCCACGCCGCGGTCCGCGGTCCGGCCGCGCGCTGCGCGGGCGTGCGCCGCCCGGCCGTCCGCCGTCCTGGTTCTCAGTGCTCATCGGTCTCCCTCCTCGTCACCACGCGCCTCGGACTGCGACTCCTTGGCGAGCAGCTCCTCCGGCGTCGGCTCGGGGGGCAGCCCGCGCGCCACGCGGCGGCGGCGCGTCTCCTCGGCGCGCTTCTCCCGCGCCCGGGCGGCCTTCCTGAAGTCTTCGTCGACCCGCACGATCAGGTGGCGGATGACGAGATCGCTCACCTTCAGCCGCCGATCGAGCTCCTTCACCAGCTCGCCGGTGCCGCTGAAGAGCACCACCGTGTAGATCCCGTCGGCGTGCGCGCCGATGCGGTAGGCGAGCTTGCGGCGGCCCCACGCGTCGACGTTGTCGACCGTGCCCTCCGCCTTCGTGACGTTCGACTCGACGAGCTGCTGAACCTCGGCGAGCTGCTCGTCGGTCGCCTCGGGCGAGACGATGTAGACGAGCTCGTACTGCTTGAGTGCCGTTGCCATGTGTCTCCTTCTGGCCTGGCGGCCACCCGGTCGGCCCTCAGGCCTGCTCCCGTGGTGGCAAGGAGTTGGTGTCACGCGCCTCTCCTGGCGCGTTGAAGACGCTCATCGTCTTCTCGATGCCGTCGATGCAGAACGACGCGACCGCATCGGCCGCCCGCTGCACCGTGTCGTCCAGGACGCCCCGCATCGCCGGGTCGACCCGTGCCAGCACGTGATCCGCGAGGTCCCTCCGCGGATCGCCCCGCCCGACACCCACCCGCAGCCGCGGAAAGGCATCGGTGCCGAGCAGCCCGATGATCGACGCGAGGCCGTTGTGGCCCCCTGCCGATCCCCGGGCGCGCACCCGCAGCCGGCCTGCGGGCAACGCCACCTCGTCGACGACGACGAACAGGTCGTCGAGAGGGATCTTGTAGAACCGCACGAGCTCGCCGACGGCGCGCCCGCTCAGGTTCATGAACGTCAGCGGCTTGGCCAGCAGCACCGGCGTGCTGCCCAGGCCCTGCCGGATCCGCGCCGTCAGTGCCTCGGCCGGGGCGCTCTCGAACGCGGCCCCGTGCCGGGCCGCCACCTCGTCGACCACCATGAAGCCGACGTTGTGGAGCGTGTCGCGGTAGCGTGGCCCGGGGTTGCCGAGCCCGACGACGAGCTTCACGCCTCTCCTGCGCGGCCGATCTACTTGGTGGCGTCCGGCTCGGCGCCCGCCTCTTCGGCCGGTGCCTCCTCGACGCGCGGCGCCACGACGTGGACGAGCAACAGGTCGGCCGGGCTGACGGCCGTCCACTTCTTGCCCTCCGAGACCTCGCGGACGTACACGCCGTCGCCGATCATCATCTCGCGGACATCGATGGTGATGTTGTCCGGGATGTCGATCGGCAGCGACTCGATCTCCACCTCGCGATGGACGAAGTCGAGCACGCCGCCCTGCTGCTTCACGCCGCGGGGCTCGCCCTGCAGGATGACCGGCACCTTGACGACCACGCGCTTGGACATGTCCAGGCGGTAGAAGTCGGCATGCAGCAGCGTGTGCGTGACGGGCTCGAGCAGGTAGTCCTTCAGCAGGACGACCGTGCCCGCGCCGTCGACCTCCAGCGTGATGAGCGTGTTCTCGCCCGTCTCGGAGTGGATGATCTTCGACAGCGCCTTCGGGCTGACCGCGATGGGGAGCGGTCCCTCCGTGCCGCCGTAGACGACGGCGGGAATCTGACCGGCGGTGCGCAGGCGACGGGCTTCGTTCTTCCCGCGAGTGTCGCGCCTGACCGCTTCGAGCGTGGCTTCCATAATGGCCCTTCCTGACCCCTAGACGAACAACGACGAGACCGAGGTCTCTTCATGAATGCTGCGGATGGCCTGCCCGAGCAGGCGCGCCACCGACAGGCACGTGATCTTCGACGAACTGGCGCACGAGCGCGACAGCGGAACCGTGTTGGTGACGACGAGCGACTCGAGCGGCGACGCGTCGATGCGCTCGAGCGCCGGTCCCGACAACACCCCGTGCACCGCGCACGCCACGACCCGCGCGGCGCCGCCGTCCTTGAGCGCCTGGGCCGCCTTCACCATCGTGCCGGCCGTGTCGATGATGTCGTCCTGCAGCACGCACGTCCGGCCCCTGACGTCGCCGATCACGTGCATGATCTCGGCGATGCCCGTCTCCGAGCTGCGCCGCTTGTCGATGATCGCGAGCTCGGCGCCCAGCCGCTTGGCGTAGGCCCGCGCCCGCTCCGCACCGCCCGCATCCGGCGACACCACCGTCAGGTCGGGCACGTGCTGCCGCGACAGGTAGTCGATGATCACCGGCGCCGCGAACAGGTGATCGACGGGGATGTCGAAGAACCCCTGGATCTGCGCCTTGTGCAGATCCATCGTCAGGATCCGGTTCGCGCCGGCCGCGCTCAGCAGGTTCGCCACGAGCTTGGCCGAAATGGGCACCCGCGGCTTGTCCTTGCGGTCCTGCCGCGCGTACCCGTAATACGGGATGACCGCCGTGATCCGCGACGCCGACGACCGACGGAACGCGTCGATCATGACGCACAGCTCCATCAGGTTCTCGTCGACGGGCCGCGACGTCGGCTGGACGATGAACACGTCAGCGCCCCGGATGTTCTCGTCGATCTGGAACGAGACCTCCGTGTCCGGAAACCGATGCAGCCGGGCCTGCCCGAGCGGCACGCACAGGAAATCCGCGATCTCCTGCGCCAGCATGGGGTGGGCACTGCCCGAAAATACCTTCAAACTCGATCGCGCCATGACCGTCCGTTACGAGTGCTGCAGAGCGTCGGGGGGAACTCACCAGCCCGCTCGACCCGGGGCCCGTGACCACACGACCAAGCTGGCTGGGGCGGAAGGATTCGAACCTTCGAATGCGGGATTCAAAGTCCCGTGCCTTACCGCTTGGCGACGCCCCAACGTCGACCGTACGGCGCCGGCGAGCGTGCTGCCCCCGCCTGCGTCCTGCGCACACCGCTCCCCGGAGGTGGCGAAGCGGCCACGCGCAAACCCATAGCCTACACGACGGCTGGGCCGTCGAACAAGGGGATAACGACGCCGCGGGGCCCATCGACGGCCGTGAGCGCCCGGTAGGCGGCGCGCGTGAGCGTCCGTGTCGGCCACACGCGCCAGCCCGGCGGCCAGCCGGCCGCGGCCGTCTCGAGGTCGGCCTCCGGCGCAAACAGGCCGAAGAGCGCCGATCCACTGCCCGACATCATCGTCAGGACCGCACCTGCCCCGGCCAGCCGCCGCAGGCCGTCGCCGAGCGCCGGATGCCGGGCCACGACGGGCGGCTGGAGGTCGTTGCGGCAGGCCGCGAAGTACGCCGCCCAGTCTGCAGCGCTGACAGGCGGCTCGCGCCGGACCGCGGGAGGCGGCGCCGGGGCGGCGTCGAACCAGCCATAGGCCTCGCGTGTCGA
>JBIQIB010000067.1:12442-23671 GCA_044508265.1 Acidobacteriota bacterium
CCTCGCATCGCGAGGTTGTCGACGCCGAGCGGCAGGCCCGGCGTGTCGGACGTCAGGCGGAACGGGCCGGCGTCCTCGACGAGCGTGAGGCGGTCACCGAGCGCGATGGTCTGGAAGACGGTGTCGAGCTCGTGGTAGCCGTCCGATCGTGTCGCCGTGACGCGCAGGTCCAGATTCAGCTTCGCGAACGCGCGGGTGGTGTACATCGGCGGTCAGGACTCGGCAAGCACCCGCCGCCGGCGCAGGTCGTCCAGCGACACGGGCCGCGCGCCGTCGGGGATCACGACCTCGAGCGCCGCGGGCGGCAGCGCGGGCAGACGCTCGGGCGCCACCACCTCGAACGACAGGCGGGTACGGCCGGGCGCGCTCGACGCGGCAAGCGTGCCGCGCAGCGCCGCGTCGTCCTGGCGGCTGGCGTAGTCGAGCCGCCACGTTGGCGTCTCGGCGACGCGCACGATGGGAACGCCGGCGGCTCCCCCGGTGTCCGATGCGGCGGTCGTCAGCCAGACGCGGGCGCCATCGGCCGTGTCGAGACGCGTCCAGCCGCCGAACGTGGCCCCGCCGCGCACCTCGCGGACGGAGACGCCGCACCCGGAGAGCAGCATGTGCAGGTCGGCAGGACCGATCGGCACCCCGATGAGGGCTTCGGTCAGGGCCGGCACGGGTGCCTCGAACACGTACGCGTTCTCGCGCGGGAACAGCAGCGTCGCCGCCTCGGTGCGGCCGGCGAGCACGAACAGCGGCGACCCGAACGGCGGCACGCCTTCGATGCGAAGCCCGCCCGCCTCGACGCCGAGCTGCAGCGTGCCCCTGATCCGTTCGCCATCCACCCGGCCCCCGACGCGGACGTCGGCGGTCAGGGCGCGCCCGACGTCGCAGCGCGCCGTCACTTCGTCGGCGAGGACCTGCGCGTCCGCCGCAGCGAGGGGAACACCGGTGCCGTCCGGCAACGCGACGCGGGTCGCACGCGGCGCGCATGCAGACAGGGCGCCGGCGAGCACCACCAACGCCGCCGCGGCGAGACGCCGCTCAGCGCTGGCGCGCCCGTTCAATCTTGCTCCTGATGACGTCGGGATCGATCGAGTCGCCGTCGCCCGCCAGGGCGCGTTCCCAGGCCTCGATGGCACCGGTGCGATCGTCGAGGGCGAGTCGCGCGTCGCCGAGGTGGTCCTGGATGACCGAGTTGGTGACGAGAAGTCCGGCGGCGCGCTCGAGGTACCGGCGCGCTTCCTCGTAGTTCCCCTGCTTGTAGAAGACCCAGCCGAGGCTGTCGAGATAGGAGCCGTTGTCGGGATCGAGCGCGAGCGCCTGCCGCACCAGCCGTGCGGCCTCGTCGAGGCGCGCGCCCTGTTCCGCGTACATGTACCCGAGGTAGTTGAGCGTCGGCGCGTGCTGGGCGTCGAGCGCGAGCGCCTTGCGGAAGGCCTCTTCTGCCGAGTCGGCCTCACCGGCACGTTCGTGCACCGCCCCGAGCTGGAACCAGTAGTCCACCGTGCCGGCAAAGCGGTCTTCGCGCGCCGACAGCGCGTCCACGGCAGCGCCGTGCCGGCCCGCCGTCGACAGGATGTTCGCCAGCGTGGCCACGGCCATCACGTCGTCGCCGCTACGTTCGACCTGCGCTTCCATGAGCGAGACGGCTTCGTCCACGCGGCCGGCGCCCGCCAGGGCCTGCGCATAGAGGCGCACCGGCTGGGGGTCGTCGGGGCGCGCCGCGCGCACGGCCTCGCCGACGACGAGGGCGCGGTCGAATCGGCGGGCAGCGACGAGCGCCTGCAGCAGGTACGCGTCCACCAGTTCGGGGCGTCCCGTGCCGCGTGCCTCCTCGAGCAGCCGGATGCCGGCGTCGAACTGCCCCAGGGACAGGTGGGCCGTGGCGAGCCGCAAGGTCAGGCCGAGCGCGGCACCCGCCGCGAGCGAGTCGCCGCGCGCTTCGAGCAGCGGCGTCAGCACGTCGATGACCTGCTGGTGATCGCCGCGCGCCGCGTAGACCTGCGACAGCACGACGGGCCCGCGCGAATCGGTGGGCGCGAGCTCGCGCAGGGCCGTGCCGGTGCGCTCGGCGGCGTCCAGATCCCCGAGCTCCCGTTGCGCCTGGGCGAGCAGGTACCGCGCCTGCAGGTCGGCCGGGCGGGCCGCGACTGCAGCCTCCAGCACGTGTCGGGCGTCGGCCGCACGCTCCGCGTTGAGCAGGGCCGTCGCCTCGCGCACCTGCAGCTCGGTGGCCTTCGGGTTCTCGGCAAACGCCCTGGCGTAGGCGTCGGCCGCCTCGGCCCATCGCCGTTCACGTTCGAGGAGGTCGGCCTGCAGCAGCCGTGCGCGGAAGAAGCGCGGCTCGGAATCGAGCACCGTGCCCACCACCTCGAGCGCCCGTGCGCGGTTGCCCGCACGCTCGTGCGCCTGCGCGAGCAGCAGTCCGGCCTCGAGCGCGCCGGCGTCGCGGTTGTAGGCGGTCGCGAGCGGCTCGATGGCCTTGTCGGCCTGATCTGTCTGCAGGTACAGCCGGCCGAGGTTCACGTACACGTTGGGGTCGTACCCGCGGGCGGGCAGGGCCTTGCTGAAGTGCGAGATCGCCTCGTGCAACGCCGCCTGATCCGGTGTCGACGTCTCGCGTCCTGCGCCAGCCGAGGCCAGGGCCAGCATCCCCAGCACCCAGTGCGCATCGGCCTGCTCAGGGTCGGCCTGCAGGGCGCGCTCTGCGGCGGCGCGCGCCTCGTCGGCCTGGTCCTGCCGGGCGTGCAACTGGGCGAGCTCCGCAAGGGCAACGCCGCTGTCCGGCTCGAGCCGCGCCGCACGCTCATAGGCCGCGATGGCCTGCGGCAGCTGGCCAGCGGCTTCGAGGCGGCGACCCTCGAGGAACGCGAGGTAGGCGGCCGCGCGATCGGGCGACTCCGCGCGCGCCAGGGCCGGCGAGATCAGGCCGGCCAGCAGCACGGCCACGACGACCAGGAGGGAACGCATGCAACGATTATGGCCCCGTTTGCCGCCCCCCGCGGGCCGGAGGTCGGGGTAGTCTGTGTGGCCGGTGCGCATCCTCGTCATTCGACTCCGTCTCGTGGGTGATGTCGTCTTCACGACACCGGTGGTGCGGGCGTTGCGCCGTGCCTGGCCGGATGCGCATCTCGCCTACCTCGTCGAGCGCGGCGCGGCGCCCATCGTGGCGCACAACCCGCATCTCGACGAAGTGATTGCGATCGACAGGCAGCGAGGCCTGTCGCGTGTGCGCGCGGATCTCGCACTCGGATGGCGGCTGCGGCGCTCTCGATATGACGTCGTCGTGGACCTGCATGGCGGGCCGCGCGCCGCGCTGCTCACCTGGATGAGCCGGGCGCCCCGGCGTCTGGGCTACACGGGCCACGGGCGCGCGTGGGCCTACACCGAACAGGTCCATCGCGCCCCCGACCTGCGTCCGCGGCACTCCGTGCGGAACCAGTGGGACATCCTGGCGCCTCTCCTGCCGTCCTTCGGAGAGCCGGATCCGGCAGACGATGCCGTGGAGATGGTGGAGACTTCAGCGGCGGGCGCGTACGTCGATGCGTGGCTCGCCACGCTCCCGCCGGGGTACCCCGCCAGGCCCATCGTGATGCACGTCAGCGCGGGCAATGTGTTCCGCCGCTGGCCGCTGGATTCATTTGCCGAGCTGGCCGCGCGGCTCTCGTCATCCTTCCCGGATCGTCGTATCATCCTGACGTCTGGCCCTTCGGAGGCGGATGCCGCCGATGCCGTCGCAATGGCCGCGACGGCACGCCTTTCGGGGCGGGCCGGTGCGGTCGTGACGGGCGACACCACGCTCGAGCAGCTGCGGGCGTTGATCGCGCGGGCGGCGTTGTACATCGGTGGCGACAGCGGGCCGCTCCACGTGGCGGCCACGACGCAGACGCCGATCGTCGGCTTGTATGGACCGACGCTGCCGGTCCGGTCGGCACCCTGGCGCCATCCGTCGCTCGTGCATGAAGCGGTGGAGGTGCCGGATCTGCCCTGCCGCCCGTGCGAGCAGCGGGTGTGTGTGCCGGGAGATTTCCGCTGCCTGACGCGCATCAGCGTCGACGCGGTGCTCGCCGCTGCCGAACGTGCCCTGTTGCGGGCGCGTGACGCGGCCGACAGGAAAGGATGACGAGCGACACGATGACCGCGCCGGCACTGCGGACGGGACGCATGGACCGCCTGGAGACGCTCTCCTTGTCGGTCCTGCTCTGCTTCGTGGCCGCGCTGCAGCTGTCGGTCGCCGCCTCGGGCATCCTCCTCGCGCTCACGATGCTCTGCTGGGGCGCGCTCCTCGGGCTGCGCCACGAGCGATTCGAGGCCCCGCCCATCTTCTGGCCGCTGGTCGTCTACGCCGGCGCCACGCTGCTGTCGGCCGCGATGTCGGTGAACCCCCGGCTCAGCCTCGTCGACTCGAAGCAGCTCGTCCTCTTCCTCATCGTGCCGCTCGTCTACCGCCTGGCCCGGGGATCGCGTGCGCACACGTTCGCGTCGGTGATCATCGCCGTCGGCGCGGCAAGCGCGCTGGTCGGCCTCTTCCAGTACGGTTTCCTCCAGTTCGACAACCTGGGCCGCCGTCCCGAGGGCGCGCTGTCGCACTACATGACGTACTCGGGCACGCTCATGCTGGTGGCCTGCGCCACGGCCGCACGCCTGATCTACGAACCCCGCGACCGCACGTGGCCGCTGATCGTGCTGCCTGCCGTGCTCGTCGCCCTCGGCCTCACCTTCACCCGCAGCGCGTGGGTGGGCGTCGGCGTCGGCCTGACGGTGCTGCTGATGATGCGTGACAGGCGCCTCGTCGCGCTCCTGCCTGCCGCCTTCGCGGTAGCCGTGATCCTCGCGCCGGCGTCGATCACCGATCGGGTCTACTCGATCTTCGATCTCAAGGACCCGACGAACCGCGACCGCGTGGCGATGCTGAAGTCGGGCGCGGCGATGGTCGAGGACCACCCGCTCACGGGCGTCGGGCCGGACCAGGTCAAGCAGGTCTACACCCAGTACCGCGTGCCGGAGGCCGTGCAGGACCTGAACGTCCACCTGCACAACGTGCCGATGCAGATCGCGGCAGAACGCGGCCTGCTGGCGCTGCTCGTCTGGTGCTGGTTCGTCTGGACCGCGGGCAGGGAACTGCATGCCCGCGCCGTGCGCGGGCGGAGCCGCCAGACGCGCACGCTCGCCGCGGCGGGCCTTGCGAGCCTCGCCGCCATGCTCGCCGCCGGGTTGTTCGAGTACAACTTCGGCGACTCCGAGTTCCTGATGCTGCTCCTCGTACTCCTGACGCTGCCCTTCGCCTCGGAGCGCAGCGAGGCAGTGCCCCGCCCCGTCGTCTGATGACGACGCCGCACCCGCACGACCTTCTCGGCACGGTCGACGCCTTCGCCGGCAGGCGTGTGCTCGTCGTCGGCGACGTGATGCTCGATCACTTCCTCGTCGGACGCGTGCATCGGCTGTCGCCGGAAGCGCCCGTGCCTGTGGTGATGCACGACCATGACGAGTACCGCGCCGGGGGCGCCGCCAACGTCGCGCTCAACGTGGCCGCGCTCGGGGCGCACGCCTCGCTCGTCGGGGTGGTCGGCGCAGACGAAGCCGGCGCCAGGCTGCAGCAGATGCTCGACGACGCCGGCGTGGGCACCGACGGGCTGGTCGTGGACGAGACGCGTCCCACCACGCGCAAGATGCGCGTGGTCACCGCGCGCCAGCAGCAGGTCGCGCGGGTGGACTACGAGGCGGATGACGAGGTGAATGGCAGGGCCGCGCAGCGCGTTGCCTCGCTGGTGGCCCGCTTCGGCGCGGAGGCAGACGTCGTCATCGTCTCGGATTACCTGAAGGGCTGCATCACGGGCGAGTGCATGGACGCCGCACGCGACGTGGCGTCGGGAGCGCGCACGCCGCTGCTCGTCGACCCGAAGATCCCGCACCTCGATCTGTACCGCGGCGTCACGCTCGTCACGCCCAACCAGGCGGAGGCCGAGACGGCGACGCATCGCCGCATCCGCACGGACGCGGACGCGCGGGAGGCTGCGCGCGCGCTGCAGCGCCGGCTGCAATGCACGTCAGTCGTCATCACGCGCGGCGAGCACGGGATGTGGGTGCTCGACGGCGGGGGCGCGGATGAACCGGTGGAGGGGGCGCTCACGGCCGCCGCGCGCGAGGTGGCCGACGTCACTGGCGCGGGCGACACGGTCATTGCCGCCATCGCGCTGGGGCTTGCGGCGGGTGCCACGCTGTCTGACGCTGCCGCGCTCGCGAGCGAAGCCGCCGGCCTGGCCGTGACGCGGTTCGGCACGGTCGCCGTCACCGCCGACGACCTGCGCACTCAACTCAGGTAGGGACGGCTCACCGAGCCGTCCCTACGAGCCCGACCTTCCCTGCCCCTAAGCGAAGAGCGTCAACGCGGACGGCTCGGAGAGCCGGCCCTGCCTCCCGGACGGCTCGGAGAGCCGTCCCTACCTCCTGGACGGCTCGGGGAGCCGTCCCTACCGATCGGCGTCAGTGGCGGAAGTGCCGGCGGCCGGTGAACACCATCGCGAGGCCATGCTCGTTGGCCGCGTCGATGACTTCCTGGTCGCGAACCGAGCCCCCGGGCTGCACGACCGCCGTCGCGCCTGCTGCGGCGACGGCGTCGAGGCCGTCACGGAACGGGAAGAACGCATCGGACGCGACGACCGAGCCGCGCAGCGCCTCTGCCCCCGCCTTCATCGTCGCCACCTTCACTGCGTCCACGCGGCTCATCTGCCCGGCGCCGATGCCGAGCGTACGGTCGGCACCCGTGAAGATGATGGTGTTCGACTTGACGTGCGCGCACACGCGCCACGCAAAGCGCAGCGCCTGCCATTCCTCCGGCGTGGGAGCGCGCTCGGTCACGACGCGGAGCGCGTCGACTGCGTGCGGCGGCCAGGCGTCGCGTGCCTCGTCCACGCGGTCGCGCTGCTGCGCGAGCATCGCGCCGAGGATCGAACGCCACTCCACGCCCGCGTGGGCCCGCAGCGCGTCGAAATCCGTCGTCAGCACGCGCAGGTTCTTCTTCTGGCCGAGGATCGCGAGCGCTTCGTCGGTGACCGCGGGCGCGACGAGCGCCTCGATGAACGTCGAGACGATTTCGGCAGCGACGGCCTCGTCGACGACGCGGTTGATCCCGACGATGCCGCCGAAGGCGGAGACGGGGTCGGCTTCGCGCGCGCGGACGAACGCCGCACTCGCGTCGGCGCCGGTGGCGACACCGCAAGGATTGGTGTGCTTGATGACGCTCGCCGCCGGCTCGTCGAACTCGAGCACGATGCGGGCGGCCGCGTCGAGGTCGAGCAGGTTGGTGAAGCTGAGCTCCTTGCCCTGGTGCAGCTGCACGGCGCCGAAGCCGCTGCGGCTGCCGTCTGCATACCAGGCGGCCGCCAGGTGCGGGTTCTCGCCGTAGCGAAGCGTGCGGACCAGCGTGAGGTCCAGCGACGCCGCTGCGGGAAACAGCGGGCGCGCCTCCGCCGGCACGCGCGCGGCGACGTCGCCCTCCACGCTGACGTGCTGCAGTTCGTCGGCGATCGTGCGGTCGTAGGCAGCCGTGTGCGCGATCGCCTTGCGCGCCAGGTCGAACCGGAAGTCCAGCGACGGCGTGGCGCCTCCCGACAGGCTCTCGAGCACGCGCGCGTAGTCGTCCGGGTCGACCACCACGAGCACGTCGCGGAAGTTCTTGGCGGCCGCGCGCACCATGCTGGGGCCGCCGATGTCGATCTCCTCGATCAGCCTGTCGAAGCCCGTGGACGGGTCAGCTGCCGCTTTCGCGAACGGGTAGAGGTTCACCACCACCAGGTCGATGAGGCCGATGCCGTGCTCGGCAAGGGCCGCAAGGTCGTCGGGCCTGTTGCGGCGGGCCAGGATGCCGCCGTGGACGCGCGGGTGCAGGGTCTTCACGCGGCCGTCGAGCATCTCGGGAAAGCCCGTACGCTCGGCCACGTCGGTCACCGCCAGGCCCGCGTCGCGGAGGGCCCTGGCGGTGCCGCCGGTGGAGAGCAGGTCGATGCCGAGGGCGGCCAGCCCGCGGGCGAAGTCGACGAGGCCTGACTTGTCGGAAACGGAGATCAGTGCTGAAGGCATCGGAAATGGTCTATCCTGTCGGGCGCCGGGCGCCGCATCCGTCGGAGTTCGCGACACGCGGCGTGTTCCGGTACGCGGGGCCGCTGGGGGTCCGCGTCACGTGCTGCCAGCCCGATGCGCTGGCAGCGAGGCAAGGCAGGTCGGTACGATGGAACGGATCAACGGGAAGGTCAAGTGGTTCAACAACGCCAAGGGCTACGGCTTCATCGAGCGTGGCGGCGGCGCGGACGTGTTCGTGCATTTCTCGGCCATCCAGGGCACGGGCTTTCGCACACTGGACGAAGGACAGCCTGTGGAGTTCGAGATTGTCGAAGGTCCGAAAGGCCCGCAGGCGGGCAACGTGACACGCGTGGGTTAGACCCTCGCAGCGAGGCGATCCCTCCCCTCGCCTCTCCTTCCACCCCTCCGACCCGTCCCCGCCCTCTTACGCATCCCCTCCGGCCGCCCCCGCCTGCCCGGTCCCTCCGGACCTGGCCTTGAAGCTGACCTTGCCGCCGCCCACGACCACGCGGAACGACACCTCGTCGCTCTGGTGACGCTCGCGCAGTTCGCTGACCTGCCGCTTGACGAGATCCGCGAACCGGTGGAACGGCACGACCTCGTGTCCGTGCTCGCGGCGCGCGTCCATCAGGGCGTCGTAGAGGTCGCGCAGCTTGTCGATCTGGCCCACCGGGTCGGACAGCGCCGTGTCGTGCACGACGGTGCCCTGCTCCTCGGCGGTGACGTCGGCGCTGCCCTGGGCCGGACGGGTGAAGGGTGTCGGCCGGCCTTCCTCGCGGGCCCGTACGCCGCGATCCCAGAGCTCGACGAAGGTGGAGAAGCGCGCCTGCAGCGCGGAGAACTGGAAGCGGTGCACCTGGGTGTCGAACCGCGCGCGCTCGAGCCGCTTGATGGCCTGCTCGAACCGGCCCCGGTTCTCGAACGGCGGACGCGGCAACCGCCCGGCGAAGTACATGGTGTACTCGGCCTCGAGCTTGCGGAGGTCGGCCGCGAGGCCCTGCAGCTCGCGATCGACGGGACTCGGGTCTGGCACGGGCAGGGACCTCCGGCGGCAGCGCCCTCAGCGCGGCAGCAAGAACCAGGTAAGCGGCAGCCACAGCTCCCGCGCATACGGCAGCGGACGGTCGTCCACGAGCACTTCGCACCCCTCGAACCGTCCGACGATGGCGAACAGGTCACGCAGCTGCTCGACCTCGTCCGGACGGAACCGGGCGCGAATCCTGAACGACTCGCCTGCCCCGACTTCCCGGTAATCGGCACTTTCGCGCGCGAGTGCAACCGCCTTCTCGTAGTCGGGATCGGCGACCTTCGGAAAGACCAGGGTGAACGAGAACGGCCGGGCCTCCGGGCCGTACAGCGCGGCGCGGAGATCGGGGTCGAGCGCCTCGAGCTCCTCGCGATCCGGCTGCTCCGGAAGGTCGGTATACGGCCAGAACCGCTCTCGCGGACGGTAGTTCGGCAGCGGGGCGTCAGGATCGGCAGGATGACTCATGCGTGCAGGCCCACGGGCCTCGGGAATGGTAGCATCGCGGGCCATGTCGCGCGCGCGGTTGATCCCGGCTGTCGACGCCATGCTGGCGCGGCAGGGCGTCCGCTCGCTCGCCGCGCGACATGGTGATGGACCCACCCGCGACGCGGTCCGGGCGGCCGCCGACGCGCTGCGGGCGGAGCTTGTGGCGGAAGGCGCCGGTCACGTCGACTCGCCCGAGGCGGCAGCCTCGGAGGTCGAGGCACGCGCGGCCGTCGCGCTCGACGACGCGGCACGCTCGACGCTCGAGCCCGTCGTCAACGCGACGGGAATCATCGTCCATACCAACCTGGGACGCGCGCCGCTCGCGGCAGCGGCCCTGGACGCCGCAGTCAGGATCGCTGCCGGCTACGCGACGCTGGAGTTCGACGCCGCGACGGGCGGCCGTGGTTCACGGCACGTCCACGCCGAGCGCCTGCTCTGCCAGCTCACCGGCGCGGAGGCCGCCCTCGTGGCCAACAACACCGCCGCGGCCGTCACCGTGATGCTCGCCGCCCTCGCCGCAGGGCGCGAGGTCGTGATCTCGCGTGGCGAGCTCGTCGAGATCGGCGGCGGCTTCCGCGTGCCTGACGTGATGCGCGCTTCCGGCGCACAGCTCCGGGAGGTCGGCACGACCAACCGCACGCGGATGGCGGACTACGCAGCGGCCGTGTCGCCGCGAACCGCGGCGCTGCTGCGGGTGCATCCGTCGAACTTCCGGATGGAAGGGTTCACCGAGAGACCGGCCGTTGCCGAGCTCGCCGCACTGGGCCGGCGGCTCGGGGTGCCGGTCCTCGAGGACCAGGGCAGCGGCTGGCCGGGCCTCGGCGCGATGGACGTGCGCCGCCTGCCCGACGCCGCCGCACGCGTGCTCGCGCGCGAGCCTGGCATCCGCGACAGCGTCGCGGCCGGCGTCGATCTCGTCGCCTTCAGCGGCGACAAGCTGCTCGGCGGCCCGCAGTGCGGGGTCATCGTCGGGCGCGCCGATCTCGTGGCGACGGTGCGGGCGCATCCGCTGATGCGTGCCGTCCGCGTCGACAAGGTGACCTACGCCGCGCTCGAAGCGACGCTGCGCCTGTGGCTGCGCGGCAGGGCGATCGACGAGGTGCCCGTGATGGCCATGATCGCCGCGGCGCCCGAGTCGCTGCGCACGCGCGCCACCGCCCTCGCGGCGCGGCTGCACGAGGCCGGCGCGACGGTCCGCTGCATCGACGGCGCGTCGGCGATAGGCGGCGGCACGACGCCGGGACAGACGCTGCCGACCACGCTCGTCGCGGTGCGCGGACCCGACGGCGCCGACGCCCTGCTCGCGCAGCTGCGCCACGCCACGCCGCCGGTCGTCGCGCGCATCGTGGACGACGAGGTGTGCCTCGATCCGCGCACGATCCCCCCGGCCATGGACGAGGCCGTCGGCGGCGTCGTCGCGGCGCACGCCGCCCGAGGGCAGGCCGCGACGTAGACTGAGTGCATGCCGCGTCCGACGCGTCGCGTTCGCTCCGGCCGTGCGCTGCTCGGCGCGCTCCTGCTGCTGTCGGCTGCGTCGTGCGACGGGATGGCGTGGACCGAGGGCGACCAGGATCCGGAAGTGCTCGAGACGCGCGAGGGCCTCGCGTCGTTCTACGGGAGGGCCGATCACGGGGACGAGACGGCCAGCG
>JBIQIB010000218.1:0-3301 GCA_044508265.1 Acidobacteriota bacterium
CGGCGAGCACCCGGACGTGGCCCACAGCTACTTCAACCTGGGCACGTTCCTCTACGAGCGCGGGCAGCGGGCGGAAGGCACCCGCCTGCTGGAGCGCGCGCTCGACATGCGCGTGCGCCTGCTCGGCTCCGAGCATCCGATGACGGCGCTGGCCATGAGCCGCCTCGCCGACCATCGCGCCGATGCCGGACGCCTCGAGGAAGCGCTGGACCTCTACCAGCGCGCCGAGGCGATCCAGGCCGCCGTGCTCCCCGAGGATCACAAGGACCTGCGCGCCACGCGGGAGTCGCTGCACAAGGCGCAGGCGCGGCTGCCCTGACGCTCTGGTATCGTGTGCGCGTCCGGATACCGATGCGCCCGCCGGCCTCGCCGCGCCGGGCTTCTCGAAGGAGTCGTTTCATGACCGCGTTCATTCGCCTGGCCTGCGCTGCCACGGCCCTCGGGTTCCTCATCGCGGGCGCCGCGCCCCCGACCACCGCCCAGGACGACGGCTGGGTGTCGATCTTCGACGGCAAGAGCCTCGACGGCTGGAAGGTCGGCGAGAACGCGCAGACCTTCAGCGTCGCCGACGGAGAGCTGCGGGTGTTCGGGCCGCGTGCCCACCTGTACTACGCCGGCCCGGTGGCCAATCACAATTTCACCAACTTCGAATGGAAGGCCGACGTCATGACCTTCCCCGGCGCGAACTCCGGCATGTACTTCCACACGGAGTACCAGGAGGGCGGCTGGCCCGAGAAGGGCTACGAAGTCCAGGTGAACAACTCGCACACCGACCGGATCCGCACGGGCAGCCTCTACAACATCGTCGACGTGACGACGCCGCCCGCGAAGGACCACGAGTGGTTCACGCAGCACATCGTCGTGCGCGGCAAGCGCATCACGGTGAGCGTCAACGGCAAGCAGCTCGTCGACTACACGGAGCCGGACAACGTCGAGCGGCCCGACAGCATGAAGGGGCGCGTGCTCTCGAGCGGCACCTTCGCGTTCCAGGGCCACGACCCGAAGAGCCGCGTGCACTACAAGAACATCATGGTGAAGGTGCTGCCGTAGCCGCGTCCGGCGCGGGCTTTCAGCGCGCGCCGAGCACGATCTCCTCGCCCGCGCGCGTGTCGACGTCGACGACGTGCGCGGGCAGCGCCGGCGGCGGCGGGATGACGACGCCGCTCGGCGTGAGTGGCGCGGCGACCGGGTGCGTCGCGTAGAACGGGTTGCGCACCGGCCCGTCGGCCCGCTCGAGCGCGCGGCCGTTCCTCGTCAGAGGCACGGCGGAACGCAGGCGCGCGACACCCCCGAGACGTGACCGCAGCACGACGCGATCCACTGCCCCGCGCGTCCATCGCAGGTCCATTTCGAACCCGCCACGAGCCCGCACGCCGCGAATCTCTCCGTCAGGCCAGGCCGGAGGCAATGCCGGGAGCAGATCCAGGCAGCCCGCATGGCTCTGCAGCAGCATCTCGAGCACGCCGGACGTCGCGCCGAAGTTGCCGTCGATCTGGAACGGCGGGTGTGCGTCGAAGAGGTTGGCGTACAGCCCGCCGGCGTTGCTCATCTGCACCGTCGTCGTCTCGACGAGGCGATGGAGGCGTGCCACCAGCCGGTGGGCACGTGCGCCGTCGCGCAGCCGCGCCCACGCGTTGATCTTCCACGCGAGCGACCAGCCGGTGCCCTCGTCGCCCCGCAGGTCCAGCGACCGCCGGCATGCCATGAAGAGCGCCGGCGCCGCCTCGATGGTGATCTGCCGTCCGGGATGCAGTCCGAACAGGTGCGAGAAATGACGGTGGTGCGGGTCCTGCGGCGGCCTGTCCACGCCCCACTCGACCAGCGCGCCCTGCGCGTCGATGCGGTACGGCTTCAGGCGCTGCAGCGCCTGGCGCAGCCGCGCGCAGAGCGCGTCGTCGATGCCGAGCACGGCAGCGGCCTGCAGCACGTTGGTGGCCACGTCCCAGACGATCCCGAGATCCATCGCCGCGCCGGCCGAGATCGCGGCGAGACGGCCGTCGTCGAGCCGGAACTTGTGCTCGGGTGACGTCGAGGGCGACGTCACAAGATAACCGTCCTCGTCTTCCACCAGCATCGCCAGGCAGAAGCGCGCCGCGCCGGCCATCAGCGGATAGCCGGTCGTTCGCAGCCAGGCCTCGTCGCCGCCGAAGGCGTAATGTTCCCAGAGGTGCTGCGCCAGCCACGCGCCGCCCATCGGCCACAGCGCCCAGACAGGGTCGCCGTGCCCGAAGCCGCCGACAGGCGCCGACTGCCGCCACAGATCGGTGTTGTGGTGGACGGTCCAGCCGTCGGCGCCGTAGTTCACCCGTGCGGTCTCGGCGCCGGTCACCGCCAGCTCGCCGATCGCGCCAAGCAGCGGCTGGACGCACTCGGCGAGGTTACCCGGCTCGGCGGGCCAGTAGTTCATCTCGGCGTTGATGTTGGTGGTGTAGTTCGCGCTCCAGGGTGGCCTGACCTGATCGTTCCAGATGCCCTGCAGGTTGAGCGGCTGCGTGCCCGGGCGGCTTCCCGCGATCAGCAGATAGCGGCCGTACTGCACCGTCAGCGCCACGAGCGCAGGATCGTCGGCGCCGCGCGTGGCGAGCCGCACGTCGGTGGGCTCCGCCTGCGACGGCGAGGCGCCGGAGTCTTCCGTCCGTGGACCGAGCACGAACGACATCCGCGACATCAGCGCCGAGTGGTCGGCGACGTGCCTGTCGCGCAGCTCTCGCCAGCCGCGTGCCCGTGCGTTGTCGATTGCGGCTCGCGTGAGGGCACGTACGTCGCGCCCCGCGGCTACGGGATTGACGGCGTACCCTGCGAAGCTCGTCGCCATCGCGATGAGGAGTGTCGCCTCCGAGGCGTCGCGCACGTGAAGTCGCTGGCCGTCGGCCACCACCTCCCCGTCCGTCACGACGTGCAGCCTGATCTCGTACCGCATGCCGCTGTCGTCCGCGTAGCGTACGGGCTCGGTGACGTCGTTGTAGTTGGGCTCCACGTGCGCGGGGGCACGGCCGGCCAGCAGCAGCGCCTCGCCGTCGACCGTCGTGGCGTGCCGGAGAGGCGAGGCGGCGCCGATGGACAGCCGCAGCAGGCCTGGCCGCGAGCACGCGTGGTGCACGGCCAACACGTCGTCGGGGAAGCTGGCGAGGCAGGTTCGCGTGAACGTGGCGTCGCCCTGGCGATAGGTCACCGTCGCGATTCCTGTGGCGAGGTCGAGCGTCCGCCGGTACGCGGCCGCGACGTCGCCGTGATCGGACGTCACCTGGATCTCGCCCGCAGGCATGTACGACTGCGTGTAGGGCCCCATCATGCGCTTCGA
>JBIQIB010000068.1:0-4657 GCA_044508265.1 Acidobacteriota bacterium
CATTAGGCATTAAGCATTAAGCATGAAGGCTGCCGTCCTCCGCGATGTGTCGCGGCTCGTCGTCGAAGAGATTCCGGATCCGTCGCCCGGCGTCCGCGACGTCGTCGTGCGCGTGACGGGCGTCGGATTGTGCGGCACCGACTTCCACATCTTCGAGGGCCACGCCAACTACCACACCGATCACCTCGGCCGGCAGGTGCCGCTGTCGGTGGCGCCGCAGGTGCTCGGCCACGAGATCGTGGGCGAGGTCGTGGCTGTCGGCGCCGACGTGCACGACCTGCGCGTGGGCGACGCCGTGGTGGTGGACCAGGGGCGCAACTGTCACAGCATCGGGCGTGCGCCGCTCTGCGAGTACTGCGGCACGGGCCACTCGCACCAGTGCGAGGACTACGGCGAGCACGGCATCACCGGACTGCAGGGCGGCCTGGCCGACCTGCTTGCCGTCGCGGCCGTCAACTGCATCAGGCGCGATGCCTCGCTGCCGCCGGCGCAGGCCGTGATCACCGAGCCGCTGGCGTGCATCATCCACGCCTGCGACGCGCTCGAGGCTGCGGCCAGCCGCTACCGGCTCGACGGCGAAGGCGCGGCGGCCGTCCAGACGACGGTGATCGCGGGCGCGGGGCCGGCAGGCCTGCTGTTCCTGCAGTACCTGCGGCGCGTGCGCGGCGTGCGCGGGCGCATCATCGTGAGCGAGCCGAACCCGCAGCGCATGGCGCTGGCGACGTCGCTCGGCGCCGACGTCGTCGTCGATCCGCGACAGCAGCCGCTTGCCGAAGCCGTGCTCGACGCCACGGCCGGACGCCGCGCGGAGCTGGTGATCGACGCCTCCGGCGCCGCGCAGGTCTTCGAGGATCTCCCCGGGGTCATCCGCAAGCAGGGATCCTTCCTGATGTACGCTCACGGGCAATCAGGTGTGGACATCGGCGTGCTGAACAACATCCAGTATCGCGAGCCGGTGCTCGTGGCGCCCGTCGGCGCGTCCGGCGGATTCGACGCGGACGGCCGTCCGACCGTCTATCGTCGCGCGCTGCGCCTCATCGAGGACGCGACGATCGACGTGGCGCCGCTGGTGACCCACCGCTATTCACGGCTCGAGCAGATGCCGGAGGCGTTTGCCGGCGCCGACCGGCACGACGCCGGGTACGTCAAGGGAGCGCTCGTTCGATGATTCACCGACGACACGTCCTCGGCCTGCTGGCGCTGGCCGTGACCGCCGGCGCCTGCGGCGGCGGCAGCGGCGACGGCCTGCATGTCGCCGTCATCCCCAAGGGCACCACGCACGAGTTCTGGCAGAGCATCCACGCCGGCGCGGTGAAGGCCGCGCGCGAACTGGAAGCCGAAGGCGTGGACGTCCGCCTGACGTGGAAGGGCCCGCTGCGCGAGGACGACCGCGAGCAGCAGATCCAGGTCGTGGAGGGCTTCCTCAGCCAGGGCGTCTCGGGCATCGTCCTGGCGCCGCTCGACGCGAGCGCGCTCGTGCGTCCCGTCGAGGAGGCGCAACGCGCGGGCATCCCCACAGTGGTCATCGACTCGGATCTCGAGTCTGACGTCCAGGTGAGCTTCGTCGCCACCGACAACTACCGCGGCGGCGCGCTGGCGGCCGACCGCCTCGCCGAGCTGCTCGAGGGCAAGGGCAACGTGCTCCTGCTGCGCTATCAGGAGGGGTCGGCGAGCACCGACGCGCGGGAGCGCGGCTTCCTCGAGCGGCTGGCCGAGGCGCACCCCGGCATCACGGTCGTCTCCGACGACCAGTACGCAGGCGCCACGCGCGACACCGCGAAGCGCGCGTCCGAGAACCTGCTCAATCGCTTCGCCGGCGACATCCAGGGCGTCTTCACGCCGAACGAGTCGTCAACGGCCGGCATGCTGCTGGCCCTGCAGGACGTCGGCCGTGCCGGGCAGGTACGGTTCGTCGGCTTCGACGCGAGCGAGACGTTCGTCACGGCGATGCGGCAGGGGCAGCTGCACGGACTCGTGCTGCAGGACCCGTTCGAGATGGGCTACCGCGGCGTCCGCACCATGGTGGCGCACCTGCAGGGGCAGGCCGTCGAGCCGCGCGTCGACACGGGCGTGCGCATCGTCACGCCGGAGACGCTCGACACGCCGGAGGCGCAGGCGTTGTTGAATCCACCCATCGAGCAGTATCTCGGCTCGTAGTCCGGCCCTAATGCGGCGCGGGCCGGCCTGATTCGTCCATGCTCGTCCTGTCAGACCTGCGCAAGCGCTTCGGCGCGACCGTCGCCCTCGACGGCGTTTCGGCTGCGTTCGCCCCCGGCCGCGTCCACGCGCTCGTCGGCGAGAACGGCGCCGGCAAGAGCACGCTGATGAACGTCATCGCCGGCGCGCTCGCCGCCGACGCCGGCACGATGACGCTCGACGCCGCGCCGTACCAGCCGGCCTCGCCGCTCGACGCGCGCGGGCGCGGCATCGCCCTCATCCACCAGGAACTGTCGCTCTGCGACCACCTGACCGTGGCCGAAAACATCCTGCTCGGACGCGAGCCGCGCCGTGACGTGCGCTTCGACCGCGCCGAGGCCCGCCGCCGCGCGGCGGCCGTGCTCGAGCCGTTCCATCATCCCGAGCTGCATCCCGATCGGCGGGTAGGCGACCTGCCTATCGCCGCCCGGCAGGTGGTCGAGATCTGCCGCGCGGTGGCTGACGATGCCCGCGTGGTGCTGATGGACGAGCCGACGAGCAGCCTGCCGCGGGAGGACGTGGAGCGGCTGTTCGCGCTGGTCGGACGGCTGCGCGCCCGCGGCGTGGCGGTGGTCTACATCAGCCACTTCCTCGAAGAGGTGCGCGCGCTGGCCGACGACCTCACCGTGCTGCGCGACGGCCGCACGGTCTGGACAGGCACTGTCGACGCCATCAGCGACGGCGAGATCATCGGCCACATGGTCGGACGCGACGTCGCCGATCTCTTCCCGGTCCGGCGGGAGCGCGACGCATCGGCACCCGTGGCGCTGCGCGTCGAGGGCTTCGCGGCGCCGCCCGCCGTGCGGCAGGCGGACCTCACGGTGAGGCGCGGCGAGATCCTCGGCATCGCGGGGCTCGTCGGCGCCGGCCGCACCGAGCTGCTGCGCGCGATCATGGGACTCGGCGTGCACCGCGGCACGGGTCGCGTCGTCGTGGAGGGCGAAGAGCTCGACGTCACGGCGCCCACGCCATGGACGCGTCTTGCGCGCGGCGTCGGCTACCTGAGCGAAGACCGCAAGGGCGAGGGGCTCACGCTGCCGATGTCGGTCGGCGACAACGTCGTGTGCACCCGCTACGACGCCTGCAGCCGTGGCGGCGTCATCAGGACGGGCACGCTCGCGGCGCATGCGGCGCGGTGGATCCAGCGCGTCGGCATCAGGGCGAAGTCGCCGTGGCAGCCGGTGCGGACGCTCTCGGGCGGCAACCAGCAGAAGGTGGCACTCGCGCGGCTGCTGCACCAGCAGGCGCGCGTGTGGCTGCTCGACGAGCCGACGCGCGGCGTGGACGTCGGCAGCAAGGTGCAGCTCTACGACGCGATAGCGGCGGCGGCCGCGGAAGGGTGTGCCATCGTTTTCGTCAGCTCCTATCTCCCGGAACTGTTCGGCATGTGCCAGTCGCTCGCGGTGATGTCGCGCGGCACGCTGTCGGCGGCGCGTCCGATCGAGGACTGGACGCCGGAGGACGTGATGACCGCGGCGGTGGCGCGATGAGCCGGCTGCGCCTCGGCATGTTCGGGCCGGTGCTCGGCCTGCTGGCCGTCGTGCTCTTCTTCGCGCTGCTGAGCGACGACCCGGCCCAGTACGTCTCCGTGCGCAACCTGCGCATCGTGCTCGCGCAGACGGTCATCGTCGCGCTCGGCGCGATAGGCATGACGTTCATCATCGTCAGCGGCGGCATCGACCTGGCCGTGGGGTCGACGCTGGCCCTGAGCGGCGTGGTCACGGCCGTGGGCCTGCGCGATGGCTGGTCGCCGCCGATGGCCGTCACGGCCGGCGTCCTGACGGGTGCGGCCGTCGGCCTCGTCAACGGCGTGGCCATCACGCGGCTCAAGGTGATGCCGTTCATCGCCACGCTCGGCATGCTGGGCGTGGCGCGCGGCGTCGCGAAGTGGATGGCCGGCCAGCAGACGGTCAACGTGCCGGCGACGTGGGTCAACGAGCTCGCCGTGACGTTTCCGTCGCCGGCGTGGCTCATCGTCGCGCCAGGCGTCTGGGTGACGATCCTGCTGGCCCTGCTCGCGACCTTCGTGCTGCAGCAGACGGTGTTCGGGCGCCGCGTGTTCGCGATCGGCAGCAACGAGGCGGCGGCGCGGGCGTGCGGCGTGCCCACCGACAGGGTCAAGGTGTGGATCTACACGCTGGCCGGCGTGCTGTTCGGGCTCTCGGGCGTGATGCAGATGTCGCGGCTGCGGCAGGGGGATCCGACGGTGGCCATCGGCACCGAGCTCGACGTGATCGCGGCGGTCGTGATCGGCGGCGGCAGCCTGGCCGGCGGGGAAGGCACGATCGCCGGGGCGATGATCGGCGCGCTGATCATGGCGTTCCTGCGCAACGGCAGCCAGCAGATGGGCTGGCCGAACTACGTGCAGGAAATCATCATCGGCGTGATCATCGTCGCCGCCGTGGCGCTCGACCGCTACCGCCGCGCCCCCGATCGGTAGGGACGGCCCTCCGGGCCGTCC
>JBIQIB010000068.1:4757-12652 GCA_044508265.1 Acidobacteriota bacterium
GAAAATGCAGTACCATTCGCCATCCATGCGACGACTGACGCTGCTTCTCGTGCTCGCCCTTGCTGTCGCCGGCTGCGGCGGCGCCAACGACGCCGCGGCCCCGCCGCGCTACCGCTTCGCGGTCATCCCGAAGTCGCTGGACATCCCGGTGTTCAACTACGCGAGGATCGGCGCCGAGCGGAAGGCCGCGGAACTGGGCGACGTGGAAGTCATCTGGCGCGGGGCCGAGACGGCCGACCAGTTGCGCCAGAAGGAGATCCTCGAGTCGTTCATCACGCAGCGCGTGGACGGCATCGCGATCTCGTGCACCAACGGCGACTTCCTGGCGCCCACCATCGACAAGGCGATCGAGGCGGGCATCCCCGTCATCACCTGGGACGCCGACGCGCCCACGTCGAAGCGGTATGCCTACTACGGCGTGGACGACTTCGCCGCGGGCCAGCGGCTCGCGCAGGAAGCCGTCGAGGCGCTCGGCGGCAAGGGCACCGTCGCGATCCTCACCAGCCTCGGGTCGTACAACCTCCAGCGCCGGCTGGACGGCGTCAACGACGTCCTGCGTCAGCAGGCGGGCATCCGGATCGTCGAGACGTTCGACGTGAAGGAGGACATCGTCCGCGCGCAGGAGATCATCGAGACCGCCACGAACCGCTATCCCGACCTGTCGGCCTGGATCTCGGTGGGCGGCTGGCCGATCATGACGCGCAGCGCGCTCGAGCCCGTCGACACGAGCCGGACGCTCGTCTTCAGCTTCGACACCATCCCGCCGGCGCCCGAGCTGCTCAAGGCCGGCAAGGTGCACACGCTGGTCGGCCAGAAGTACTTCGGCTGGGGCTCCGAGGCGGTGCGCCTGCTGTACGAGATCAAGAAGGGCAACATGCCGGACGAGCCGATCATCGACTCGGGTGTCGACGTCGTCACGAGCGAGAACGTGGACGAGTTCCTCGCCAACTGGCACAAGCTCGAGAGCGGCACGTAGGGGTCCGGCGTGGCTCTCCTCCGCTTCGAGCGGGTCGCCAAGCGCTATGGCGGGGTGCGCGCCCTGCGGGGCGTCTCGGTCTCGATTGCCGCCGGCGAGGCCCACGCGCTCGTCGGCGAGAACGGCGCCGGCAAGTCGACGCTGATGAAGATTGCCGCCGGCATCGTCCGCCCGGACGAGGGGCGGCTGGTGTTCGACGGCCGCACGGTCGCGTTCGAGGAGCCGCGTGACGCCCTCGACGCCGGCATCGGCCTGGTCCATCAGGAAACCTGTCTCTTTCCCAACCTGGACGTCACCGAGAACATCTTCGCGGGGCGGGAGGTCACGCGGGGCGGGCGCGTGCAGCGCGCGGCCATGCGGGCGCAGACGCTCGACCTGCTCGCCGACCTCCACCTGGACGTCTCGCCCGATGCGGAGGTGAGCCGGCTGTCGGCCGCCCAGCAGCAGCTGCTGCAGGTGGCGCGGGCGCTGGCGTTCGACTGCCGTGTCCTCATCCTCGACGAGCCCACGACGAGCCTGACCGACGCCGAAGTAGACCACTTGTTTGCGGTGCTCGAGCGCCTGCGCGCCCGCGGCGTGACGCTCGTGTACGTGTCGCACCGGCTGCCCGAGGTCTTCCGGCTGTGCTCGCGCGTCACCGTGCTGCGCGACGGCGAGCTCGTCGGCACGTGGGATCTCGGCGAGCTGACCCCGCACGACGTCGTCATGGCGATGGTGGGGCGCGACCTCGAACCGGGCGCCGTGCCCCGCACCGACGCGGCCCCGTGCCGGCTCGCGGTGCGGGGGCTGACGCGGGCACCCGCGGTGCACGAGGTGTCGCTCGACGTCTGCGCGGGCGAGGTCGTGGGGTTGTTCGGGCTCATCGGCGCCGGACGCACCGAGCTCGTCGAGACGATCTTCGGCCTGCATCGGGCCGACGCCGGCACGATGACGCTCGACGGCGTGGCGTACCGCCCGTCCACGCCGGTGGAAGCCGTGCGCGCCGGTGTGGCCCTCGTGCCGGAGATGCGCCACGCGCAGGGCCTGTTCTTCGATCTGCCGCTCACGGAGAACCTCGTGCTCGCGCGTGAGGCGGCAGCGAGGAAGTGGCGGCGGCTGGTGGGTCGCGAGCGTGAGGAAAGCCGGCAGCTGCTGACCCGCTGGGGGATCAAGGCCGCGTCGCCCGACGTGCTGCCGGGCAGCCTGAGCGGCGGCAATCAGCAGAAGGTCGTGCTCGCGCGCTGGCTGCTCACCGCGCCGAAGGTGCTGCTGCTCGACGAGCCGACCAAGGGGGTGGACATCGGCGCGAAGCACGACATCCACAGGCGCATCCGTGACGAGGCGACGCGTGGCATGGCGTGCCTCGTGGTCTCGAGCGATCTGCCCGAACTGCTGACGCTCGCCGACCGGATCGTCGTCATGAAGGAAGGACGCGTGCAGGGTGAGGTGCAGGCCGGCGCGAGCGAGGCCGAGGTGATGCGGCTGGCGACCACGCCGCACGAGGTGAGCGCGGCGTGAGGGCCTTCTGGCGATCGCGGGAGTTCAGCACGCTCGCCATCCTGCTGGTCGAGATCGCGTTCTTCGCGTGGTATCTCTGGCCGGAAGGCGGCGGACGCCATCCGTTCGTCAACGGCGACAACGCGCTGCTGATCCTGAAGTACTCGTCCATCTACGGGATTGCCGCGATCGGCGCCGCGATGGTGATCATCTCGGGCGGCGTGGACCTGTCGCCCGGCGCCGTGATTGCGCTGTCGACGGTGGTCGTCGGCCACCAGTTCCTCGAGAGCGACTGGCCGCTCTGGGCCTCGATCCTCGCCGGTATGAGCGTCGGCACGCTGGCGGGCCTTGCCAGTTCGTGGCTCGTCGTCGCCGTGCGCCTGCCGCCGTTCATCGCGACGCTGGGACTCATGGGCGTGACGCGCGGGCTGGCCTACATCATCACCGAGGGCCGCTTCTTCGACATCACGCGGCGCATCCCGCCGGGCTGGGCCCCGCTCGGGCTGCCCCTCGACTGGCTCGCGCCCGCGGTGATGGTCGTCCTCACCATCGTGTTCCACGTGTTCATGCGCGACTTCCAGGCAGGCCGCGCCGTCTTCGCCGTCGGCGGCAACGAGACGGCGGCGATCTACAGCGGCATCCGCGTCGGACGCGTCAAGACGATGGTCTACACCGTGGCCGGGGCGCTCGCCTCGCTGTCGGGCGTCATCCTGATCCTGGGGCAGGGGCAGGGGAAGGCCGACCTGGCCAACGGCTACGAGCTCGACATCATCGCCTCGGCGGTGGTCGGCGGCGCGAGCCTGTCGGGCGGCCGCGGGTCGGTGGCCGGCGCGGTGCTCGGTACCCTCATCTTCGGCGTCCTGCGCAACGCGCTCCCGCAGATCCCCGGCGCCACGTTCTACGACCGCCTCATCGTCGGGCTCGTCGTCGTCGTGATCGTGGTGATGGACCAGGTCCTCGCGCGCCGGTCCGCCTGACGCTTCTGGTACGATTCAGGCGTGATGAGCCTCGATACCTTCAACACCCGACGCGCCCTGACGGTGGGTGGTGACACCGTCCACTACTACAGCCTGCCGGCCCTCGAAGCGGCCGGGCATGCGGGCATCGCGCGGCTGCCGTTCTCGCTGCGCATCCTGCTCGAGAACCTGCTGCGGAGGGAGGACGGCCGCTGGGTGCGGTCCGCCGACATCGAGGCCCTCGCGGCGTGGGACGTCACCGCAGGCGCGCAGCGCGAGATCGCGTTCATGCCCGCACGGGTGTTGCTGCAGGACTTCACGGGCGTCCCCGCGGTCGTGGACCTCGCCGCGATGCGCGACGGCATCGTCAAGCTTGGCGGCGACCCGGCGCGCGTCAACCCGCTGCAGCCCGTCGAGCTCGTCATCGACCACTCGGTGCAGGTCGACCACTTCGCCATCGACAACGCGTTCGATCTCAACGTCGCCCTCGAGTACGACCGCAATCGGGAGCGCTACGAGTTCCTGCGCTGGGGCCAGAACGCGTTCAACAACTTCCGCGTCGTGCCGCCCGGCACGGGCATCGTCCACCAGGTGAACATCGAGTACCTGGCGCGCGTCGTCTGCCGCGAGACGGCCAACGGCGAGACGTTCGCGTATCCCGACACGCTGTTCGGCACCGACTCGCACACGACGATGGTCAACGGCCTCGGCGTCGTCGGCTGGGGCGTGGGCGGGATCGAGGCGGAGGCCGCGATGCTCGGGCAGCCCTCGTCGATGCTCATTCCGGAGGTCGTCGGATTCAAGCTCACCGGCCGGCTGCAGGAGGGCATCACCGCCACCGACCTCGTCCTCACGATCACCGAGCGGCTGCGCAAGCACGGCGTCGTCGGCAAGTTCGTCGAGTTCTACGGGGCCGGCCTGAGCGCCCTGCCAATCGCCGACCGCGCGACCATCGGCAACATGTCGCCCGAGTACGGGTCGACGATTGCCGTGTTCCCGATCGACGACATGACGCTCGAGTACCTGCGGCTCACCGGACGTGACGAGCCGACGGTGGCGCTCGTCGAGGCGTACGCGAAGGCGCAGGGCCTCTTCCGCACCGACGACACGCCGGATGCGGTGTACACGTCTTCCATCGAGCTCGATCTCTCGACCGTCGAGCCGAGCATCGCCGGGCCGCGGCGACCGCAGGATCGGGTGCCGCTCAAGCAGGCGAAGCCGATGTTCAAGACGGCGCTCGACGCGATGCTCGCGGAGCCGCGCAAGCCCGTCATCGCGCTCAGCAGTGGTGGCGGGACGGCCACGGCCGTGCAGGCGCCGGCGTGGGCCGATCAGGTGGGTCACGGCACCGTCGTCGTCGCGGCCATCACCAGCTGTACGAACACGTCGAACCCCAGCGTGATGATCGGTGCGGGCCTCGTCGCGAAGAAGGCCGTGGAGCGCGGGCTGAACCGCAAGCCCTGGGTGAAGACGAGCCTCGCGCCTGGTTCGCAGGTGGTCACCGAGTATCTCGAAAAGGCCGACCTCACGCAGTACCTCGACGCGATCGGCTTCAACCTCGTCGGCTACGGCTGCACGACGTGCATCGGCAACAGCGGTCCGCTGCCCGACGACGTCTCGGCGCTCGTGGACGAGAAGAACCTGGTCGTGTGCTCGGTGCTGAGCGGCAACCGGAACTTCGAGGGCCGGATCCAGCCGCAGGTGCGCGCCAACTACCTGGCCTCGCCGCCGCTGGTCGTGGCCTACGCGCTCGCCGGGAGCATGAACGTCGACCTCACGAGCGAGCCGCTCGGCAAGGACCGCGACGGCAACGACGTCTACCTGAAGGACCTGTGGCCCACGCAGCAGGAGATTCAGAAGACGATGCTGGAGGCGGTCAAGGCGGACATGTTCCGGCGGCGGTATGCGGATGTGTTCAAGGGCGACGAACGCTGGCAGAACCTGCCGGCGCCCGAGGGCGAGCGGTTCGCCTGGAGCGCCGACTCCACCTACATCGCCAACCCGCCGTACTTCGAGGACCTCACGCTGGAGCCTGCGCCGCTGCAGGACGTCAACGGCGCCCGCGTGCTGGCGCTGCTCGGCGACAGCGTGACCACGGACCACATCTCGCCGGCGGGCGCCATCAAGGCCGACAGCCCGGCGGGGCAGTACCTCATCGCCAACGGCGTCCAGCCTCGCGACTTCAACTCGTACGGGTCGCGGCGCGGCAACCACGAAGTGATGATGCGGGGGACGTTCGCGAACATCCGCCTGCGCAACCGGCTCGCGCCGGGTACCGAGGGCGGCTACACGCAGTGGCTGCCGGCGGGCGAGACGCTGAGCATCTACGACGCCGCCATGCGCTATCAGCGTGACGGCGTGCCGTTGCTCGTCATCGCCGGCCAGGAGTACGGTTCGGGGTCGTCGCGCGACTGGGCGGCCAAGGGGACGATGCTGCTCGGCGTGCGGGCGGTGATCGCCGAGAGCTTCGAGCGCATCCACCGCAGCAACCTGGTGAACATGGGCGTCGCCCCGCTCGAGTTCCTGCCCGGACAGAACGCCGAGTCGCTCGGCCTCACGGGCCGCGAGGTGTACGACCTGGCGCTCACGTCCGTCGCGCCGCGTGCCGAGCTCCCGGTGACGGCCACCGCGGAGGACGGCAGCGTCCGGCAGTTCTCGGTCCGCGTGAGGATCGACACGCCGGAAGAGCTCGTGGCGTACAAGCACGGCGGCATCATGCCGTACGTCGTCCGCCAGCTCGTCTCACGGTAGGGACGGGTCTCCGACCCGTCCGTTCGGTAGGGACGGCTCTCTGAGCCGTCCTTCACCATGCCCATCGACATCTCCGCCCTGCGCAGCCGCGCCTGGGATCTGGGCTTCGACCTCTGCGGCGTGGCCCCGGCCACGCCGGGGGAAGACCTCGCGCGCCTCGACGCCTGGATTGCCGCCGGATACGCCGCCGACCTCGGCTACATGACGCGGTCGGCCGACGCGCGCCGCGACCCCTCGCGCGTGCTGCCGGAGGTGCGGTCGGTCATCGTCACCGGCACCATCTACAACACCGATCATCCGCGCGCGATCGAGAGGCGTGACCCCGGCGACGCCCGCATCGCGCGCTATGCGTGGGGCGAGGACTACCACGAGGTGATCGGACGGCGCCTGCACCTGCTCACCGGCTGGCTGAAGGAGCACGCCGGCGAGCGGTTCGAGTCGGTGGCGTATGTCGACACGGGACCCGTCCAGGAGAAGGCGCTCGCCGCCAGGGCCGGCCTTGGATGGCTCGGCAAGCATTCCTGCCTCATCAACCAGGAGCTCGGCTCCTGGATGTTCCTCGCCACCATCCTCACCACGCTCGACCTGCCGGCCGGCAGTCCCGTGCCGGATCGCTGCGGCACCTGCACGCGCTGCCTCGACGTGTGCCCGACGGGCGCGATCGTCGAACCGTACGTCGTGGACGCACGCCGCTGCCTGTCGTACCTCACGATCGAGACCCACGACGACGTGCCGGACGACTGGCGGGGTGCCGTGGGGTCGCAGGTCTACGGATGCGACCTCTGTCAGGACGTGTGCCCGTGGAACCACGACGCGGCGGTGACCGACGACCCGGTGTGGGTGGCGCGGCCCTTCTGGGCCGAGGCGACGCTCGCGGAAATCTGGCAGGCCTCCGACGAGGCCCTGCAGGCGGCCATCCGCGGCAGCGCCATGTACCGCAGCCGCGTGTGGCGCCTGCGCCGCAACGTGGCGCTGGCCATCGCCGTCAGCGGCGACGCCCGAGCGATTGCCGCGCTGCGCGCGCCCCGCGATCCCGCGGTGGATCCGTCGTTTGCGCACCCCGTCGTGGAGCGCCACCGCGCGTGGGCGCTGGCATATCTCGAGCGTCGTGAGCGTCAGGTATGATGCGGCTATGGAGCCGCACGAGAACTCCCGCCCTCCGGACAGCCGCGGGGTTGCGCCCACCCTGCTGTTGTCGATGCCCCAGATGCAGGATCCCAACTTCGAGCAGAGCGTCGTGCTGCTCTGCGAGCACACCGTCGACGGCGCGTTCGGCCTCGTGCTGAACCGTCCCACCACGACGGCCGCGGCCGAGGTGGTGGCGCTCGATCCGCCGCTCGAAGTGCGCCAGGGACCGCTGCTCTGGACGGGTGGCCCCGTGGAGCCCGAACGCGGCTGGATCCTCCTCGGGATGGTGCCGGAGGCGTCAAACGGCGTCGGGCCGGAGGAGGCCACGGAGGTCGCGCCGGGCTTGTTCCTGTCGACGTCGGTGGAGGTGCTGCGCCGTGTGATCCAGGCACCGCCGCAGCGGACGCGCGTGCTGACGGGCTACGCGGGCTGGGGACCGGGCCAGCTGGACGAGGAACTCGCCTCGTCGGCGTGGCTGACCGTCGACATCGACCCTGCGCTCATCTTCGACACGCCCGCCGACGAGATGTGGGACCGCGCGCTGCGCAGGCTCGGCGTGGCGCCGGGGAACCTCCAGACCGGAACCGGGGTTCACTGACGCCGCTGCG
>JBIQIB010000068.1:12752-15622 GCA_044508265.1 Acidobacteriota bacterium
GCTTCCGCTACCATCCCCCCGTGACCATCCGTGATGCCTGGTACAGGTTCTGGTTCTATCGTCGGCACTATTGGCTGGGACGCCGGCTTCCCGTCGCGCTGACCCTGCACAGCCCCCTCGCCGGCCAGGGGTTCATCCACACCGTCCTCGTGCGCGGCCGGTTGCACCTGCTGCGTGGCGAGCCGGTCCGCGTGACGTGCTCGCTTGGTGGGACGGACGTCGCCGAGTGGACGGTCGGCGACGAGGCGATACCGCTCGACCTGTCGCTGCCGACGCGGGACCTGCCCGTGGGGCGCTGGCGGTGGCTGCGGTTCAAGGTCCATGTGAACGGTCGTACGCGGCTGCTCGAGTCACTGCCGGTCCGGCGGCTGACCGCCGTGCCGAAGATGCTGGCACGTCAGCAGTACGGTGCCGTCTGGGACGGCGAGGTGCACAACCGCGACTCGGCGCGCGTGGCCGTCGCGGGGTATTCCGACGACGCCGAGTGGCAGCGATCTGGTGCCGACACGGCGCGGAGCGTCCGGGAACGGCTCCAGCTCGACGCGCGGGACGTGGTGCTCGAGATCGGCTGTGGTGCCGCGCGGGTCGGGGTGCACCTCGCGCCGCACGTGCGGACGTGGATCGGCTGCGACGTCTCGAGCCAGATGCTGAAGTTCGCGCGCGAGGCGCTCGGCGACCGCGACAACGTCCGGCTGCATCGCCTCAACGGCTACGACCTCTACGGCATCGAGTCGTCGTCGGTCGACGCGGTGTACTGCACGGCGGTCTTCATGCACCTCGAGGAATGGGACCGCTACCGCTACGTCACGGAGGCGGCGCGCGTGCTGCGTCCGGGCGGCAGGCTGTACGTGGACAACTTCGAGCTCACGAGCCGAGACGGCTGGCAGCTGTTCCTTGACATGGCGGCGCTCGACCCCGCCGTGCGTCCGCCGAACGTGAGCAAGGCCTCCACCGAGCGCGAGCTGACGTGGTACGTCGAGCAGGCGGGCCTGACGGTCGCAGACGTGGACCGCGGCGACCTGTTCGTGACGGTCATCGGGCGCAAGTGAAGACGCGGGGGCGCTTCCCGATGGCCTCGGTGTGCAGCACCCGGATGCTTTGGGCCCGCGCACGTGCCGCCGTCGCAAACAGCATCAGCGCCGTGAGGCCGCCGAGGACCGACGCCAGCACGACGAATGCCGTGGCCTCGCCGAGCCACACCGGCAGGGGCAGGCCAGCGATCCATCCGGCGACGAGCACGAGCAGGCCCACGAGGGCGACGGCCATCCCGGCGGCGCTCGTCAGCAGCGCGCGCACCGCGATGCGGTCGAGGAACGGCATGAGCATGTGCATGCCGTGCGTGAGCAGCCGGAACGCGTTCATGCGCGACTCGCCGCTGAACCTGGTGCCGCGCGCGAGCGGCACGTCGTGCCGCCGGAACGGCAGCGCGACGAGCGACGACGAGTAGCACTGGTCGAAGCACGGATGGCCGATGCTCGCGGCGACCAGCGCGCCGCGCATCGCCGCGAAGTTCCCGCTGCGCACGACGGTGCCGGTGAGCACGAGGAACAGCGCCTTGAAGGCGAGGTACGACAGCTTGAACAGCGTGCCCTCCTGACGCTGCGTCCGCCGGGCGACCGAGACGATGTGCAGATCCCCGGGAGCGTCGAGCAGCGGCCTCAGCAGGGCCGGCAGATCCTCCGGCCGGTCCTCGCCGTCGCTGTCCAGCGTCACCACGGTGTCGCTTGGCGCGAGCTCGGGCACCAGCTCGCGAAGCGCGAACACGATGGCTCCCTGGTGTCCGAGGTTGTAGGGCGGGACGAGCACCCGGGTCGTGGCGTCCTGCATCGCGCGCAGCCTGGCGTCTTCGCCGGCCGTGTCGTCCACGGCGACGAAATGCACCTCGCCCACGCCATCGAGGGCCGCGAGCGAGCCGAGCACCCGGCGGCGCAGCTCGCCGAAGGCTTCCGCGTCACGGTACACGGGGCAGACGACCCAGCAGCGTGACGGAATCTCTGGCGCGGAGCTGGACATGCGTGGCGGGTCAGCGCGCAGCCTCGCAGAACCACAGGCGACCCGTCAAGGGCACGCTACACTGGCCGGCGATGGCGCTGCCGACGACGGAGGAGAGCCGCGCGCTCCTGGCTCACGCAGACGACGAAGGCTGGTGGTTCCGCGCGAAGGAGGACATCGTCGCGCGGATGCTCGCGCGGCACGTGCACCCGTCGGCCCGTGCGCTCGTGATCGGCGTGGGCGGCGGCGGCACCATCGCGCGCCTCCGGCAGGCGGCGCCGCAGGCTGCCATCACCGGGCTCGACATCGATCCGGCTGCCGTCGAACTGCTGCGGCGACTGGACCCTTCGGGTGCCTACCGTGTGGCGGATGTGGAGCGGGATCCGCTCGGCCCGCCGGCCTCGGCCGACCTGGTGGTCGCGCTCGACGTCATCGAGCACCTCGACGACGATGCGGGTGTCGTCAGGAAGATTCACGACGTGCTGGCGCCTGGCGGGCTGCTCGCCGTGCACGTGCCGGCTCACCCATGGCTCTTCAGCAGCCATGACGAGCATCTCGGACATCGGCGCCGGTACCGGCCGCGCGAGGTGGCGGAGCTGCTGCGAGGGGCGGGCTTCGAGATCCTGCACGAGACGCCGTTGTTCATGACGGCCATGGTGCTGCTTGGCGTGTGGCGACAGGGCGTGCAGCGCCTGCTGCGCTGCCGCACCGACAAGTCGGATGTGTCCGTGCAGCTCCCCGGACCGGTGGACGCCGCGCTCTATGCCATCACGCGGGCCGAAGGCGCGGTCGCGCGCTGGCGCCTGCCGTTCGGCTCGTCGCAGTTCGCGCTGGCCCGCAAGGGACGCCCGGCGAGCGGTAGGGACGGCTCTCCGAGC
>JBIQIB010000068.1:15722-21049 GCA_044508265.1 Acidobacteriota bacterium
GAATCGACAGGCGGGACGGGAACGATCAGGGCGAGGACGGCTCAGAGAGCCGTCCCTACCGATCGTCGCGTTGGCGCAGTTTGTAGCTGTTGCGCAGCGCCTTCGACTGGACGCGATCCGCACGCTTGCGGTCGGCAAGGGCGCGCTCGTCGATCTGGGTGCGCGTGTGCGCGAGCTCCCGCGCCAGCCGCAGGTAGTTGGCCAGGCGCTCCGGGTGGAGACGCCCCTCGGCCACGGCCGCGCGGACGGCGCAGCCTGGCTCGGTGTCGTGCGTGCAGTCGCGGAAGCGGCACGCATCGCCGAGCGCGGCGACGTCGGCGAACGCGCCGGCCAGGCCCTCGACGGCGTCCCACAGCTGCAGCTCGCGCATGCCTGGCGTGTCGATGAGCAGGCTGCCGTCGGCCAGGACGATCAGCTCCCGATGCGTGGTCGTGTGACGGCCGCGGCTGTCCTGGGCGCGCACCTCGCCCGTGCGCTGCACGTCCTCGCCGATCAGCCGATTGATGAGCGTGGACTTGCCCACACCGGACGAGCCCAGGAACGCCGCCGTGCGTCGTGGGCCGACGTGCGCGCGCAGGCGATCCACGCTGTCGCCCGCGAGCGCGCTGACGAGCTCGACGGGGGTGTCTCCGGCGACTGGCGCCAGTTCGTCGAGCACCGCACGCAGGCTCGGCGGCGGGTCGGCGGGATTGCCGCCCGTGTGCAGGTCGGCCTTGTTCAGCACGATGACCGGCTGCGCGCCGCCGTCCCAGGCGGTGAGCAGGTAGCGCTCGATGCGCCGCACGTTGAAGTCCTGGTCGAGGCCGCTCACGAGGAACACGACATCCACGTTGGCGGCCACCACCTGCGCTTCCGTCGTCTGGCCCGCGGCCTTGCGGACGAACCGGCTCCGCCGCGGCAGCACCTCGTCCACGAGCAGCATGTCGTCGCCGGGCGTCTCGCGCACGACGACCCAGTCGCCGACGGCCGGGAAGGCCTCGCGAACCGCCAGCTTGTGGCGCGTGCGGCCGGTGACACGCGCGAGCACGTCACGGTCGCCGAGGTGGACGCGGTAGATGTGCTGATGCTCGAGCACCACGCGGGCCGGCATGCGGCCGCCGCCGGCATGCGGCGCGAACGCGGCGGCCCAGCCATCGTCCCAGCCGAGCGTCTCGAGCGTCATCTCCGCCATGGCGCCGACGGCGCGCGCCGCCGCCACGGTGTCGCACGGCGGAGGGCAGGGAGTAGCAGTGTCGTCACGGGCGGCCAGACCGTGATGATACGGGAAGACCGGCCTGCTAAGATCGCCGGATGAGGCTCAGGCGGCACGCGTCGCACGCGGTGGGGCTCGCGCTCGCGTGGCTGGCGCTCGGAACGCCCGCCCCCGCCGCTGGCCACCCCGAGGCCGCCGCGCCGCAGGCGGCCAGGCGTGCGGCTCCAGCGCTGTACACGACCACCCGGAGCGCCGAGGCCCTGCGCGACAAGCAGCTGGTGCTGCAGACGGACAAGGGCGAGATCGTCATCGACCTCTTCGGTGACGCCGCGCCGAACCACGTGGGGTTCGTCCTCGATCAGGCCGAAGCCGGGGCGTACGACGGCACCGTGTTCCACCGGGCGGTGCCGATGGGCATTGTCCAGGGGGGCGACCCCATCTCGACGGATCCCGAGAAGCGCGAGCTGTACGGCACCGGCGGCCTGAACCGCCTCGCGCGTGAGCCGAACGAACGCCGCCACGTGCGCGGCGCCGTGTCGGCCGTGCAGATCCCGGGGCGGCCCGACAGCGCAGGGGCGCAGTTCTTCATCTGCGTCACCGACCAGCCGACGCTCGACGGCCAGTTCACGGTCTTCGGCGAGGTGGTCGAGGGCCTCGAGGTGGCCGAGGACATCTCGACGGCGCCGCTCGACGGCGACGGCAGGCTCGTGGACCGCATCGCCATCGCCAGGGCGACCGTGCGCGACAGGCCGCCGCCGACGGCCGCGCCGTTTGTCGACACGCCCGCCGCCGAACTCGCGCAGTACCGCGCGCGCCTCGAGACGAGCCTCGGCACGATCACGCTGGCGTTCCGGCCGGATGTCGCGCCGCAGCACGTCCGCAACTTCCTGCGCCTGGCCGAACTTGGCGTCTACGACGGGACGGCGTTCCATCGCGTCGTACCGGGCTTCGCGATACAAGGGGGCGACCTCTCGTCTCGCGAGGGACGGCTCACGCAGAAGCAGCGGCGTTACGTCGGCACCGTGCCCGGCGAGTTCAACGCCACGCTGCACGTGAAGGGCACGCTCAGCATGGCGCGGGGCGACGACCCCGACAGCGCGTCGACGTCGTTCTTCATCTGCACCGCACCGGCGCCGACGCTGGATGGCGTCTATACCGCCTTCGGCGAGGTCGTCGACGGCCTCGACGTCGTCGAGCGCATCGAGCAGGTGCCGGTGAACGGCGACGCGCCCCTCACGCGGATCGAGTTGACGCGCGTGACGATCACCCGGGAGCCATAGCGCGTGCGAGGCCTGAATCGCTCCATTTCCACCGCGACGCGCCTGCCGCGCCACGCGACGACGCCCACGACAGACGCGACCGTGAAACCAGAGAAGAAGAAGGTCAACTACGCCAACGCATGGGAAGAGGCGCGGGCGCTCGTCTGGGCGAGCCGGCGCCGTCTCGGCCTCGGCCTCAGCCTGATGCTCGTCAACAGGCTGACCGGGCTCGTGCTGCCGGCCTCTTCGAAGTTCCTCGTGGACGACGTGATCGGGAAGAACCGGCCGGACCTGCTGTGGCCGCTGGCCCTGGCCGTCGGCGTCGCCACGCTCATCGAGGCGGCCACATCGTTTGCCATCTCCCAGGTGCTGGGAGTGGCGGCGCAGCGCGCGATCACCGAGATGCGCCGCTCCGTGCAGGCGCACGTCGCCCGACTGCCCGTGGGCTTCTTCGACACGACGCAGAGCGGCGTGCTCATCTCGCGCATCATGACCGACGCCGAGGGCATCAGGAACCTGGTCGGCAGCGGGCTGGTGCAGCTCACCGGCGGCACCCTGACCGCCATCATCGCGCTCGGCGTGCTGTTCTATCTGAACTGGACGCTGACGCTGCTCACGATCGTCGTCCTGGCGTCGTTCGGCGGCATCATGGCGGTGGCCTTCAAGCGGCTGCGCCCGCTCTTCCGCGAGCGCGGAAAGATCAACGCCGAGGTGACGGGGCGCCTGTCACAGACCCTCGGCGGCATCCGCGTCGTCAAGGCCTACACCGCCGAGAAGCGCGAAGAGATCGTCTTCAGCCGCGGCGTCCACAAACTGCTGCGCAACGTCGCGCAGTCGATGACCGGGGTGTCGGCGACGACGGCGATGTCCACGGTGATCATCGGGATCACCGGCGTGCTGATGATCGTCGTGGGAGGACGGTCCATCGAAGCCGGCACGATGACGCTCGGCGACTTCGTGATGTACATCTTCTTCACCGGGCTCGTTGCCGCGCCGCTCATCCAGATTGCGTCCATCGGCACGCAGATCACCGAAGCGTTTGCCGGGCTCGACCGCATCCACGAGCTCAGGAGCATGGCGACGGAGGACGCCGACGAGCAGTCGCGGCGGCCTCTCGGGGTCGTGCAGGGTGAAGTGATCTTCGAGCACGTGTGGTTCGAATACACGAAGGACGTGCCGGTGCTGCGCGACGTCTCGTTCGTGGCGCCCGCCGGGACGACGACGGCGCTCGTCGGCTCGAGCGGATCCGGCAAGAGCACGCTCATCAGCCTCGTGATGGCCTTCAACCGCCCCACGAAGGGGCGCGTGCTCGTGGACGGCCACGACCTGCAGGACGTGCAGCTCTCCACGTTCCGCGGCCAGCTCGGAATCGTGCTGCAGGAGAACTTCCTCTTCGACGGCACCATCGCCGACAACATCCGCTACGCCGACCCGAACGCGGGCATCGAGGCGGTACGCGAGGCCGCGCGCATCGCGTATTGCGACGAGTTCGTCGATGGCCTCGCCGACGGATACGACACCGTCGTCGGCGAGCGCGGCGTGCGGTTGTCGGGCGGGCAGCGGCAGCGGGTGGCCATCGCGCGGGCCATCCTGGCCGACCCGCGCATCCTGATTCTCGACGAGGCGACGTCGAGCCTCGACAGCGAGAGCGAGGCGAAGATCCAGGAGGCGCTCCGCACGCTGCGTGCAGGTCGTACGACATTCGTCATCGCGCACCGCCTGTCGACGATACGCAGCGCCGACCAGATCCTCGTCCTCGAGCACGGCGAGATCGTCGAGCGCGGCACGCATCGCGAGCTGATGGCGCTCGACGGCCGCTATCGGGAGCTGCACGACAGGCAGTTCCGCTTCGAGCAGGACCTGTTCATCAACCCCGGCGAAGATTTCACCCCCGAGTCCGCGGTTCCCGGCGCGGCCGGCCCGGGCGACTCGCGCCTCTAGCGCCCATGGACGCGGCGGACGTCGCACTCGCTGCCGGCGCCGCCGCCGTTGGCGGGGCTGTCGCCCTGACCCTGCGAGGCGTACGGCGATCGCCGGCGGCCCGGCGACCGACGGCAGGTACCATCGCTGCGGCAGCGCTCGCCTCCGCGCTCTGCTGGCTCGCCATGGCGGTGGCGGCCAGGCACTACTTCGTCGACGTGCCACGCTGGGACATCTGGGACGTCGTGGGTCTGCTGGAGCGCCAGCACGAAGGCGTGCTCACCGCGGGCGACCTGCTGCGCCCGCACAACGAGCACCGCCCCGTGACGGCACGCCTCGCGATCCTGGTGAACGCGGGCCTCTTCGGCTGGAACCACTGGATGGAACTCGCGCTGCTCCTCGTGGCAGCGACGGGTGTGCCGCTCGTCACGGCGCGCTACATCGCCCTGACGGCTTCGCTGCGTCAGGTCGTGTCGCCGCTCGTGCTGCTGCCCGTCGCCGTCGTCAGCTTCAGTCTCGTGCAGTGGGAGAACCTCCTTCGCGGCTATCACGTGCACATCGTCATGGCGGTGGTGACCTCCGTCGCCGCGCTGCTGTGGCTCAGCACAGGAGCGACGTCCTGGACGAGGCTCGTCGCCGCGGCGTGCGCGGGCATCGCCGGCGCCCTCTCGTTCGGCAGCGCGCTGCTGGTGTGGCCGCTGGGCCTGGCGGCAGTCCTCGTTCGCGGCGGGCGCGCCTGGCTGGCGCGCGCTGTGGTGTGGTGCGCTGTCGGGGGGCTGGTGGTGGTCCTGTACCGGCTGGGGCTGCCGGAGCGGCCCGGCTATTCCGAGGTCGCAGTCACCAGCGTCGTCGATGCGGTGCGTGTAGCGGCAGCGACGCTCGTCGGCCTCGCGATGCCGGTGGTCTACATGCCCGAGGTATTCGCGACACGGCTGTCGATGGCACAGGTCGTCGTC
>JBIQIB010000068.1:21149-23663 GCA_044508265.1 Acidobacteriota bacterium
CGCACGGGCTGTCGATCTACCGGCCCGATTCCCGCCGGTAGTCGCCTCGCGACAGCATCTTCTCGAGCCACACGTACAGCACGATGAACAGGTACCGGCTGCCCATCTCCTTGATCTTCAACTTGGAGACGCCCGTCGTGCGGTTGTACCAGCGGATGGGCACCACGGCGTACGAGTAGCCGCGCACGATGGCCTTCAGCGGCAGCTCCACGGTGAGGTTGAAGTGCTTGCTGAGCAGCGGCGCGCATCCCTGGATCACGTGCCGGCGATAGCACTTGAACGCGTTGGTGGTGTCGTTGAGGCGGAGGCCGAACAGCACGCGGATGAACAGGTTCGCCAGCCGGTTCAGCGCGAGCTTGTGCACCGGGTAATCCACGACGCGGCTGCCGCGCATGAAGCGCGAGCCGAACACGCAGTCGTACCCGCCCTCCACCAGCGTCCTGTAGTAGGTCACGATGTCGTCCGGATCGTCGGACGCATCCGCCATGACGATGCACACCGCGTCGCCGTGAAACGCGTCGAGGCCAGCCAGCACCGCATGTCCGAAGCCGCCCGAGCGCGGGTTCTCCACGCGCCGCACCTCCGGATGGGCCTCGGCGATCCGCGCGAGCACGCCGGCGGTGTCGTCGGTGCTGTGGTCGTCCACGACGACGATCTCGAACGGGATCGACTCGCGACGCAGCCGCTCGGCGATGGCGACGACGGTGGGCGTCACGCCGTCCGCTTCGTTGTGCGCCGGAATGACGACCGAGAGGACGGGGCGTGCGCTATCCACGGGGCACGGCGATGAAGAAGCTCTGCTGCCCGAAGATGCGCCAGGCAGGACGCAGCTTCAGATAGAGCTTCAGCAGGCCAATCGAGTTGGGCAGCCGCCCCTGCGTCGTGAACGGCAGGAAGCGACCCAGGCAGTACGTCACCTCGAAGCCCGTCGTCTCGAGCGCCTCGGTGAGGCTGCGCTCGCAGAGCGGGGTGATGTGGTCGAAGAACTGCCAGTAGTCTTCCTTGCAGTAGCGGATGTTCGGCTGGAGGATGAGGAACCGCCCGCCGGGCTTCAGCAGGCGACGCACCTCGCGGAGCGTCGCGAGGATGTCGTCGCGCGTCAGGTGCTCGAGGAAGTTGCTGGCGAAGACGACGTCGGCGGTGCCATCCGGCAGCGCGTCTATGCGCGCCGTCGACGAGGTGACCACCGTGACGTCGCTGCCGGCGTGCACCTGCGTGTCGGGGTTGAGGTCGACGGCGATCTTGCGGCCCGCGCGGATGTGGTTGATGAACTCGCAGTAGCCGGCACCGATCTCGACGACAGTGGCGTCGGCCGGCACGTGGCGCTGGAAGAACTCGCGGCACAGCACGTCCCACATGCGCCGGCGGAACTCCAGCATGTCGGCGAAGCGCCGGTGATAGATGGTCTGGACGTCCATGACTACGCCGTCGCCTGCAGCCAGCGTTCGGCGTTGCGGTCGTGGATGTCCTGCAGCAGCGCGCGGAGGTCGTACCGCTGCGTCCAGGCGGGGTAGTGGGCCTTGAACTTGCCGATGTCGCTCACGTACCAGATGTGGTCGCCGACGCGGTTGGCCTCTTCGTACGTCCAGTTGAGCGGACGGCCGGCGATCTCGCCGCAGAGCGTGATGGCCTCGAGCATGGAACAGTGCGAATGGCGCGACCCGCCGATGTTGTACACCTCGCCGGGCCGCGGCGCCTCGGCGAAGGCGAGCAGCGCGCCTACCAGGTCGGCGCTGTGGATGTTGTCGCGCACCTGCTTGCCCTTGTAGCCGAACACCCGGTACGGAGTGCCCGTGACCGTGCACTTCATCAGGTAGGCGAGAAAGCCGTGCAGCATCGTGCCCGAGTGATGCGGCCCGGTCAGGCAGCCGCCGCGGAACACGCCCGTGCGCATCCCGAAGTAACGGCCGTACTCCTGCACGAGGACGTCTGCGGCCACCTTCGACGCACCGAACAGCGAGTGCGTCGACTGGTCGACGCTCATCGACTCGTCGATGCCGTCGGCATACGGATGCGACGGGTCGATCTCCCATCGCGTCTCGAGTTCGACGAGCGGCAGCCGGTTCGGCGTGTCGCCGTACACCTTGTTGGTCGAGGTGAAGACGAACACGGCCTCCGGGGCGTGCTGCCGGCACGCCTCGAGCAGGTTGAGCGTGCCGACGGCGTTGACGCCGAAGTCGGTGAACGGCTCGCGCGCGGCCCAGTCGTGTGACGGCTGCGCGGCGGTGTGGACGACGAGGTGCAGGTTCCGGCCGTACCGGCCGACGACAGCGGCCACGCCCTCGGCGTCGCGGATGTCGAGGTTGACGTGCTGATACCGGCTGCCGTGCCGGCGTTCGAGCTCGCCCCGCTGCCAGGCCGTGGAGGCGTCGTCGCCGAAGAACCGCCGCCGCATGTCGTTGTCGATGCCCACGACGTCGTAGCCGCGGGCGATGCAGGCGTCGACCGCTTCCGATCCGATCAGGCCGGCCGAGCCGGTGATGAGTGCCACTGACACAGGCAGCAGTGTAACGT
>JBIQIB010000069.1:0-12294 GCA_044508265.1 Acidobacteriota bacterium
GTCGGATCGGCGGCGTTCATCTACAGCCTGTCGGCCGTCCATCACCTGTTCTTCGTCACGTTTGCGTCGTGGCTCGGCTGGCTCGGGCCCTCGGCGGTCATCATCCTCCCCGCGCTCGGAGGGCTGCTCGTGGGGCCCTTCATCGCGCGGTTCGCGCCGGAGGCGCGCGGCCACGGCGTGCCCGAAGTCATGTCGGCCGTGGCGACGCGCGGCGGCCGCATCGCCGGCCGCGTGGCCATCGTCAAGATCATCGCGTCGGCGATCTCGATCGGCTCGGGCGGGTCGGCCGGCCAGGAAGGTCCGATGGTGCAGATCGGGGCGGCCACGGCGTCGGCGGCGGGCCGGCGGTTCGGCGTCCCGCCGCACCACATGCGCACCTTCGTCGCGTGCGGCGCGGCGGGGGGCTTGGCGGCGGTCTTCAACGCGCCCATCGGCGGGGCCATCTTCGCGCTCGAGGTGATCACGGGCGAGCTCACGCCGGCGTTCGGCGCCGTCATCCTGGCCTCCGTCAGCGCGACGGTCGTCTCGCGGTCGCTGTTTGGCAACTTCCCGTCGTTCGTGGTGCCGCGCTACGACCTCGTCTCGAACAGCGAACTGCTGTTCTACGTGGTGCTCGGCGTCCTGGCCGGCCTGGCGTCGGTGGCGTTCATCCGGACGCTCTACGCGCTCGAGGACCGCTTTGACGCGTGGGAGTTCCCGCAGCGGTTCAAGCCCGTCATCGGCGGCCTGGCGCTCGGCATCATCGGACGGTTCTACCCGGAGGTCTTCGGCACCGGCAGCGACACGATCCAGGCAGCCACGTGGGGCACGCTCGCGCCGCTCCTGCTGCTGGTGCTCATCCCGCTGAAGATGATCGCGACGTCGGTCACGCTCGCGTCGGGCGGGTCGGGCGGCGTGTTCGGCCCGGCGATGTACGTCGGCGCGGTGCTCGGCGGCGCCTTCGGCTGGCTGGTGCACGCGATCTTCCCCGGCATGACGGCCGGCGCCGGAGCGTACGCGCTCGTCGGCATCGGCGGCGTCGTCGGAGGCACGGCGCTGGCGCCGCTGACGGCCATCATCCTGCTGTTCGAGATGACCGACGACTACCGCATCATCCTGCCGATGATGGTCGTGACGGCGATTTCGGTCATCGTCACGCGGTCGTTCGTCGGCGAGTCCATCTACACGCTCAAGCTGCGGCAGCAGAACATCGGGTACTACCAGGGTGCCGAGATCGAGCGGACGCACGGGCTCACCGTCTCGCTTGCGATGCGCAAGGGCCTGCCGACGCTCGACGTCTCGACCGACGTCGTCGCGGCGCTCGCGCGGGCGGTGAAGGCGCGGGCGACGGCGCTCGCGGTGACGGGGCCCGGTGAGGAGGGGGACGTGCTCCTCGGGGCTGTCACGGCGGAGCAGCTCGCCGCGGCGTCGGTGGGCGAGAAGCGGCCGCCGGACCTCAGCGCGCTCGTCCTGCCTGTCGCCGACGTCCTCGTCGCGCCCGAGGAGCGGCTGGACGCGGCACTCGACCGCCTGGCCGCCGCCGATCACGACGTCCTGCTAGTCGCGGAGCGCACGAGCCCGAGCGGCCCGCCGCTGCTGCTCGGCGTCGTCACGCGGCGCGACGTCCTCCGCATCTACGAGCGCGTCCTGCGCCGCACGTAGGGGGTCAGGTCTCCGGATCGCGGAGGGATGGGGTCAGGTCTGTGGTCTGGAGGGTTGCGGATTCTGCACACGCGGAGGCGCGGAGGCGGCGGAGGGGAGCGCACGCGGGGAAGCGGAGAAGAGCTGGCCGCTACCCGCTACCCGCTTGCCGCTGACCGGCTACCCGCTGGCCGCTGACCGCTGACCCGCCGACCCGCTGACCCGCCGACAAGCCGGCAAGCCGGCAAGCCGACAAGCTGACAAGCTGCCTCCCCCGTTAGCCCCCGACACGCGCCGTGGCCTACACTGATGCCGGTATGAAGATCACCGTGGCGCACAGCCCCGACTCCGACGATGCATTCATGTTCTACGGCCTGGCTTCGGGGGCCGTCGACGCGGGCGACCTGGAGATCAGCCAGGTCCTTTCTGATATCGAGACGCTCAACCAGAAGGCCTTCGACGGCACCTACGAGGTGAGTGCGGTCTCCTTTCACGCGTACGCGCACCTGTCCGACCGCTACGCGCTGCTGCCGCACGGCGCCAGCATGGGCGACAACTACGGGCCGATGGTCGTCGTCCGGCAGGATGGCCCGACGTCGCTCGACGGCGTGACGGTGGCGATCCCCGGGCTGCTGACCTCGGCGTGGCTGGCGCTGCAGATGTACCAGCCGGGCCTCGACTACGTCGTCATGCCGTTCGACGAGATCCTCGAGGCCGTGCGCGACGGCAAGGTGGAGGCCGGCCTGCTCATTCACGAAGGCCAGCTGACGTACGAGGACGAGGGCCTGCGCAAGATTGTGGACCTCGGCGAGTGGTGGTTCGAGCGCACCGGCGGCCTGCCGCTGCCGCTCGGCGGCAACGTGATCCGGCGCGACCTCGGACCCGAGATGATGACGCGCGTCTCGAAGCTGCTGCACGACAGCATCGCGACGGCGCTCCGCGACAGGGAGAAGGCCGTCGATTACGCCATCGACTTCGGACGCGGCCTCGACCGCGCCCGCACCGACAAGTTCGTCGGGATGTACGTGAACGAGCTGACGCTCGACTACGGCGAACGCGGCCGTGAGGCGGTCCGCCGCTTCATGGGCGAAGCCTACGAGAAGGGACTGGTCCCGCGACCGGTCGAAGTGGTGTTCGTCGGCGAGTGACCTGACGACGCCCAGGCCTCGGGGTGGAGCGCTCGCGCGAGCCGCTCCGCCGCGTCGGCCAGCCTCGGCCCCGAGACGATGAAGTCGTCGCCCGGCAGCCGCAGGATGCGTCCGTCCCGCACGGCGGGGATGCTGCCGAGCGCGGACCATTCCTCCACGGCCTGCGCGTCGCGCGACTCGTCGTCCTCGCGCCGCAGCTCGACGATCACGTCGGGCGCCCGCGCCAGCAACTGCTCGGTCGTCGCCTGGACGTTCTCGCGTGCGACATCGGCAAAGACGTTCTCCGCGCCGGCAAGCTCCAGCAGATCGTGCAGGAACCCGACCCCGCCGCTCGCCCAGACCTGGCGCAGCGCGCCGGGTTCGCGGCCGAACACGAGCAGCGCGCGCGGGCGTGGGCGCCCCTCGACGCGCATCCGCACGGCGTTGAACCGCGCGCGCAGCAGGTTGGCCGTCGTCCGCCCCTCTTCCGCGTGCCCCACCTTCGCGGAGAGCGACTCGAGCGTCGTCAGCATGTCGCCGAGCCCGCCATGCACGAAGGCGAACGTCTCGATGCCGGCCTGCGCGAGCTGGCGCTCGAGCGCGTCCTGCGAGTGGTAGGTCACGACGAGATCCGGGCGCAGCGACAGGATTCGCTCGACGTCGGGATCGAGGAGCGCGCCGACCTTCGGCAACTCCCGGACCTCCTCCGGACGCTCGTCGAAGCTGCTCACCGCGGCGACCTGCCGGCCCGCCCCCACGGCGAAAAGCATCTCGGTGGCTGCGGGCACCAGCGACACGACGCGCGGCCCGTCCACCTCCGGCCTGACGTCTGCAGGCGGCGCATCCTGCCCGCAGGCCGCCGACGCCAGCGCAGCGACCGCCACCGCCACCAACAGGAGGAACACGTGCGTTGCGCCCCACAGGCGCAGCGCCGGGCGTCCGGCACACCCGTTCCCCCACGCGCGCTCGGCATCGGTGCGGGGGCGCATCAACGAAAGCATCTGATTACCCATGACGCATCGGCGGCGCTCATCGACGGACGATGAGCAGCCACAGGAAGAAGGGGCCCCCGATGGTCGCCGTGACGACGCCGACGGGGAGCTCGACCGGCGCGATGATCGTCCGCGCCAGCGTATCGCACAGCACCAGGAACGTCGCGCCGAAGAAGAACGCCGCGGGCAGCACCACGCGGTGGTCCGCGCCGACGAGCAGCCGCACGAGGTGCGGCACGATGATCCCGACGAAGCCTATCGGCCCGGCCAGCGAGACGGCGATGCCCGTGGCAAGCGACGCGCTGAAGAACGCCATCCGCTGCACCCGGAGCACCGGCACGCCGCGCGTCCCCGCCTGCTCGGCGCCGAGCGCCAGCACGTTCAGGCTGCGCGGCAGCCACGCGAACATGGCCCACGCGGCGACCAGCAGCGGCAGCGCCGTCGCGAGCGGCGCGAGGCTGCCGACGTCGAGATCGCCCATCAGCCACCGCAGCGTGCGCACGGTCTGCGTGAAGTCGGACAGGTACTGCACCAGGAGGATCAGCGCCGAGAAGAACGCGTTCAGCGTGACGCCGGCCAGCAGCAGCACGTCGGTCGAGAACCCGCGCTGCCGGACCTGCGCGAGACCGTACACGATGAGGACGGCGCCGAACGCCCCCGCCAGGCTGGCCAGCGGCACCGCCGACCAGCCTCCCACGCCCCACGTGGGCAGGAACGTGAGCGCCAGCATCGCCCCCAGCGCGGAGCCCGACGAAACGCCGAGCGTGAACGGCGTCGCCAGCGGGTTGCGCAGCAGCGCCTGGACGACGACGCCCGCCGACGCGAGCGTGGCGCCGACGAGCGCGGCCGTGAGGACGCGCGGCAACCGGGCGATGAAGAAGATCTGCGCCGCGCGATTGGCCGCGTACGGCACGCTCCCGTCGAAGATGTCGCGCGGGTCGATCGCCGTGGACCCGAGCAGCGGCGCCACCGCCAGCGTGAGCAGCAGCGTGCCTCCGAAGCCGAGATAGATGGTCCGGAGACGGCGGCGGCGCGCACGTGCCGTGGCAGCTGCGCGCTTTGCCGCACCCGTGTCCCCGGCCATCGCCATGCTGCCGCCGTCCACCTTCATCCGCGTGTCCTGCGCCCGTCGGGCAGCCCCACCGAGACGAGCACGCGCCGTCCGTCGGCATGCGTCAGCTCGTCCACGTCCACGCCGTAGAGCGCGCGGACGGTGTCGGGGCGCAGCGTCTCGTCGGTCGGCCCCGTCGCCAGAACGCGGCCGTCCTTCAGCAGCACGACGTCGTCGCAGACCTGCGCGGCAAACTGCAGGTCGTGCGTGCTCACGATCAGCGTCAGCCCCGACGCCTCGTTGAGCCGCCGGAGCAGCAGGCCGACGTCCACCTGGTAGCGCAGGTCCAGCGCGGACGTCGGCTCGTCGAGCACGAGCAGCCTCGTCGGCGAGCCGGCGTCGCCGTGTTCGGCGTCCGCAAACTGCGCCAGCGCGCTGGCGATCACCACGCGCTGCTTCTCGCCGCCGCTCAGCGTCTCGAACGGACGCGACTCGAGGTCGCTCGTCCCGGTGGCGGCCAGCGCACGCCGCGCCGCCAGCACGTCGTCCGCGCTGTCGAAGGCGAACGCGCCGAGGTGCGGGTAGCGGCCCGTCAGCGCGAGCTCGAGGACGGTGTAGTCGAAGGCCGGGTGCACCTCCTGCGGCACGACGGCGATGCGGCGCGCCAGCGCGCGCCGCGGAATCGACGCCAGCGGCACGCCGTCGAGCAGCACCCTGCCCGCCGACGGCGCCAGCGCGCCCGTCAGCACGCGCAGCAGCGTCGTCTTGCCGGAGCCGTTGGGGCCGAGCACGCCGACGACCGCGCCGCGCGCGACGTCGAGCGAGACGCCGTGCAGCACCTCGGTCCGCCCGAACCCGACGTGGACGTCAACGGCCTGCAGCAACCCGAACCCCCACCACGACCGCCCGGCCCAGCGCCGGAAAGCCGAGGATCTCTTCGTAGCTCCTGTCGAACAGGTTGGTCACGCGCACGCGCGCCTCGACGAGCCGGTGGACGGCGATGCCTGCGCCCGCATCCGCCACGACGAAGCCGCGCGTGTCGTAGAGGCCGCCCGACGCGCCGAAGCCCGGGTCGATGTCGAGCCAGCGGCCGCGGCCGTCCACGCGAAAGTATCCGTTGACGCGACCCGTCGTCAGCACCGCGTCCATGAAGCCGGAGTGGCGTGGACGCCGGAGCAGCGGGTCGCCGACCCCGAACGGCGTCGGGGCCACGCCGGCGCCGTCCACCGCCAGGATTTCCGTGCCGAGCCACACGTATCCGGCGCGCACCGAGAGCGCCCGCAGCGGACGGGCGGCCAGGCTCGCCTCGAGCCCGTGCGCCCGGGCATTCGAGATGTTGTCGCTCATGTAGCGGCTGGCATCGGCGAGCGCGCGTCCGACCGTGACGATCAGATCGTCGTAGCTGTTGCGGAAGTACGCCACGTCCGCGATGAGCCGGCCCCCGACGAAGCCCTGCTCCAGGCCGACGTCGAAGCTCCGGCTGCGTTCCGGCCGGAGGTTGGCGTTGTCGGTGAACGCGATTTCGAAGGCGCCCGGCGCGCGGATCCCCGTACCCGCGTTGGCGCGGAGCCGCGTCCAGCCCGATGCCGATTCATGGAGGCGCACGCTGACCGAGGCCCGCGGATTGGCCGAAACGACGACGTCGCGGGCGAAGTCGGGACGCGGCTGGAACGCCGACGCATCGCCCGGGAGGGCGTCGCGGCTGATGCGCTCGACCCGCAGTCCCGCCTGGAGGGCCAGCCGTCCGCGCGAGACGCGGCCTTCGACGAAGGTTCCCAGCAGGCTGCGCGACACGTCGACGAGGGCGCCGCCCGTCCGGGTGATGAACGACGAGCCGCCGCGCTCACGCGCGAGCTCCGCGCCGGCCGTCCACGACAGCGACGGCGACAGCGCGCCGTCGGCCTGCACGCGGCCCGTCGCGAGCCGGTTCGACGAGACGGTCGGCACATCGGGCGCGAACGCGCTGATGAACGTGCTGTCGCGGTCGGCGAAGGTGCCCTGCGCGCGGAGCTGCACGCCGTCCGCGGCGAGATACGACGCGCTGCCGCCGACGGCGAGCGTGTCGTTGTCGCCGCGCGAGATGCGATCCACGCCGCTGAACGTCCCGCCGGGGTCGCTGCCGTACGGGCCCGGTACGCCGCGCGTGTTCGTGCCGCCCCGCACGAGCGCCGTGGCCTGCCAGCGCTGCGTGTCGAAGCCGAGGCTGAGCGTGCCGTCGGTACGCCGGTAATCGTCGTTGCTCACGCGCTCGCCCGTACCCGGCGCGGTGCCGGTGAAGCCGTCCGAAGCAAGCCGCTCCACGCCGCCGCCCCAGCGGAGCGATCCCGTCGAGCCCGCCGCCGTCACGTTCGACCGCACCGTGCCGAAGCTGCCGCCCTCGAACAGGCCGGCGACGCGCGGTCGTCCGCCGCGGCGCGTGACGAGCGACACGACGCCGCCGATGGCGTCGGAGCCGTAGGTCGAGCTCTGCGGTCCTCGTACCACCTCCACCTGCTGAAGGTCGAAGGCGGTGAGGTGCGCCGCGTCGAAATCACCCCCGAGGTCGTTGAGGCGGATGCCGTCGACGGTCACGAGCGTGAAGTCGCTCTCGCCGCCGCGCGGGAAGATCGAGGTGACGCTGCCGCGTGTGCCACTGCGCGCGATGCTGATGCCGGGTACGGACCGCAGCGCATCCGCCGCGCCGTCCACCTGCCGCGCCTCGAGCTCGTGCTCGTCGATGACGGTCAGGCTCGCGCCGGTGCGCGACGACGCCATCGGCACGTGGGCGCCGGAGACGACGACGGTCTCGGCGAGCGCCGCCACGTGCAGGCGGATGCTGATCTCGGCTGCGCCGCCGGTCGCGACGTCTACCGTGCGCGCCTCCGAGGTGAGGCTGTCGACTCCCGCGACGTGCACCACGTAGCGGCCAGGCGCCACGTCCACGGCGAAGCGTCCCTCGTCGTCGGTGTGGGCATGGATCAGACCGCCGGTCGGGCGCGCGACGACGACCGGCGCACCGGCGACGGGCCTGTCGTCGGGCCCGATGACGGTGCCGGTCAGCGGCTCGGCAGAGAGGAACGACGCAGCCAGGGCCAGCAGGCACCCGGCCAGGGGCAGGGAACGGAAGAACCGCATGAGACCTCCTCGGCGTTTCCACGCGCCGACCGGACCGCGCGGCATGCGCGGATCCGAAGAGGACATGCCCCGATGGAAGGTTTCCTGACTCAGCGGCTCATCATCTGACGCTCCCGACGCCTTCCCGTCGATGCACGGCATCGACAGTGGCGGGGCCGGCGGGGGACGCCTGGCCCGGGGGAGCGGTACACCGCATCACAGTGGCGGGACCGTGCGGGATTCTCACCCGGCTTCCCTTCGACAACACCGGGGTTGTCGAGGGGCAGCATAGCAGACCTCCGGCGGGGCTGTGCGCGCGGCTCGCGGGCGGGCCGGCCCGCGTCCCGGGTGCAACGGCGGGGGTACGGGGACCGTAAAATGCGCTACTGCGCGGGCCCGATGGACCTATACTGACGAGGCCGGGTGGCGACCGGTCAGGCGACCAGACCCGCCGTCCGACTGTTGCGACGGCCTGTGCTGTTGGCGTAACATTTCCGGTTTGTGGGTCCGACCCTGCCAAGCCCGGTCGGCACCTTACGCCTCTACGAGGAGCGCATGAGCAAGAGTTCCACGGTGACCGTCCGTGAGGCACCTGTCGCGGAAGTGACCACCGTATCTGCCGCCGGTCTGACGATTCATGGGGAAACGTTCGTCATCGAGACCGACGAACGCGTCGAACTGGTCGACCTCACCGAGCGGATCATGGAGCTCGTTCGGAGCCTCAGCATCCGGGAAGGCATCGTCAGCCTCTGGTCCATGCACACCACGTGCACGCTCTTCATCAACGAGTTCCAGACCGCGCTGCTTTCCGACATCAAGGCCTTCCTCGAGAAGATGGTCGCGCGCGACGACAACTGGCTGCACAACGACCCCGACCACAGCGACTGCGACCGCATGAACGCCGACAGCCACCTGCGCGCCCTGCTGCTGGGCCACAGCCTCACGCTCCAGGTGAGCGGCGGCGACGTGGTGCTCGGCCAGTGGCAGCGCATCCTGATGGGCGAGCTCGACGGCCCCCGCTCGCGCACGCTGCGTGTGCAGGTCTGGGGCATCGCCTGATCGGATCCTGCCGTCTTGCCTGATCCGATGATGTCTGCGCGGCTCGCTGCGGCGGGGCTGCTCGACATCGCCGAGAAGCGCGACAGGGGCCAACGCCTCGATGCCTCCGACGGGCTGCGGCTCTTCGAGGCGCCCGACCTCCTCGCCGTGGGCTGGCTCGCGAACCGCGAGCGCGAGGCCCGTCACGGCGGCCGAACCTTCTACAACTACAACCTGCGGCTCGAGGTCACCAACGTCTGCCAGGCATCGTGCCTGTTCTGCTCGTTCGCGCGCCTGCAGGAAGGCATGCCCGGCGCCTACACCATGACGCTCGAGCAGGCCTGGGACAAGCTGCGCGAACGCGACCAGCAGGCCATCACCGAGATCCACATCGTCAACGGCCTGCATCCCCACCTGCCGTTCAGCTATTACAAGGACCTGCTGGCGGGCTTCAAACGGATCCGTCCGGACATCACGCTCAAGGCCTTCACGGCCGTCGAGATTGCGTTCTTCGCCGACCTCTACGGGATGACCGACGAGCAGGTGCTGCGCGAGCTGATGTCGGTGGGGCTCGAGTCGCTGCCCGGCGGTGGCGCCGAGATCTTCGCCGAACGCGTGCGCCGCAAGATCGCGCACGACAAGGCCGACGCCGACCGATATCTGTCGATCCACCGCCTCGCGCATCGTCTCGGCATGAAGACGAACGTGACGATGCTGTACGGGCACATCGAGCGGCTCGACGAGCGCGTCGATCACATGCTGCGCGTGCGCGAGCTGCAGGACGAGACCGGCGGCTTCCAGGCGTTCATCCCGCTCGCGTTCCATCCCGAGCACAACCAGATGCGCAAGCTGCCGGCGCCGACCGCCGCCGACACGCTGCGCACGATCGCCGTGGCGCGCCTGATGCTCGACAACGTCGACCACATGAAGGCGTTCTGGATCGCGACGGGCGTGAGCACGGCACAGGCCGCGTTGTGGTTCGGCGCCGACGACCTCGACGGCACGGTGCAGGAAGAGCGCATCTACCACATGGCCGGATCGGATACGCCCGAGATCCTCACCACCGCGCAGATCCGCCGCCTGATCGCGCGAGCGGGACGCGAGCCGCTCGAGCGCGACACGATGTATCAGCTGCGGTAGTGATCAGCGTTATGTGCCCGGTGGACCTTCACCGGGCAATACGATCTCGATGGTCGTTCCGCTGCCGCGCCTCGCGCTGTCATCCGGCGGCGCGACTCGCACGGTGCCGCCGAAGAGGGTGACGATGGCCCTGGTGATGGCCAGGCCGAGCCCGGTGCCTCCCGTGCGTCGCGACCGTGACGCGTCGAGGCGATAGAAGCGGTCGAATACCCGCTCCGACGCTTCCGGAGGGATGCCCGGCCCCGTGTCGGCGACGCGGATGCGCACGCGGCCCGGCGTCCAGCCGTCCTGCTCGGACGGCGCTTCCCAACCCACGGTGAGTTCCGCGTGCCCGCCTGCCGGCGTGTACTGCAGCGCGTTGGCGACGACGTTGTCGAGGGCACGCGCGAGCAGGGCCGCGTCGCCGAACACCCGGAGCTCAGGGACGACGAGCGGCAGCGTGAGCTGCACCTGCCTCTGCACGGCGAGCGGCGCAAGGCGATGCGCGACGCCTGCCAGCAGCGCATCGACGGGCACGGGCCGCAGCGTGACGGCGTCGGCCCGCTCTTCGGCCTGCACCAGGAGGGTCAGGTCGTCGGTGAGCGCGAACATCTCGTTGAGCTGCTCGCGAACGACGCGCAGCGTCTCGGCGTATTCCGCCGCGGACCGCTCGCGCTTCAGCGTGACGTCGATCTCGCCGGCAATGGCCGTGAGCGGGCTGCGCAGCTCGTGGGAGGCATCGGCCGCGAAGCGGCGGTTGGCCGCGATGACGCCGTGCAGCCTGTCGAGCATCTCGTTGAGCAGGAGCGTCATGCGGCCGATCTCGTCGTCGATGCCGGGTGGATCGAGGCGCGCGTCGATCCTGTCGCGCGCGATCTCGCCGGCGCGGCGCGTGATGCTGTCGATGGGCTGCAGCGCGCGCGACGCCAGGTGGTGGCCCACGACGGCCGTGGTCCCGAGAGCGGCACCCCACACGCCCAGCAGCAGCCACATCAGCCGGCGCAGGTTCTCGTCGAGGCGATCGGCCAGCATGCCGACGGCCAGGACGAACGGCTCGCCGGCGTCGTTCTCGGCGCGAAGCCCGATCAGTCGGCCCGGCCGGCCCTGCCACTCGATGTCGATGAGCGGCGTCTGGCCGGCCAGCGCGTCCTCGCGGAACGTGTGGTCGAGGTCCATGTCGCCGGGCCTGAAGCCGCCGGTGTGGGCGACGAGCGTGCCGTCGGCCGCGTAGATCAGCGAGAACTTCGGCGCGAACTCGTTGTCGTTGAGCGCGCCGACGGGGAACTCGTGCAGGTGGATGGGTGCGCCCTGGTCCGTGGACGACGCGAGCTCGGTGGCGGCCACCGTCCGCAGGTGCAGGTCGAGCGCCGCGTAGCCGAACGCGCGCGCGCCGACGAAGACGAGCAGCAACGCGGCCGTGAGGACCAGGCCGAACGCCAGCGTCCAGCGCAGCGTGAGCCTCGCCCGCAGCGAGAGCGTCGAGCCACTGGCGGACGGCCCGTGAGCGGCGGTCGGTGCGTTCATGCGCGTGCCTCCGGAGCCGGCAGCCGGCTCACGCGGGGGGCGGCGCCTCGAGGACGTAGCCGAGCCCCCGGACGGTCCTGATGTATCCCTCGAGTCCCGCGGCCTGGAGCTTGCGCCGCAGGTAGCCGATGTACACGTCCGCCACGTTGGACGCCGGGTCGTAGGTGCCGCCCCAGACGCGTTCGCCGAGCTGCGCCCGCGTCACGATGGACCCCGCACAGCGCATCAGGAACTCGAGGAGGCGATACTCGGTCGCCGTCAGCGCGACGTCCTCGCCATTGGCCGTGAGCCGATGCTCGCGCTCGTCGAGGGCGAGCGCTCCCACCGTCAGCGTCGCCGTCAGGTGCCTGGAACGTCCGCGACGCGAGAGCGCCCGCAGACGGGCGAGCAGCTCGTCGAACGCGAACGGCTTGACGAGGTAGTCGTCGGCGCCGGCGTCGAGGCCGAGCACCTTGTCCGCCACCTGGTGGCGCGCCGTCACCACGAGAATCGGCGCATCGACGCCCTGCGCGCGCAGCTTGCGGCAGACGGTGAAGCCATCCTGGCCGGGCAGCATCAGGTCGAGGACGATCGCGTCGTAGTCCTCGTCGAGCGCCTGCGACTCGGCGGCATGGCCGTCCTCGACGAGGTCCACCAGGTGGTGTTCCTCTTGCAACCCCTTCACCAGGAAGTGGCTGATCGCCGGGTCGTCTTCGACGAGGAGGAGGTGCAACGGTAATGCCTGATGCTT
>JBIQIB010000069.1:12394-21100 GCA_044508265.1 Acidobacteriota bacterium
GTGGTCGTGGCGTCGCTCGATGATCTCATAGACGACCGGGAGCACGACGAGCGTGAGCAGCGTCGACGTGAACACGCCGCCGATGACGACGGTGGCGAGTGGGCGCTGTACTTCGGAGCCGGCGCCCGTGTTGAGCGCCATCGGCACGAAGCCGAGGGCGGCGACGAGCGCGGTCATGAGGACCGGCTTGAGCCGGGTGGCGGCCGCCTCGCTGATGGCCTCCGCGAGGGGATGGCCACCGGCGCGCAGCTGGTTGATGGCCGTTACCAGGACGACGCCGTTGAGGACGGCCACGCCGAACAGGGCGATGAAGCCGACCGACGCCGAGAGGTTCAGCGTGAGGCCGCGGATCCACAACGCGGCGATGCCGCCGACGAGCGCGAACGGGACGTTCATGATGACGAGCGCCGCCTGCCGCACCTTGTGGAACGTGGCGTAGAGCAGCAGCAGGATGATCGCGATCGAGAGCGGGATCACGAGCAGCAGCCGCGCCGTCGCCCGCGCCTGGTTCTCGAACTGGCCCCCCCATTCGAGGTAGTAGCCGGGCGGCAGCGGCAGGCCGGCGAGCCGCTGCTCCGCATCGGCGACGACGCTGCCGACGTCGCGTCCGCGGGCGTTCCCCTGCACGACGAACCGGCGCTCGCCGCGCTCGTGGTTGATCGACTCGGGCGCCGTCACCTGCCGGATCCGCGCGACGCTCGCGAGGGTGACGCGTTCGCCGCCCGGCGCCAGCAGCGGCACCGCCGCCAGCCCGTCGGCCGAGACCCTGTAGGTGTCGGGGAGCCGGACCAGCACGGGGAAGTTCCTGGCGCCGTCGAGCAGCCTCGTCGCGAGCGTGCCGCCTGCGCTGGCTTCCACCACCTGCTGGATGTCGTGCACCGACAGCCCGTAGCGCGCAGCGGCCTGCCTGTCGATGGCCACCTCGAGCTGCGCCGCTCCAGAGAGCGTCTCGGCCTGGAGATCGGCGAGTCCCTCGACACCCTCGAGCCGCTGCATGACGTCGTGGCCGAGCTGCTCGAGCGTGGCCATGTCGGGCCCGAAGATCTTCAGCGCGATGTCCGCCTTCACGCCCGAGACCACCTCGTCGAGGCGCATGGCCATCGGCTGCGTGAAGTTGAACGTGACGCCCGGCATCACCGACAGCGCGTCGGCCATCGCGTCGATGAGCGTTTCCTTCGTGTGGCCGCTCGTCCACTGGTCCTGCGGGTGCAGGTTGACGTAGACGTCGCCCTGGTAGATGCCCATGGCCTCGGTCGCCAGGTCGGGCCGGCCGATCTTCGTGACGACCTGCCGCACTTCGGGGAAGCGTGCCACGATCGCCTCGAGCCGCGTGGAGATGTCGGCCGATTCCTCGATCGAGACGGAAGGCAGCTTGCGCGTCTCGATGAGGATCGCGCCCTCGTCGAGGCGCGGCATGAACTCGGTGCCGAGCCACGGCACCGAGCCAATGGCGATGACGATGGCGGACGTGGCAATCGCGAGCGTGCGCGGGGCGTGCCGTCGCGCGGCGTGCAGGAACCGCAGGTACCGCGTGCGCAGCGCCTCGAACCAGCGTGCCTCGTCGTGGTGTCCGCCCGTGCGCAGCAGCAGGTTCGACGCGACGGGCACGCCGGTTAGCGAGAGCACGAGCGCACCGAACAACGCGGAGCACACGGTGATGGCCATCGGGCGGAACATCTTGCCCTCGAGGCCCTCGAGCGCGAACAGCGGCAGATAGACGGCGAGGATGATCAGCACGCCGAACAGCACGGGACGCGCCACCTCCACGGCGGCGTGGACGTCGATCTGGTGGCGCCCCTCACGTGACTGCAGGACCTCCGGCGGCACGCCATGCCTGCGCCGCACGAGGTTCTCGGCCATCACCACGGCGCCGTCCACCATCAGGCCGAAGTCGATCGCGCCGAGCGACATGAGGTTCGCCGACACGCCGGTCAGGCGCATCCCGATGAAGCCGCTGAGCATCGCCAGGGGGATGACGCCCGCCACGATGAGCGCGGCCCGGAAGTTGCGCAGGAACACGAACAGGACGGCGACGACCAGCGCCGAGCCTTCGAGCAGGTTCGTCGCCACGGTGCGCGAGGTGCGGGCGATGACCTCGCTCTGGTCGTAGAAGGGCGTGATCGACGTGGACGCGGGCAGCGTCTTGCGGATGGCGTCTACCTCGAGCTTTACCGCGTGGGCGACATCGCGCCCGTTCTGCCCCTTGAGCATGATCACCATGCCCGAGAAGGTCTGGCCCTTCGCGTCTCGCGTGACGGCGCCTTCCTGCGGCAGGGCGCCGACGCGCACGTCGGCGACGTCGCGCACCCTCACGGCCGATCCTGTACGCGTGCGCACCACAGTGCCCGCGATGTCGTCCACGCCGGTCAGCAGCCCGAGCCCGCGCACCGTCAGCCGTTCGCCGCGCGACTCGAGGAAGCCGCCGCTGAACGACTGGTTGTTGGTGGACAGCGCGTCCACGACGTCGTGCAGCGTCAGGCCGAACGACTCCAGCCTCGACGGGTCCACGAGCACCTCGAACGCCCGCGACCTGCCGCCCCACGAGTTCACGTCGCCGACGCCGGGGACCGCACGCAGCCGCGTCCGCATCTCCCAGTCGTGAAATGCACGCAGGTCGAGCGCGTCCTCGTCGGGTCCTTCCACCAGGTACTGGTAGATCTCGCCGAACGCCGTGGCGACGGGGCCGAGCGACGTGGTGACGCCCTCGGGCAGGCGGTCGCGGGCCTCGTTCACGCGCTCGCCCACGAGCTGGCGCGCGAAGTACACGGGCACGTCGTCCTCGAACACGATCGTCACGAGCGACAGCCCGAACTTCGACACCGACCGCACCTCGGTGGTGTCGGGCAGGCCCATCAACGCCGTCTCGAGGGGATAGGTGACGCGTTGTTCGACCTCTGGCGCAGCCAGGCCGGGCGCCTCGGTGATGACGACCACCTGGTTGTTCGTGAGATCGGGGAACGCTTCCACGCCGAGATCCCGGAACGCCACGAGACCGGTCACGACGAGCGCGGCCACTGCCACCAGCACGAAGCCCGGATGGCGCAGCGACCAGCGCACCGACTGCTCGACGGCCGACACCTACTCGTCCTCCGCCAGCATCGCTCTCTGCAGTTCAGATCGCACGAGGAACGCGCCGCGGGTCACCACGCGGGCGCCCGCGCTGACGCCGTCGAGCAGCGCCACGCTGTCGGTCGCGCCGCCGACGCGCGCGGTGCGGACGGCGACCGGCGCGAACCGGCCCGGCGCCGTCTCGACGAACACGACGTCCCTGCCGTCGAGATGCTGAACGGCGTCGCCGGGCACCGTCAGCGCGGTGCGCTCGTCGCCGGCGAGGACGAGACGCGCGTACATCTCGGGCTTGAGGCGGCGGTCGCGGTTCGGCAGCTCGGCGCGCACGGTGATGCGGCGCGTGTCGGCCGCCACGACGTCGCCGATGGCCGCCACCGTGGCGGTGAACGTGTCGTCGGGGAACGCGGTGACCCGCACGGCTGCGGGGCGGCCGGGCTGCAGCAGCCGCGCCGCGCGCTCGTCCACCTCCCCGATGACCCACAGCATCGTCAGGTCGCTGACGACGAACATCGGCTGGCCCGACGTGACGGTGGTGCCCGTCGTGATGAGGCGCTCGAGCACCGTCCCCGCAAGCGGCGTGCGGACGGGCACGTGGTCGTCGTGATGGAGCGTCTCGTCGCCGCCGTCGATGGCGGAGACGTCCACGCCGTAATACCCGAGCTCGGCCCGGGCACGCGCCTGGTCTGCCCTGGCGATCTCGATCTCGCGTCGGAGGCTGGATGCGGCCGTCGCGGCGCGTTCCACATCCTGCGGTGACGCCGCGCCGTCGGCCAGCAGGCGGCGGGCGCGCCCTTCTGCCGACTCGGCGAATGCCAGCTCGGTCTCGAGCCGCGCCGCGACGCTGATGGCCTTGCGCAGCTCGGCCACGGCGTCGTGCGTGACGTGCGAGTGCAGTTCCGCAAGTACGGATCCCTGCCGCACCTCGTCGCCGACCTCCGCGCGAACGCTGTCCACGCGCCCATCGAGGAGTGCGCCGACACGCGCCGTGCGCCGCTGATCGAGCTGCAGGACAGCGGGCACCTCGATCTCCTCGGCCCACGACTCTTCCTGCAGCGTCGTCACGACGATGCCGGCGCTGGCGATCTGGTCGTCGGTCAGGCGGACATCAGTGGCCGGGGCACCAGCGTCGGACTGGCCGGGGGATGGCGCAGGCGCCGAGCCGCAGGCGGTCACGCCGGCGAGCGCGGCGAGCAGCAGGGCAGCAGTCGTACGTTCGAGCATGGGGGAGGTCATGGCAGGGGGAGGCCGAGCAGGACGCGGCTCTGCAGCGACGCCTGCAGCGCATCGAGCGTCAGCGCCAGCGTGTCGAGGCGGACGTCGGCCACGAGCCGTTCCGCGTCCAGGAGCCTGACGAGATCGAGTTCGCCCTCGCGGAACGCGCTGCGCGCTGCGTGGCGCGACGCGAGCGCCGGCGTCGCCAGATCGTTCTCTGCGGCCTGCCGCGCGAGGTCGTCCGCGAGTCCGAGCTGCTGCTGCAGCTGCGACCGCGCGCGCCGCCGGGCGTCCTCGACGTCGAGGGCGGCCGCCTGCACCGCAGCTTCCGCCCGGGCACGCGGCGCCCGCTGGCGGTCGAAGAGCGGCACTGTCACGCTGAGCCCGGCCATGCCGGTGTCGAGCGCCTGCGTGCGCTTGTACCCCGCCGTGACGTCGAGCGACGGCCACGCGGACGCGTCCGCGACGGCCTTTGCGAGGCGGGCCTGCTCGAGGCGCGCCAGCGCCGAACGGACGGCAGGGCGCTCGTCGAGGCGCGATTCGAGAAGGACCGCGGCGTCCGCAGGCGGCGCCGTCGTCTGGGCTGCGGGCGGCACGACGTCCCAGCCGTCACACGTCGTCCGGCCGAGGGCCGCGCAGAGCGCCAGCCGGATCCGCCGCGACTCGGCTTCGAGGCGCCTGACGCCCAGGCGGGTGCGCAGCTGCTCGGCCTGGAGCCGTCCGAGATCGCCTGACGGTGCGGTGCCTTCCTCGACGCGGCGCTGCTGGATGCGCACCAGCTCGTCGAGGCCGGCGAGATGCTCGTCGAGCACCTCCTGCGATTGGGAGGCTCGCAGGAGGTCCACGAACAGGCCCACGACGTCGAGCGCCACGGCCTCTGCCGCGTCGTCGAGCGCTGTGGCGGCGACCCCGACGTCGGCGTCTGCAAGGCGGCGCTCGGCGCCGAGCCGCCCGCCGAGCGGGATGCTCTGCACGACAGACACCGCGTGGTCCGGCTGCAGTACGGCAGGCGGCGACGGCGCGGGGCGCAGGCCCTCGCCGAGCCACGACACCGACGGATTGGGCAGGCGTCCGGCGAGCGGGGCAGCCGTGCGCTCGCCCGCGACGAGCGCCCGCTGCGCCCGAAGCGCCGGCGACGCACGCAGCGCTTCATCGACGGCGGCGGCGACGGTCAGCGCGGCGGGCGGCGGCTGGGCGTGCGCGATTCCTGCGGCCAGCCACGGCAGGCAGCAGAACGCGGCGGCATACCGGCGGAACATGGCCCCGCCGTTATAGCGCTCGAAGATGTGAGCAGGATGAGAAGCGCCCCGGGCGCGCGGTCTACCGCGACGGCGCGACGCAGGCGATCGCCGAGATCGCGCTCAACGCGATCAGCGGGACGGCCTGAGGGAGGTTGGCGGCGGCGGCAAACACGGCACCGGCCGTGAGGACGGTGGCGACGCAGGGACGATACAGGCGGCGGACGACGGGAGAAGACACGGCCTCGATACCCCTCTGACCAGCATCAACGCTCTGGAAGGGATATCGGAACGAGAGGGGCGCCGGTTTAGGACCGGCGCCTCCCGGCTACCAGTTCAGCGTGCCTGGCAGGTACTCGTCGATCAGGTCCTGGTAGTACGGCTTCAGTTCCTTCACGTTCGGCCGCGCGTCGCCCTTCGAGTACAGGTCGAAGCGGTTGAACGCCTTCACCCACTTCAGCGTCTCGCGGTCCTGCTCGTTCGTCAGGTGCTGGTAGGCGCCTTCCTTGTGCCACGGGTAGAAGGAGTGGTAGCGCAGCGCGTAGAGCGCTCCCTGCGGCAGCCGGTCCTTGACGACGTGGTAGATGTACTCGTCGTGCCCCCATGACAGGTGGACGTTGTCGAGGCCGCAGTTCGGCTCGTAGATGCCGTACTCGGTCTGATAGATGGGGTTCCGGCTGTCCGGATTGTCGGCGAAGAACTCCGGATAGACGCACTTGTCGGAGAACCTGCAGCCGACGACGAAGGTGTCGCCGACCACCGCCCACTGGGGCTCGCCCCAGATGCAGAGGATCTTGCCGAGGTCGTGGATGAGCCCGGTGAGCTGGAACCAGCGCGGCTGTCCGGCGGCGCGGATCGCCTCGGCGGTCTGCATCGCGTGCTCGATCTGGGTGAAATCGACGTCGGGATCGCTGTCGTCGACCAGCTGATCGAGGTATTCCAGGGCCTCCCAGACGGTCATCCGCATGCGGTCGAGCCCCAGGTACTCGGCCTTCTTCTGCTGGACGAAGTCGAACGTCTGGTACGTGTGGTTCAGCCGGTAGAACTCCTTCACCGTGCTGCGCGCCTCGGCCTCGTAGTTCCGGAACTCCTCGGGCTTTCGGCCCTCCGCAGCATGAGTCAACGCCTGCGCCATGTGCGCGCTCCTCTGAAAATGGAACATCCAGTATACGGCAGTGTTACGATCGCATGAAGGAATGGACGTCACTGCCCTCACCGAGTTCGAGCGTTCCAGTCTGCGACAGCGGCAGCCGCTGCCCGAGGCCTACATGCACCTCGCGGCCGACGAGCTCGAGGCGCGGATCCGCGAGGCGAAGGCCGACCTCGGCGAACGCCTGATCATCCTGGGACATCACTACCAGCGCGACGAGGTGATCGCGCACGCCGACGTCATCGGCGACTCCTGGAAGCTGTCGCGCGAGGCTGCCAGCCGGCACGAGGCGGAGTTCATCATCTTCTGCGGCGTCCACTTCATGGCAGAGAGCGCCGACATCCTCGGCGCGCCGCACCAGCGCGTCAGCCTGCCCGATCTTGCCGCCGGCTGTTCGATGGCCGACATGGCGGATCTCGAGCAGCTCGAGATCTGCTGGCGCGAGCTCGAGGCCGCGGGCATCACCGACGTGGTGCCGGTGACCTACATCAACTCGTCGGCCGCCATCAAGGCGTTCGTCGGCGAGCACGGCGGCACCGTCTGCACGTCGAGCAACGCGGCGGCGACGCTCGACTGGGCCTGGGCGCGCGGCCGCCACGTCCTGTTCCTGCCCGACCAGCACCTCGGACGCAACACCGGCTACAAGGCCGGCGTGCCGCTCGACGAGATGGTCGTCTGGGATCCCGAAGAGCCGTACGGCGGACACGATCCCGCCACGCTCTCGCGTGCGCGCCTCCTCCTCTGGAAGGGGCACTGCTCGGTGCACACCCGGTTCACGCCGCAGCAGATTGCCAGGGTGCGCGCGCAGTACCCGGGCATCCGCGTCATCGTCCATCCCGAATGCACCTTCGAGGTGGTCCAGGCGGCAGACGAGAGCGGCTCCACCGAGTACATCCTCAAGACGGTGCGGTCGTCGCCGCCGGGATCGATCTGGGCCGTCGGCACAGAGATCCACCTCGTGAACCGCCTGGCCAACGAGGTGGCGCCGGAGCGGACGGTGGTGACGCTGGATCAGTTCGGCTGCCTGTGCTCGACGATGTTCCGCGTGTCGCCGAACCACCTGCTGTGGGTACTCGACGGGATGCGCGAGGGTGTGGTGCACAACCACATCGAGGTGCCCGAGCCGACCAAGCACTGGGCGCGCGTCGCGCTCGATCGGATGCTCACGATTCAGTAAGCGCCTGCCTGCGCGTCAGGCGGGCTGCGTCAGTCTGGTCGCCGGAAGGTTCCGTCCGATCGCCGAACCGGGCCATGGTGCTACTGCCGTGCCGGCACGGCGTTCACGCCGCGTCGCTGGCCGCCGGCGGGGCGTGGCGCTATGATCGAGAGGCTGGCTGGATTCCTCCGGGCGCGTCCGTGCCTGTCCGCTCGGCCTTCGCGGGCGGCGCGCGCCCTTTTCTTCAGAAAGGACGTGGTTGACACATGGCCCACGAGCTTCCTCCACTGCCGTACGCGTTCAACGCGCTGGAGCCCTTCATCGACGAACAGACGATGCAGATCCATCACGGGAAGCACCATCAGACGTATGTGAACAACCTCAACGCGGCGCTCGAGAAGCACACCGAGCTGCAGGCGAAGAGCGTCGAAGAGCTCATCGCCGACATCGACGCGCTGCCCGAGGACATTCGCACGGCCGTTCGCAACAACGGCGGCGGGCACGCCAACCACTCGCTCTTCTGGCAGGTGATGGGACCGAACAAGGGCGGCGCGCCGTCAGGCGCCGTGGCGGAAGCCATCAACGCGAAGTTCGGCAGCTTCGAGGCCTTCCAGGAGGCGTTCGCAAAGGCCGCCGCCGGACGCTTCGGCAGCGGCTGGGCCTGGCTCATCAAGTCGGGCAACGGCGTTGACGTCACCAGCACGCCGAACCAGGACAGCCCCCTCATGGAGGGCAAGACGCCGCTCCTCGGCCTGGACGTCTGGGAGCACGCCTACTACCTGAAGTACCAGAACCGGCGCCCCGACTACATCAAGGCCTGGTGGAACGTCGTCGACTGGGACGCGGTCAACAAGCGCTTCAGCGCCTGATTCCACACGCCC
>JBIQIB010000069.1:21200-23588 GCA_044508265.1 Acidobacteriota bacterium
CGTCGTCGACTGGGACGCGGTCAACAAGCGCTTCAGCGCCTGATTCCACACGCCCGGACCCGCCTCACCGAAGCCCCGGTGCAGGCGGGTCAGTTTCATGCCTAATGCCTAATGCCTAATGCCTAATGCGTGTTTCCTCCATTCCTCCCCCTCCAATCCTCCTCCTCCATTCCTTCGCTCCTCCCTTCCTCCAGTCCTCGTCAGTGACCGTACATCATCACCGTCACCTCGGTTCCTTCGTCTATCCGCTCGACCCCGACCGGCACCTCGATGTACCCGTCGGCGTCGGCCAGGCTCGTGATGTCGCCGGAGCCCTTGAAGACCGGTTCAGCACGGCCGTCCTCGAGGCGCACCTGGTAGAACTGCAGCCGTGAGGCCGGCGACGTCACGCTTCGCGTAAGCGTCGCCGAACGCGTGTCGGGCACGTGCGGCGGCAGGCCGGCAAGCGCCCGCAGCAGCGGGATCAGCAGGACGTACGCGTTGGACAGGCACGACGTCGGGTTGCCCGGCATCCCGAGGACCAGCTGGTGGCCGATGCGGCCGCCGAGCGTCGGCTTGCCCGGCTTGACGGCGATGCCGTGGAACAGCACCTCGCCGCGGGCCGCGACGACGTCAACGAGCAGATCGCGCTCGCCGGCGGAGCTGCCGCCGGACGACACGAGCAGGTCGGCGCCGGCGGCGCGCTCGAGCGCGGCATGCCAGGCCGGAAGGTCGTCGGCGACGGGAGGCAGCAGGAGCGTCGTCGCGCCGTGGGCGCGACACACGGCGTCGAGGGTGAAGCGATTGGCGTCGTAGATGCGGCCGGGCGCCGGGGCGTCTCCCGGCTCCAGCAGCTCGTCGCCCGACGAGACGATGGCGACCACGGGCCGTGCGATGACACGCGCCTGCGCCAGGCCGAGGGTGGCAAGCAGGCCGACGCGTCCCGGCGTCAGCAGCGTGCCGCGGCGGAGGACGGTCGCGCCGGCCGCCACGTCGTGCCCGCGAGGCGAGACATGCTGGCCGGGCGACGACGCCGCCAGGAACTCCACGCTGGCGCCCGTGCGCCGGGTCCGCTCCACCATGACGACGGCATCCGCGCCCTCCGGCAGCGGCGCGCCCGTCGCGATGGCCACGCAGGACCCGGGAGCACACACGACGTCCGGCAACGCTCCGGGGCGCGACTCGCCCGTGAGCGTCAGCCTGACCGGCGCGTCGGCCGTTGCGCCTTCGAGATCGGCTGCGCGCACCGCGTAGCCGTCCATGGCCGCGCGCGCGAATCCGGGCACGTCGAAAGGCGCCGCGACGTCTTCGCCGAGCACCCGGCCGGCCGCTTCGTCGAGGCGCACCGTCTCGACGCGATCGACGGGGCGTACGGCGGCGGCCAGCCGTTCGCGGGCGTCCTCGAGAGGGATGATCTCGGTCAGCGGCCGCATGCCGCCGTACTGCCCGTCGCTCATCGTGCCGCCTCGCGGACGAGGTGGCCGAGCTCCGGCAGGATCAGCTTCTCGAGGGCGAGCCTGATCGCGCCTTCGGAGCCCGGAAGGGCGACGATGACGCGGCACTGCGAGACGCCGGCGCAGGCGCGGCTCAGCATCGCGGCCGGGCCGATTTCGTCGTAGCTGAGCATGCGGAACAGCTCGCCGAAGCCGGGGAGCGGCTTGTCGAGCATCCGGTAGATGGCCTCGTAGGTCCTGTCGCGCGCGGTCACGCCCGTGCCTCCGGTCGTGAAGATCGCCTGGACGTCGTCGCGCGAGCGCTGCCGCTGGATCCACGCCTGGACGGCGGCCGGCTCGTCCGGGACGAGGTCACGGTCGCGGACCGCGTGCCCGGCCTCGGTCAGCAGGCGGACCAGCGTGTCGCCGCCGCTGTCGGATTCGAGCGTGCGCGTGTCGCTGATCGTGAGGACGGCGCAGTTGACGGAGGAGGGAGCGTGGGTACGATGGGCTTGGACGGACACACAGCAGAATACAGGAGCTGTGCCGTCAATCCCGGCTCGACACCCACGCGGCCGTGTGCTACATTCTCGAATTCGTGCACGCGTCGTCCGGGCGATCCGGGCGGCCGGCTCGCGCGCCCGGACGCCCGGCCGCAGCTTGGAAGCACGCCCTACGCGCCCTTAGCTCAGTTGGATAGAGCGTCTGGCTACGAACCAGGAGGTCGCACGTTCGAATCGTGCAGGGCGCACCATCCTCCTCAGTCACTACGTTCCTTCGTCGGTCGGTGCGCCCCGCCCGCTGACGCTCACGGCCGTGCATCCCGGCGGACGCCCGGCCGGGGACGAATCGTGCAGGCGCCTCGGCACCCAGGGTCAGCTCGAGGTCACCAACTCCTCCTGCCCACCGCTCCCGCCACCGCGTTCCTTCGTCGGTCGGTGCGCCCCGCCCGCTGACGCTCACGGCCGTGCATCCT
>JBIQIB010000219.1:0-3192 GCA_044508265.1 Acidobacteriota bacterium
AGGGGGCGACACGCCGCTGCTGGCCGGCGTCGAGATGGTGCGCCAGCAGTTTCTGCAAAAGCTGGCCGGTTACGGCATCAGCCGCATCGACCCGCTCGGCCATCCGTTCGATCCGACACGGCACGAGGCGGTCAGTACCGTTCCGGCCACCGAGGCGTACCCAGACGGCCAGGTGGCCGGGGTCATTGCACCGGGGTATCTGATAGGCGATGACGTGCTGCGGCCGGCGGTCGTGGCGGTGGCAGCGGACTGAGGCGCGATCGGATACACTTCGCTTTCTCATGTCACTGGCGCGGCGTTCGCTCCTGGCGGCCGTGTATCTGTGCTGTGCCGGCGCAACCCACGTCGGCGCGCAGCCACCCGATCCGTCGACAGCGCCTGCCCAGCCGACGTTCCGCGCCGAGACGACGCTCGTCGAGGTGGCGGCGATCGTCGTGGATCGATCCGGGACGCCGGTGCTGGACCTGTCCGCGAACGACTTCGAGGTATTCGAGGACGGCCAGCAGCGGCCGCTCGTCAGCTTTCGACAGGTCGTCAGTGCGGCCGCGCACCAGACCGCCCAGGTGCACGTGCCCGGCGCTCGCCGGGAGTCGCTGGCCACCAATGTCGGCGTCGCGGAGGCACCCGTCTTCGTCCTGCTGCTCGACGACCTCAACATCAGAGCGAACCGTGCCCATCGCGCCATCCGCGGCGCCACGGGGCTGCTCGACGCCATCCCGCCCGCCGCACTGGTCGCTGTCGTCTCGACGAGCGGCATCAACGGGACACATCTCACGCTGACGCCACGGAGCGCCGAGCATTTCGACAGCGTGCGCGCGCTTCGTGGACAGCTCGTCGAAGGCCGGTCGATGCTGCGCATGGGCGAGTACATCACGACGACCTCGAGCGCCGTGGGCGCCCCGTGCGGCGTCGGCTCCCACGCGAAGAACGCGCTCGATTGCGTTGACCCCATGCGCGCGGTGCGTCGGCTGCAGACCGTACGCGCGATCGCCGACCTGTTGTCGTCGGCCGGCTCACGCCGCAAGGTGCTGTTCTGGGTGACCGAGGACATGGGCGCGACGCCACTGGATCCCGACGTCGGACGCCGGACGCAGCGCGAGGCGCTCCAGGCCGTGCTCGCGGCGGACGTCGCCGTCTATCCCGTGCATCCCGACGAGCTGCCCTTCGCGCCGGACAAGGCCCCGGGCGGCACGCTCGTGCTCGGCGGCAACATCGTCAGCGTCGACAACGACGAGCACGCGGGCGTGACGCTCGACGAGATGGCCCGCGAGAGCGGCGGCCGCTGGATCGTGGACGTGAACGACCACGAGGTCGTGCTGGCCGACGTGGTGCGGCAGAACAGCGCAGCCTACCTGCTCGCGTACGACTCGCCGGTCGCACGCGTCAGCGGACGTCATCGCATCGACGTGCGCGTCAGACGCGATGGCCTGCGTGTGCACGCGCGCCGCGGCTACATCGTCCCGGATGCCGCGAGCAGCGACGCGCTGCCAGCGGCGTCGACATCACCCGACGCCGTGCTCGGCGGTCTGCTCCGCAGCGTCGTGCCGCAGGGACAGCTTGCGGTGACCGCGGCCGTGGCAGCGGCGCCGACGTCAGCGAGGAGCGGGCACGCGACTGTGGTCATTCGCGTCGAGGCGGCGACGGCCGAAGGACAGCCGGTACACGTGGGCCTGATCACCGCTGATGCCGAGGGGCGCGTGTCGAACGAGCGTGCGGTGCGCTTCGACCATCCCGCGGTGGGGGACGGCTGGGAGATGTCGTTCGAGCTGCCGCTCGCGCGTGGTCGGCATCAGCTTCGCGTGGCGGCGGTCACGGCCGACGGCCTCCACACGGGACTGGTGACGGAGAGCATCACCATAGCGCCGCCTGGACGCGGCCTGACCATGGATGCGCCCATGCTCGTCGGGATCGGAGGCACCGAGGGCGCACGTTCGCGCTACCTCACGCTGCGGCGCCGGTTCGACGTCGGCACGCCCCTGGTCGTGCAGACGCACGTCAACGGCCGGGCAGTAGCGGACGGGCGTGTGCAGGTGCACGTGTCGCTCGTGGACGCACAGGGCACGACAGTGGCGCGCACCGACGCGCTCGTCGAGCAGGACGAGAGCCGCGAGCGCGCCGGTGTCACCGGTGTGCTGTCCACGCGTAACGTGGCACCAGGCGCTTACGCGTTCGTGATCGAGGCCGCGGATGCCAGACGCCGTGAGCCGCTGCGGCACGTCATTCAGGTGACGCTGGACGAGTAGTCGATGCCCCGGCATCTTCTGCACGCTGACGCCGCTCCGATCCTGGATCCGAGGAGCTCGGCGTGAAGGCCGGATCGACGCGTCCGCGCTTCGTCGCGGTGGTCTTCGTCGTGATCGCTGCCCTGCTCTGCGGCACCATGAGATCGACGGACGCGGCACCGCAGGGCGAGGCGCGCGTGAGCCGGCCGACGTTCTCGGCGACCGTGCACCTTGTGCGGACGGATGCCACGGCGACGGATGAACAGGGGCTGGTGGTGCACGATCTGCGCCCCGGTGAGTTCATCCTGGAGCAGGATGGTGAGCAGCAGCGACTGCTGGACGTCTGGTTCGTCACAACTGTCGCCGAGGCCGTGGCAGACCGTGAGCAGTCCGGCCCACGACGTGCCGAATCTGCGACGAGCAGCGAGCGCGTCCCGACAGGTGGCCGAGCGCAATCCAGGCATCTGCTGTTCGTGGTGGACGACGAGCACATGCGGCCCGAGAACGCGCTTCGCGTGGTGCGTGGCCTTGAAGTCGTCGTGCCAACAGTGTGGCAGGCGGGCGACACGGCCTCGCTCATCTCGACGGCTGTGCCGCCGCCGGGAGTTCCACAGGTGGCGACCGATGCCTCCGGCCTGCTGGCTCAGGTCCGCATCGTGCGTGCCGTTCAGCAGGAATCGCGGGCGCTGCCCCCTGCGCTCGGTTGTGACGAAGCGTTGCCTGACGATCCCCTGGCTGGTGGCATCTCACGCGGCACGCTCGAGCCCGTCGAGCGAGCGCTGGCGACGCAGTCATTTCCGGACCGTCGGACGATCGTCCTGTTGCTGACGGACGGCCTCGTCGACGCCCGGTGTCGTACAGCGCGATTCTCCGTCGAGGAGCGTCTCCGACGTCTGGCCGACTTCGCCACGCGACGGAACGCCGTGATCTACGGACTGGTCACGCGTCCGTTGTCGAGCGGGCTTCTGAT
>JBIQIB010000220.1:0-3186 GCA_044508265.1 Acidobacteriota bacterium
GGCAGCACGCCGTGTGCGACAGCAAGACCGATGCCGGAACGACGGGCGGCGGCGGTAATGCTGCCGCCCGCCGCCCGCGCGGCTACTTCTGCGCCTTCTTCCGCAGCTCGTCCACCTGATTCGCGAGCTGGCCCACCTGCGTCGCCAGGCCCGAGACCGCCTGGATGAGGTGATCGATCCGCGGATCGGGGCCGATGGGTCTGCCCGGATCGAAGACGGGCTCCTGCTCGAGCTTCTCGTTCTTCGCTTCCTTGATCTCCGGCTTCTCGAGCTTCTCCCGCTTCTCGAACTTCTCGTGTTTCTCGCCCTTGTATTCCTTGATCTCCGACTTCTCGAGCTTCTCCGGCTTGATCTCCTTGATGAAGTCCTTGGCTTCCTCCGGGAAGGGTTTGTCGAAGAAGTCCTTGAGCGACGTCTTGCCCACCTCGAACGGTGTCTTGGCCGCGAAGGCGCCCAGGATGGCCGCGAGATCGCGCACGCGCAGCTCACTGATCGGGGCGTCGGGCTTGAGCTTCACCTCGGGACGATCGCGTTCGGGCACGAACGGCTGTTTCGGATTCGATGTGTCGGCCATGGCTGCTGCTCCTTGCGTGATTGGCTACTGGACGAACGCGGGAACGTGCCGGGTGGCCGGCGCGCCCTCGTGGAGGAGATCGGCCAGCGCGAGGCTGATGGGCTGGCCGGTGTGACGCTCGTAGTAGAGGAAGCCTGGCGACGGATTGACCTCGAAGCAGTACCACTCGTCGTCGGGCGTGACCTTCAGATCGATACCGGCCAGCGGCAGATCGAGCGCGCGTGCGACGCGCAGGCAGGACTCGGCCACGGCCGGCGGCAGTTCGGCTGGCGCCATGTCGACATCCGCGCCGTCGCGACGCGCATAGCGGTAGTCGACCGCCGTCGAACGGACCCGCGTCGGGAAGAGTCGATCGCCGACGGTATGCACGCGGACGTTGTCGCCGGGGATGAACGCCTGGAACTGTGCCGGACCGTGGCGCAGCAGGGGCAGCCGTGCGACATGATCCGGGCCGAATCGACGGACGATCGAACGCACGCCGCTGAGCGACTTGTAGATGACCTCGCCGTGCGTCGCCTGAAAGGCGCAGACGGCCGCCGGGTCGTTGGTCACGAGCGTGGGCGGCGTCCGAAGACCGCACTGCTGCAGTAGCAGCGCCTGGTATGGCTTGCTGTGGTTCGACATGCCGCCAGCCAGGCGGTTGACGACCAGGCAGGGCAGCTGCTCGAGCAGGGCCGTCACGCCGGCGTCGTACTCCGCATGGAGGGCCGGGATGCTTTCATCGGCCACGCCGTCAGGCCTCACGCGTCCCTCGTTGCCCAGGTAGCGGACGTAGACGCCGGTCAGCTCATCGAGGTCCACCTTCCAGTCGGGCCCGGCGATGCAGCCGGACGGACGAGCGCCGTGCCAGCGCCAGTGAATCCGGAAGCCGGCCGGATAGGTGCCCAGGTCGAGCAGGCGATACGGATGGCCACACGCGTCGAGGCGCGCGCAGACGAGCTCAGTGACAGGATCCGCCAGACCGCCGCAGACGAGAATCATGCGTGCACCTCGCTCGCACTCGGGACGAGTTCATGGGCTGGGAGGGCAGCGTCGGCCGTCAGCGCGTGTACGAGGGCGTCGACAATCAACGCCTGCGCAGCCGCGCTGTAGCGATCGAGACGTGGATGGTGATCGATCGCAGAGATGACGATGCCGTCAGTGGCGGGCGCGAGCGCGACCTCCACGAATGCAAGGCCCGCTCTCGAGGCGAACCGACGGAGCGCGGGGGCCAGTCGCGCGGCGTCCGCATCAGGCGCCTCGTTCCACACCACGTGCCCGTCCACGACGCAGGCGAGTTGCGGTGCGCCGTGAGGCCGCGTGAGGCAGACGGGCGTGCGCTGCTGCAGCGCCGCCAGACCCGCCCAGTCGTCATTCGTTGCGACGAGGTAGCGCGCCTCGCTCGTCAGGGGCGTATAAACGACCCCGTCGATCCCGTCGACGGCAACCTCCCGCGCGAAGGCGCGTGTCTCCGCCTCGACGTTGCTGACGATGGCGTCGGGCGTAGGCAGGCCACAGGTCCACAGCAGGTGTCGCCACGAAAGCAGCGACATCTGCGGCCGATACCAGAGATCCGCGGTGTAGCGGTTGATGACCGGACAGGTCAGGCCCCGCAGCCACGCGACGAGCGCCGCGTGCATCTCGGCCTGCGCGTACGCCAGATCGTTCGGCTGCCATCCGTCCGGATCGATCCAGCCGCCGCCGCGCACGAGGACGCCTTCGACCGGCTCGGCGACCTCCCCGTCCAGGGTCCATCTGCCGGACGCGCCGGTGTCGTCGATCTGCCACGCGAAGCGTGCCGGTTCGACGAGCGGATTGGCGATGATGGTTGAGCGCCGGCCGGAACGCGCGATCGCGTCGTGCACGCGCGCGCAGCAGGGATCGTGCGGACTTCCCAGGACGAGATACATGGACACGCCCTCCGTCCGCCAGGTGTCGTGGCGGACGTCTGACTGGTGTCGATGGTCCCGCGAACGTTACAGGGAGGATGCGAGGGCGAGGCGAGCGGTCTCAGCCTTCGCGCAGCAGTCCTGCCGGGTCGGTGCGTGCGGCGCGCCATGCGGGAATCCACGCGGCGGCGAGGCCCACGACGGCGAGCACGATCGCGGCGCCGCCCATCGTTGTCACGTCGTGTGCGTCGAGTTCGAAGAGCAGCGCCTGCACGTAACGCGACGCCCACCAGCTGAGCGCAGCCCCCGCCACGATGCCGGCAGCAACGAGCCGGCCCCCGTGGCCAACGACGAGGCGCGCGATCGTCCGGCGGTCGGCACCGAGGGCCATCCGCACGGCAATCTCGGCGCGGCGGCGGCTGACCGAGTACGACATCACGCCGTACAGGCCGATGCCGGCCAGCACGAGCGCCAGCACGCCGAACGCCACCGACAGGCCGGCGGTCAGCCGCTCCTGCGTGACCGTGGCGTTTGCCAGATCGTCGAACGAGTGCAGCGTGAACGCCACCAGTGGATCGATCTGTCGCAGGGCCGCAGGAAGCGCCGACGCAAGCGGAGCCCGCTGGTCCGGCGCCACCCTGACGACAAGCGACGAGGTCAGGTTGGTGCCGGCGGGGACGAACAGCGTTGGCACCATGCCCTCGCGCGGCGATCGGTACATCACGTCGGACGCCAGTCCGACGA
>JBIQIB010000070.1:0-23011 GCA_044508265.1 Acidobacteriota bacterium
AGCCCGGCACGTTCGTGATTCGGACCGAGCAGGAATGGCAGGCCTTCTGGCTCCAGCTGCCGACGCGCCAGGCGGCGCCCGACATCGACTTCAGCCGCGCGACGCTGTTTGCCATCGTCGGTGACGGCATCGAGGCGAGCCGTGGCACGCCCGTCGTCGTGTCGGTCAAGGAAAGCGCGGACGAGACGATCGTGACGTGGCGCATGGATGCGCCCGCAGGCACGGCGACCGATCGGCCCTTCACCGTCGTAGCGCTGCAGGGTGTCGCGAGCGCTCCCGCACGCTTCGTCCGCGTGCCGTAGTCGCGAATCGGGGTGATCAGGCCGGCCTCCTCGGCGATGATGGGTAGCGTAACGAGGTGACCGTGCTGTTCAAGCGACGAACGACCACTCCGCCCGATGTGCCTCCGCCCGCCGACGACAACGGGTCACTCGTGTCGCTGCGGGACGTCGAGAAGGCGGTGCCCCAGGGTCCCGGCCAGCTGTTCCTGCTGCGCCGGATCTCCCTCGATATCCGACCAGGGGAGTTCGTGTCGATCATGGGCCCGTCTGGCGCAGGCAAGTCGACGCTGCTGCACATCCTCGGCATGCACGACGCGACCTGGCGCGGCAGCTACACCCTGATGGGACATCCCGTCCACGCGCTGCCCGTGAAGGCGCGCTCGGCGCTTCAGAAGCGCCACATCGGGTTCGTGTTCCAGAGCTATCACCTGCTCGACGACCTCACCGTGTACGAGAACATCGAGCTGCCGCTGTCGTACCGTGACGTCAGGACGTCGGACAGGCAGAGCATCGTCGCCGAGCTCCTCGACCGCTTCAGGATCGTGGCGAAGAAGGATCTGTATCCAAGCCAGCTCTCGGGTGGCCAGCAGCAGCTGGTCGGCATCGCGCGCGCGATTGCGGCGAACCCGTCGCTCCTCCTGGCCGACGAACCGACGGGCAACCTGCACTCGTCGCAGGCGCGCGAGATCATGGAGCTGTTCACGCAGCTGAACGACGAGGGCGTGACCATCGTGCAGGTGACGCACTCGGAGGAGAACGCGCGGTATGGCTCACGGGTGATCCGGCTGCGTGACGGCATGCTCGAGGACGGTGCCTCCGTGCCGCCCGCGTCCTGATGGAGGCTCCTGGACAACCATCGCAGGGCGAGACAATCGTCGAGCGTCTCGCGTCACTGGCACGCCACGCTCCGAACCGCCCCGCGTACACGTTCCTGCCGCGTGGTGAAGGCGACGGCACGACCTGGAGCTTTGCGGACCTGCACCGGCAGGCCCGTCGAGTGGCCACCCATCTGCACGGGCTCTCACCGGGTTCGCGTGTGCTGCTCGTCCACCCGCCGGGGCTCGAGTTCCTGGCGGCCTTCTTCGGCTGCCTGCAGGCAGGCGTGATCGCCGTGCCCGTCTGCCCGCCGCGTGCCAACCAGGCATTCGAGGGACTTGAACGGATTGCGCTCGATTCGGACGCCTGCGCAGCGCTGACCACGACGGCCATGCGCGATCGACTCGCCGGGCCGATTGCCGAGAGCGCCGTGCTCGCCCGCATGGCATGGTTGACGGCCGACGCTTCGGCTGGCGCAGCCGATGACAGCCCGCGGCATTCTCTGGACGCGGTCGCCTACCTGCAGTACACCTCGGGGTCGACGGGAACGCCGAAGGGCGTGATGGTCACCCACGGCAACGTCGTGCACAACTTCCAGGCGATTGCCGAAGGGGGCGGCTCCTCGCCCGCGACGGTCGCGGTGTGCTGGCTGCCGCTCTTTCACGACATGGGCCTCGTCGGCTCGCTCGAAGTCGGCTATGCCGGCGGCCATACAATCCTGCTGCCCCCGCTGCACGTGCTCCAGCGTCCAGTCAGATGGCTCGACGCGATCACCCGCTTCCGGGCTGAACGCAGCGGCTCACCGAACTTCTTCTACGACCTCTGCGCGCGAACGGTGACCGACGCCGAACGCGAGCGCCTGGACCTCTCGTCCTGGGAGGTCGCGGTGAACGGCGCCGAGCAGGTGCGGCCCGAAACGCTCGACCGGTTCGTCGAGGCGTTCGGGCCGGTGGGCTTTCGTCGTGCGGTCTTCCGCCCGTCCTATGGGCTGGCCGAAAGCACGGTCTACGTGACCGGCGTCCGCAAGGAGCCCGAGCCGGTCGTCCGCTGCTTCTCGGGCTCCGCGCTGACAGGCGGCTGCGCCAGGCTCGTCGACGTGGATGCCCCGGACTCGCGGCGGCTCGTCGGCTGCGGCCGTCCTCCCCGCGGCAGCTCCATCGTCATCGTCGATCCACGGACGCGCGAGGCGTTGTCGGACGGGAAGATCGGCGAAATCTGGACGAGAGGCGCCAGCGTCGCGGCCGGTTACTGGGCCAGGCCCGACGAGAGCCGACAGGTCTTCGCCGTGGCGCTCGCCGGTGGTGGCGACGAGCGCTATCTCCGCACGGGGGATCTGGGCTTCGTGTTCGAGGAAGACCTCTTCGTCACGGGCCGACTGAAGGATCTCATCATCATCCGCGGCAGCAACCATGACCCGGGCGACATCGAACGCACCATGAACCGCGCGCACCGCGACCTGGAGGGCGAGCTCGGTGCCGCGTTCTCCATCGAGAACGACGGCGAAGAGCGGCTGGCCGTCGTCCACGAGCTGCGCCGCCGGCCACGCTCCGACGATGAGGCCGCCGCCCTCGTCGGCCGCATCCGTGAAGCGATCATCGCCGGGCACGGCATCCGCCCGTACGTGCTCCTGCTGGTCAAGCGCGGTACGATTCCGCGCACGACCAGCGGCAAGGTGCGCCGCCACTCGTGCCGCGAGAAGCTGGCGTCAGGCTCGTTCGAGATCTGGGCCGGCGACGGCCTGCAAGATTCCAGGACCACGTCATGACCGACAACTCCGCCGAGCCGCAGACCGCCGCGGCCATCACCGGGTGGCTGAAGACCCAGCTCGCCCCGTTGCTTCGATGCTCGCCCGAGGAGATCGATGCGACCGCCCGTTTCGAGACGCTTGGACTGGACTCGGCAACGGCCGTCCGCATGACGATGGATCTGGAGGACTGGCTGGGGCGGCCTGTGGACCCGACGATGCTGTACGACTACCCGACCATCGACCGGCTGGCCGATGCGCTCGCCCGGAACGACGGTGACGGCGCCGGCAGCATGGAACTCCTGCCTGCTCCCGACGCGGGTTCCCAGTAGCCTGACACCGTGTATGCGTGGCGCAGCTGCGCGTAACTGAGCATCATCTCCATCACCGCGGCGCCGGCCTCCGGCTTCTTCGCGACCAGATCGAAGACTTCGCGACACATCGCGTCTTCTTCCGGTCCAAGCTGGCGAAGGTCCTTGATCAGACGCACCTGATCGCGGTCTACGGCACGCAGCTTCTGCCAGCCGGGGCTCGTGCGTACGGATTCGCGCGCCTCCGACCGGTAGAGCCTGATGAAGTGGCGCATGCGCGCCATGTAGGCGGCGGGCCGATAGAGCTGATTGCCCAGCCAGCGCAGGCCGGCGAGCAGCTCCTCCCGCGACATCCGCTGCGGGACGATGTTGGTGGCGAGCAGGGCGCCGATGATGCCGTCACGGTCTTCGATGACACGGCCGTCGCGGGCCAGGCGCGCATAGAGCGGCGTCGCTTCCTGCGCGACGAGGGCGGTGACGTTGAAGATGGGGACCGGAACGGACATCCCGAACTCGTACTGCCGCTCGAAGATGTCGGGGCCGTCGGCGTCGAAGCCCGCGATCATCCCGCCGCGCAGCGCGATGCCGGCCGAGACGAACCGCTCGATCGAGTCGGCGAGCGAGTGGCGGAGGTTCTGGTACTTGTGCGTCTCGCGGAGGCTGTCCTCGTTGGGCGTCTCAATCCCGACGAACATCGTCGTCAATCCCGCCTCGACGCAGAGATGCAGCAGCTCAGGATCCTCGGATGCCTCGATGGACGCCTGGGTGTGGAAGGCCATCGCGCCGTCGTCACGGTGACGCGCGTTCCATGCCTTCAGGACGCCGAGGACCTCGCGCGCGCGCTTCCGGGCCACGGTGAAGTTGTCGTCGCAGAGGAAGATGCGGCGGTAGCCGTGCCGGTGCAGTTCGTCGAGTTCGGCGGCGATCTGCGTGCCCGTCTTGAACCGCTGTTTGCGACCGAGATACTGGATGACGTCGCAGAACTCGCACTCGAAAGGACAGCCGCGTGACGTCTGCAACGCACCGTCGATGGCGCGATCGTTCGGATAGAGGTCCCAGCGCGGCACCGGCGACGACGAGATGTCCGGCCGGCCACCCAGGTACTCGTCGCGCCACGTCCCGGCCCTGAGATCGGCGAACAGCTCGTCGGCGATCGTCTCGATCTCGCCGCGGACCAGGATGTCGCAGTGCGCCCGCACCCGGTGCGGTGAGAGACTGGCAAACGGGCCGCCGATGAGCACGCGCCGGCCGCGTGCGCGGAACTCGTCGGCGATGCGGATCATGCCCTCCACCTGCGAGCTCTTGCCCGTGATGCCCACGAAGTCCACGTCCATGTCGTAGTCGATGGGCGTGATGCTCTCGTCCACCAGCCGGATGTCGAAGTCGCGCGGCGTCAGCGCCGCGACCGTCGCTATCGCCAGGTCGGCGACCACGCAGGCCGGAGCGTAGCCCGCCGCGGCCAGCGCCTCGGCACCGTAGTAGGAGGTGATGTCCGATGCAGGATTGATGTAGCAGATGGACGTCATGCGATCGGGCCTTCGGGATGCATGTCCAGACAGTAGTGATCGACGCACTCGACCGGAGCCATGGCGTGGACGCGGGCCATCCGCTCGGTGTCGGGCGTGAGGCTGGTGGACGTGAAACGGCACGTGCTCACGCCTTCGCGGGCCATCCACTCGAAGGCGGTGTGGCCGAGGAGGATGTTGGCCCACCCGAGCCGATGCTCCGGCGCCACGACTCGCCAGCGAACCGTCGCGCGCGTGCCGGTACGCTCGGCGAGCACGACGGCGATCGGAAGGTCGTCGAGGACGATGACGGGCGAGACACGCAGGATATCCGGACGGCACCAGGCATCGGACCACGCCAGCGGGGTCCGGGCCGGAAGGGCGGCCGACGCCGCTCCGGGCTGTGCGGCGAGCAGCGCCATCAGCGGTTCCCGCGCAGCGTCGGTGAGCGTCACGACACGCGCCGCGTCCGGAATGCGACCCCGCGCCGCCAGGCGGTCGTACAACGACGCGACGGAGGGCCGCTGTGCCTGAACGTCCACCTCGAATGTCTCGATACGAAACACGGCACGGAAGCGAACCTCACGTAGAAAGGCCGCGGTGCCCGGATCGCCCGAGGCGTCAACCGTCAGCAGCCTCGTGACGCCGGCGCGGAGGGCCAGTGTCCGCAGCTCGTCGACCAGCCGCCGGCCGATTCCCTGCCGCCGGTACGGCGCGACGACGTGGATCCTCATCTGCCAGACGGCATCACCCGGCGTGGAGCGATCGCGAAAGGCCAGGACACCACGAAGCCGCCTGGGGTGCCGGCTGACGGCGACGAGGAGTTCGGGGGGCCCGTGTACGAAGGCGTCCGGCATGATCAGCCGGCAGGCCGTGAGTTCGTCCGGACGCGGCCGCCGCACCTCGACGTCGACGGCGCCGGGGGCGAGCGCACGGCCATGGAATGCAGCCGCGATTCGTTCGTCGCCCTGCATGACCTGATGCTCAGATCCCGGCCGGCACGTTGCCGGATTCGATCATCGCGCGGATGGCGCCGTGCCGCAGCCTGTTCAGCCACTGGCGTGCCGGCGCCCAGCCGGGGGCGATGGCCAGGACCGTCTCGAACGCCGCGCGCGCCTCGTCGGTGCGATCCAGGTGGAACAGGCCGACGCCCAGGAGGTAGTGCGCGGCTGGTCGATGGTGGTCGAGCGTCACGACGGCCAGGGCGCTGGCGACCGTCTCCTCCCACTGCCGCCGCTTCGCGTGCAGCAGCGCAAGGCCGAAGTGCGCGTCCACATGTTCGGCGTCTGCCGCCACGGCGCGTGCATACGCGTCCCGGGCCGCGGCGTGGTCGCCGATGCGCGCCCAGGCCGCCCCGACGAGGCACAGCGTCACGGGATCGTGACGGTCACTTTCCTCGGCGATGCGCAGGTGCTGCAGCGCCTCGGACGGACGGCCTTCGGCGATGAGGCGCAGGGCGTCGAGCAGCGCGCGCTCGCGTGACAGCTCCGGCGGGATGGCCTCCAGCAATGTGCGACTCTCGTCGAGGTCACCCAGCCGGCAACAGCAGTACGCCAGGTACATCCGCACGACAGCATTCGAGGGATCCTCCTCGAGCATCCGCCGCAGCAGCAACGCCGCGTCGGCGAAGCGTCCGGCGTGCACCTGGCTGAGTGCGAGGTGTCCATCCCGCGCGCGCTCGAGGTCGCGGCCGATGCCGCCGAGCACACGGGCCGAACGCTCTCCGTACCCGAGGGCGTGCAGTTCCTCCAGCATCTCGTCGTGCGCCGGAGTGGTGTCGGGTCCGTCACCTGCCGCGGCGTCGATGCGCTCCCAGCTGGGCACCTCTTCGGGCACCGGTGGTACCTGCCAGATCCGGAGGAGCGGACGCCCGTCCATGTCCGACCCGAACGGCAGGCCGAACATGGTCAGGATCGTGGGCGCGACGTCGAGGATGCTCGCGTGATGCAGCAGTTCGTCCTGCTCGAGGCCGGGACCGGCAGCCACGAACAGGCCTCGCCCGCGATGCCACGCCCCCGCAGGCGCGCCCGCGTTCGGCCGCTGGTCGCTCAGAGCCAGGCCGTGGTCCGACACCACCATCACGGTGGCGTCGTCTCCTGCGAGTTCCACGAGACGCCGGAGCATCAGGTCATGGAACCGGTAGCCTGCAGGCACGACCTCCGAGAACAGCGTCGTGTCATCGGCGGACACGCCGGTCATCCGAGGCGGCAGGAAGCGCGCGAAGCCGTGCGACAGATGCTCTAGGGCGGGGTAGCACACCGCCAGGAGATCCCATGTCTCATGCTCGGCGATCCAGGTGGCGGCGGCATGGACGCTTGCCGTCTGCGCGAGGATGCGGGCCAGCGTGCCGAGTCGAGGGTCCGTCGCCGCGTCGAGACGCTGCAGGTCCGGCACGAAGGGCAGCAGGTCTGAAGGTTCGAAATCGGCAGGGTGGACGCGGAGTTCCTCGAGCGGAGCCCGCAGGCGGAGGGGGTGAACGACAGCGTCGGGCAGCGGCCAGGCTTCATGCGCGGCAGGCACGCCGCTCCAATAGGCGTCCGTGACGGTCACGCCGGCGTCCGGTGGGGCCGGGTGCGTGGCGGGCCAGTTGACGACGGCGGTTCGCACGCCGCGCTCACCGAGGATGTCCCAGAAGGGACGGGCGTGGCAGGACGCTCGCGAGACGCGCGTCACCGTGCTCGTGACCGGGTCGAGTTCGCGGTCGATCAGGACGCGATGCTTGTCGGGGCGCTTGCCCGTGGCGATCGACGTCCAGAGCAGAGGCGAGACGGACGGGGCGAGCGTGTCGAGGCGACCGAGGACGCCCTCGTCGATCAGGCGCTCGAGCGTCGGCATCTGTCCGCGCTCGACGAGATCGGCGGCGAGCGTCGCGTCAGCGCCGTCCCAGCCGACGACGACGAGACGACGCCGCGCCCCGGGCGGAGGCGCGGCGTTGGAGCGAGCCACGGACGCTCGCTAGTTCTCGTCGGAGCGCGGCGCGGTTTCGCCCTGGCGCCTGCGGCGGTTCCGCATTGCACCGACGCCGGCGGCGCCGAGCGCGAGCAACGCCAGCGTTCCGGGCTCGGGCACCGTCTGGCCGGCCGCGATACCGCGACCCGCGCTGCTCTCATAGGCCCAGTCGTGCAGGGTGGCCGTCGTGTCGGCGTTGACCGTCAACCGCGCCCAGCCGTAATGGGTGGCGCCGGAGATGTCGAACGCGAGACCGAGGTACTGGTTGGGTGAGTCTGCCCAACCGTTGGGGTCGCCGACCGACGTCAGGAGGGGCGCGGCCGGGTCCTGAAGCTTCTGGTCACCAGGCAATGAGGTCCCCAGGCCGAGCGGAACGGGACTCCCCGCGATCGACGCGGCCAGATTGGCGCCCGACGCCAGGAGCCTCAGTTCCCGAATGTCCGTGTCGAGGTCCAGGAGGTTCTGGAAGGCGTAGTCGATGACCGAGTCGCCGTCGAGATCCAGATCGACGGTGCTGTCGAAGTTGATCGCGACGTCCTGGATGCCGCTGTAGATGGGGGCGGCCTGGACGTCACTCGCTCCCAGCACGGCGACGGCGCCAGCCACGGACGCCACCAGTTTGCGATCCGACAGCACCTTCTTCGTGTTGACCATTGGCCGCTTCATACGCTTCATGGGTCAGAGAATCCTTCGACGGGTTAGAGCAGCCTCACCCTCCGTGGGGACGCTGAGCTTTAGAGTCATCCGTTGAGCAAAGCGCGTGCCGCAACGGTCGAGGTGCAGGTCCGCCGCGTTTGCGCCGGAATCCCGCAAGCCGGGAATTCGTGGCCGACGGGAAGTCTGCCTGCAAAGTGCTTTTTGTCGTGAGTTCCGCACCTCGCCCTCAATGGTCGAGCGACTCAATCTCTCGCAGCAGCCGCTCCTCACGCAGCGCGTCGCCGAACACTCCATGCAGCCGCCGGAGCCGCCCGAGCTTCTCCTCGTCGTGGAGCAGGTCCACGACGCGCGGGTGCTGCTCGAATGACTCCGGGATCACGACCAGCAACTGCCGGCATGCGCGGAGCTCAGGCAGGCTGAGTGAGAGGTCCTCGTGGACCGCGGCGAGCGCAGCCTTCGAGAGGAGCCTCTGCTCGAGGGCCGCGTCGCAGAATCCGCACAGCAGCGCACACCAGTGGTAGTACGCGCCGAACGGGTGATCTGCCGCCAGGTCTTCGTTATAGTGCCACCCGGCCGCCAGTTCACGCTCGAAGCGCTTCATCGCTTCGTCGGCCCACGTCCAGTGCCGTACCAGGCATGCGAGCCGGTCGATCGAGGCGCGCCTCAGAGCGCCACCAGTGTGCGCTCCCAGTGCCTGGCCCGCCTCTCCTGCTCCCGTTGCGCTCTCTGGCACAGGTCACCGCCCGCGAGCCGCGACCGGTACCGCGTCGCCCTGGGTGAGCCATTCCCGAAAGCGCACGCTACCCAGACGTGCATCAGCAGCGGGCATGAGGCTCCGCTCGTGGAGCCGCGCGCCGAAGTACCGGGCGTCGGGGTCAGCCACCACTTCACGGGCGTCCTGACGGGCGTGCAGGCCCACACGGACGAGGTCGTCGAGACGGAACTCCTCCGGACCCGCAACTTCGACGACACCGTTCACCGGCGTCCCGACCGCCACCCTGCCGACCGCGCGTGCCACATCGTCGGCCGCCATGGGCTGGATGCGCACCGGCGCCAGCCGGACGGTGTTCCCTTCGGTCGCGGCAGCGGCGATGCGCGTGACGAACTCGAAGAACTGCGTCGCATGCACGATCGAGTACGGGATCAACGACGCCCTCACCAGGAGTTCCTGCGCCGTCTTCGCTCGAAAGTAGCCACTCTCCGACAGGCGATCCGTCCCGACCACGGAGAGCGCCACGTAGTGCCTCACGCCGGCCTCCGTGGCGGCCTTGATCAGGTTGCGCGTGGACGTGGTGAAGAAGTCCATGACCGCGTGCTCCTCGAACGACGGCGAGTTCGAGACGTCCACGACGACCGACGCACCCTCCAGGGCTTCCGAGAGTCCCTGACCCGTGAGGGTGTTGACGCCGGTCTCCGGTGACGCTGCCACCGCATCGTGCCCGTGCTCACGAAGCTGGGCGACGAGTTTCGAGCCGATGAGTCCGGTACCACCAATGACGACGAGTTTCATGACCACTGTTCCTTTCCGCTGTGGCCGTTCGCGCCGGCCGTGTCTGTTCCCTTGGACCGGACAGTGTCATGAGGTGTGACACCACGAACGAGCGGCGGCCACGTTCACGCCGTCACGTCGACCGCGCGCCGAAGGCGCCAGTCCGTATGTACGTCGCTCCCCGCCGCAGTACGGCCTGGCCGGCTGCCAAGCGCGGCCAGCTTGCTCGGACGCATCATCCACATGACCCGCGCTATGCCCTGCGGCGACGCATCGACAGTCACGAGCGCGACGACAGCCGTGTGGCGGCGAATCAGCGCGCAGAGTTGGCCGTTGGCGGTGATGCACTCGACCGCGACGTCACGCCAGAAGTGTCCCGACACCGCGGCGATGAACCTGGCAACGCGTTCGCGGCCGATTACGGGGACACGGGCCGCACGGACCAGCCCGCCGCCGTCGGATGTCGACACGACGTCCGAGGCAAACAGGCTCTCGAGTCTCGCCACGTCGCCCATCTTCGCGGCCGCGACGAAGGCCTTCAGCAGACGTCGCTGCTGCGCGGCATCGACTGGCGCACGCCGCTCGCTCGTGATGTGCGCCCGCGCCCTGGTGACGAGCTGCCGCGCGTGGGCTTCTTCGATGCGGAGCACGTGGGCGATCTCGCGGTGGGGATAGTTGAAGGCCTCGCGAAGTACGTACGCGGCGCGCTCGGCCGCTGAGAGCTTCTCGAGCATGAGCAGCACGGCGAAGGTCAATGCCTCGGCTCGCTCGGCGCCCAGTCCGGGATCGGCACTCGTATCCACGGGCTCCGGCAGCCAGGGGCCCACGTAAGTCTCCCTTCGCGCTCGGGCGGACTGAAGCACGTTGATCGCGAGACGAGTCGTCGTGGTGACCAGGAAGGCCAGCGGGTTGTGCACCACACTTCGATCGGTGGTTTGCCACCGCACCCAGACGTCCTGGACGAGGTCTTCGGCCTCGGCGGCGCTGCCGAGCATTCGATAGGCAATACCGAACAGCCGCGGGCGGGCAGACTGGAACGCCGCAAGACCATCGTCTGCTCCATGGGCGGTGAGCAGGGGCCCATCGACGGGCAGGCCGGTGACGATTGATGGAGGCTCGGGACCGACTTCACGCGTCGCTGTCATTTGTCGTCTCCTCTGGATGTGGGCGAACTCACCCACGCGCCGAGGCGGAGCGCAAGGTTCACGCCACCAGGCGGGGTGAAGAACTGCGCGTGGCGCCCTCCACGGGAGACATCACGAGATCTCGTTGACCACGACTTCTCGTCACGACTGCCACGCTGGCTCATGGCGTGTTCCTGGTTAGATACAGGGGAACGCGCCGAACCCGGTCGGCCAGCCTCGCTCCCGCGCCGTCAGACGCGCTGTTGACTGGACAACTGGCGTCGGGAGGGCGCATCCTTGTCGCACTGCTGCACAAGGAAGCGCCGCGCCGGATGGCGATCCGCCCTCGTGTTGTGAGGCTTCCGAAGGACGAAGGACTTCGCCGTGTCACACGTCCCGCCAGCCATTTCCTGCGCCGGCTCGCACTTCGGTCATGCCCGCCACGTCTGCGCCTTCTTCCACAGCGCGGACGAGGAGTACGAGGTACTGCTCCCGTTCATCCAGGCCGGATTCGAGTGCGGTGACAGGGCCTTTCACGTAATCGATCCCCGACGGCGGGACGAGCACCTTCGCAGGCTCCGCGCTGCGGGTATTGACGTCGGGGGCTCCACGTCGAGCGACCAGTTGAAGCTCTGCGACTGGCATGAAGCTCATCTCCGGAATGACCGGTTCGACGCCCATCGCATGGTGGATTTCCTCGAGGAGGCGCTCAAGGACGGAGCGAGGCAGGGATTCCGGGTGAGCCGCTCCATCGGCCACATGGAGTGGGCGCTGGAAGACCTGCCCGGCGTCGAGGATCTGGTGGAGTACGAGGCGCGGCTGAACTACATGCTGCCTCGCTACGACGATCCCGTCATCTGCGTGTATGACCTGAGCAGGTTCAGCGGCGCTGTGGTCGTCGACATCCTCAGGACACACCCGATGGTCATCATCGGAGGCACGCTCCAGGAGAATCCCTTCTACGTGCCACCGGACGAGTTCCTGCAGCACCTCCGCGAACGGCGCGCGCTCGAGACGCGATAAGCCCAGTCGACCGATGCGCGCGGAGAGACAGCCCTGGAATGCCGACGCGGCGGACCTCAGGCGCTGCCTCAACGATCTCGTTGGCGTGCTCGCCCTCCCGGCGGTCTGGAGCGGCAGCGAACCGTCTGGAATCATCCAGACGCTGCTCGACACGGTCTTTCGGACCCTGAGCCTCGATGTCGCGTACGCGCGAATGACCGAACGCACTGGTCGCACGCTTGTCGAGACCGTCAGGAGCACACCGGCGCTGTCGGCAGGGCCGGAGGATCTGCGTGACGCCATCCTGCAGACGCTTGGAGGCGACACTCGCGTGTGGCCGCCGCTCGTGCAGCAGACGGTACTTGGTCACGCCCTGTCACTGATGACGGTGCGTCTTGGGGTGCACGGGGAGGTTGGCGGGCTCGTCGCCGCGTCGAGCCGCCCGGAGTTCCCGAAGCCGACGGAGCGACTCGTGCTGAGCGTGGCAGCCAATCAGGCGGTCGTCGGATTGCAGGAAGCGCAGCTCCGCGGCGAACAGAAGCGCTTCGCCGGCGAGCTCGAGCAGCGGGTCCTGGAACGGACGGCGGCACTCGCGCTCGCCAACGAGGCGCTCGCGAAGGAGAACGCCGAGCGAAAGCGGGCCGAGGAGCAGCTGCTGGCATTGCAGCAGCAGCTCGAGTCGCACAATGCGTACCTGAAGGAGGAGGTCGACACCGCCCTGAGCTTTGGCAGGATTGTCGGCCGCAGTCGTGCGCTGCGTCGGGTCCTGCAGCAGGTGGAGGACGTGGCAACCAGCGGAGCGACAGTGCTGATTGCCGGCGAATCCGGCACGGGGAAGGAACTGCTCGCGCGGGAGATCCACGAGCGCAGCCGGCGGTCCGATCGGCCGTTCGTGCGCGTCAACTGCAGCGCCATCCCGCGCGAGATGTTCGAGAGCGAGTTCTTCGGCCACGTACGCGGCGCCTTCACGGGCGCCATGCGCGACCGGGCAGGACGCTTTCAGGTTGCCAGCGGCGGAACGATCTTCCTGGACGAGATTGGCGATCTGCCGCTCGACCTGCAGCCCAAGCTGTTGCGGGTGCTGCAGGAGGGGGAATACGAGCGCGTCGGCGAAGACGTTACCCGCAACGTCGATGTCCGGGTCATCGCCGCCACGAACAAGGATCTTGCGGAAGAGGTGCGCGCACGACGCTTCCGTGAGGATCTCTTCTATCGGCTGAACGTCTTCCCGCTGACGTTGCCGCCCCTTCGAGCGCGGGGAGACGACATCGCGCTTCTGGCGACCCATGCCATCGCCGATGTGTCGAAGAGGCTGCGCACCCCGCCGCCACGGTTGACACAGGCAGACCTGACTCGACTCCGGCAGTACGACTGGCCCGGGAACATCCGGGAACTCCAGAACGTGATCGAGCGCGCCGTCATCCTCGCCAGGGGAGGCCGCCTCCGGCTCGATGTCGCGCTCGCGGACCTCCCCGCCTTCGCGCCGGAGAGTGCAGACGCCACGGACGTCATCATGACGGAACGTGAACGTCGCGCACGCGAGCGCGCCAATCTCGTCAAGGCCCTGGAACGTACCGGCGGTCGGATTTATGGCGCCGGCGGTGCAGCCGAGTTGCTCGGGCTCAATCCGACGACTCTGGCGTCGCGGCTGCGCGCGTTCAAGATTGCGTTACCGAGATCTCGTTGAGCGCGGGCTGATCCTCGTCGTCCAGCTACCAGCGGCCGCCTCGCGGGCCGCCGGTGAGACACCCGAGGGGTCGTGCCGCTGGCGGCGACGTCCTACCGCACGGAGACATCGGCAGCAAACAGCCCGTCCAGCGTCGCATAGGGCACGAGATCGGCGAGGCCCGCGAAACTGCCCTGTGCGCTCAGCGTCTCCGTTGCACGCATGAAGCCGGTCCAGGCGGCAAGTGCCAGGGCACCGCCGACGCTGATCCGGCGCACGCCAAGATCGGCGATTTGCGGAACGGTCAGACCAGTGTCCCGAACCACCAGCAGGTTGATCGGCGTGGGTGCCACGGCGTCCACGAGGGCCTTGATCTCGTCAGGGTCATCGACACCCGGAGCGAAGAGTACGTCCGCACCGGCCTCGGCATACGCCTGAAGGCGTCGAACCGATTCGCGGAAGGGATTGGGCTCGCCTACGTGGTAGCACTCCGCCCGTGCAGTCAGGAGCACGTCGGCCTGAGACTCGTCGATGGCCCGGCGTGCCGCCCGCACGCGCTCGATCGCCATCGGCAGCTCGTACAGTGGCGATGTTCGATCGCCGGTCGCGTCTTCAATCGACAGACCCGCCACGCCCGTGGCCACGCACCGCGCGACGCTCTCGGCCACGTCCTCGGGATCCAGCCCGTAGCCGGACATGAAGTCAGCACTCACCGGAAGGTCGACGGCGGCGGTGATGCTGGCGATGTGTGCGAGGGTTTCGTCGCGCCCGACGACAACGGTGTCGCCCGAGTCGGGAAGCCCCTGGGAGAACGCGAACCCCGCGCTCGTGGTGGCAAGTGCCGGGAAGCCGGCGTGCTGCAGGTATCGAGCAGAGCCGACGTCCCACGGATTGGGGATCACGAAGCATCCTTCGTCGTGCAGTGCCCGAAACGCCCTGCGCCGTGCGACCAGCGCCGCAGCGCTCGGCGATTGATGACGGCCCGTCATGATGCCGTATGGTGGCCTCGCCCGTACGCCCATGGTCATGGTTCTGCTCCAGTCCGTTGGTGGGTCACTACCCGTGACCGTCCTGTTCACATCCTGCAAACGATGAGCGCGCGGCCCGCAGGGTTCCGCCGGTGCGCTCTGACGTTCCGCCGCCACACTCAGTACAGCCAGGGGCCCGGGACCCACCGGAAGGCGTCGCCCTCGACGGCCACATGGCAGACCGACGGGAACGACAGGTGCGTGGCCACCAGCGGCTCGCGGTTCGCCGCCAGCTCGCGCAGGAGCGCCACGCGCACCCGGGCGGCTTCCTCGGGATCGTGCTCGAAGCCGTTGAACCAGTCGGGATGCTCGAACCCGACCTGGAAGACGGCGTCGCCGGCGAAGGTGAGCCTGTCGCGACCGGACGCCAGGCGTACGACGCTGTGACCGGGAGTGTGGCCACCGGTACGGCGGACGAGCACACCCGGCGCCACCTCGTGCTCCATCGCAAACGGCCGGAGCTGCCTGGCGTATTCGTGCAGGAAGCGCCTGGCTGTGCGCCGAAGCGCATCGGGGAACCCAGCGGGCATGCTGACGCGCGAGAAGTCCGGCGCTTCCCAGAACTCGGCCTCGGCGAATGCCAGGTGGACCTGCACGTCCGGACGAAGGCGCTCCCTCACGCCGTCCACGAGCAGCCCGCCCACGTGGTCCATGTGCAGGTGCGTCAACACCACGTCGGTTACCGACGGAAGGTCGACGCCTGCCGCCTCCAGCCGCTGTATCAGCCGGCCGGCCCGGGGAAGGTTCAGGTCGGGGTCTGAGCCGAGACCCGCATCGATGAGGATGGTGCGAGCGCCACTGCGTACGACGACCACGTTCAATGCCCAGTCGAGCACGTCCGGTGGCAGGAACCTGTCCTCCAGCCACGCCTCACGCACCGCCGGATCCGCGTTGTGGCCAAGCAGTTCCCCTGGCAACGACAGCACCCCGTCGCTGACCACCATCACGTCGATCTCGCCGACCTGTACCGAGTAGCGTGACGGAACGAGTTCGTCGCGTCGCTGTGGGACGGCTGTCGACGTGGCCTCCCTGGCCACGCTCCTGGCGGCTGATTCATGGCGTTCGGATCCGAGCATCGGCATGACGATCCTCCTCACACTCTGTCATCGGGCAAGCCCTCCGCTTCGCCCGCCTGCTGCCATGACAAGACGTGATGGCGATCCGTGACGGCACGACACAACGCGCCCCGTTGATGCTCGTTCCTGACTCTGGCCAGCGTCGCGCTACGCCGCGCCCGCCCGAGGAGTGCGTGTCACAACACGCTGTCTCGCGCGGTCTACACGAGCGCAGGCAGACACCCTTCAACGCCGTACCAGGAGCCGTCCGGCGATCTCGTGTCTGCCCCTGAAGGAGGAATGACGATGAGCACCATCACGACTCGCGACGGGACGACGATCTACTACAAGGACTGGGGCACCGGCCCGGTCATCACCTTCTCCCACGGCTGGCCGCTCAACGCCGACGCGTGGGACGCGCAGATGCTGTTCTTCGTGCAGAACGGCTTCCGCGTGGTGGCGCATGACCGGCGCGGCCACGGTCGCTCGAGCCAGCCGTCGGCCGGCAACGACATGAACACCTACGCCGACGATCTGGCCGCCTTGATGGATGCCCTGGATCTGAGGGAGGTCACCATGGTGGGGCATTCGACGGGTGGCGGCGAAGTCGCACGCTACATCGGACGACACGGCACAGGGCGGGTCGCCAGAGCCGTCCTGATCGGCGCGGTCCCGCCCATCATGCTGAAGTCGCCGTCCAACCCGGAAGGCACGGCGCTCGAGGTGTTCGACGGCGTCAGGTCGGCACTGCTGAGGGATCGCTCCCAGTTCTACCGAGACTTCGCCGTGGCCTTCTTCGGGACGAATCGTCCCGACGCAAAGGTGTCGCAGGGGATGCTCGACCAGTTCTGGCTCTGGTCGATGCAGGTGGGGCTCAAGGCCTCATACGAATGCGTCGAGGCATTCTCGGCGACTGACTTCTCGGACGACCTGAAGGCGTTCGACGTCCCCACCCTGATCATGCACGGCGAGGACGATCAGATCGTCCCCATCGCGGCGTCCGCCAGGAAGTCGGTGCGTCTCATCAAGGGCGCGACGGCGATGTTCTACCCCGGTCTGCCGCACGGGCTCATGACCACGCACGCGGACCGGATCAACAGCGACCTGCTCGCCTTCTGCCGGAGCGACAAGTGGCGGGCGGCATAGATTCCGAGCGGAGAGCGTGGGACGCCGGGCCGGAGCGCGCAGGCTCCGGCCCACCGTTCGGTACGCCTCGCACCGCGTTCGCAGTCGGCGGCGTCGTTCCCGCCGCCGTCTCCTGGGTGTCCGTCGACGCGACGGATGTCGAGGACGCGCGGGATCACGTTGACACCATCGCGGGTTCCGAGTTCGTCGACGATCGGATCAGGCGGCAGGAGTGACCGCCGCCGCGGTCGACATACTCCGCCCGAGCCTCTCGACTATGCCTACCGAAATCGTTCCGTCCGCGCCGCTCACAGGTGCCGCGAACGCGGCACTCATGTTTCCCACGCTCAGGGCTGACCAGATCACGCGTATCGCGTCTCTGGGCGTGGTACGCCGGGTCAGCCGCGGCGACGTCCTGATTGAAGGCGGGCAGACCAACGTGCCGTTCTTCGTGCTGAAGGACGGCGAGATCGAAGTCATACGCCCATCCCGCCTGGGCGATCTTCTGGTCGCCGTTCTCGGACCGAGCCAGTTCACCGGTGACATCAGCATGATCCTGGATCGCCCGGCCCAGATGCGGGTCCGCGTCAGCGGGTCTGGCGAGGTCATCCAGCTGTCACGGGCGCAGATGCACGCGCTCGTCCAGAATGACGCGGAGGTGGGAGAGGTGCTCCTGCGCGCCTTGATTCATCGCCGCAGCGCACTGGTCTCGCAAGGCGTCGGCGACGTGCTGCTCATCGGCTCTGTGCAGTCCGCGGCGACACTCCGCATCAAAGAGTTCCTCACGCGCAACGGCCATCCGTTCGGCTATGTCGACGTCCAACGCGACACCGATGTCGGCGATCTGCTCGACCGCTTTCACGTTGCGGCCGCGGATATGCCCGTCGTGATCTGCCGCGGCGAGATCGTCCTCAAGAACCCCAGCAACGGAACCATAGCGGACCATCTCGGCTTCAACGCCGGTATCGACCACCGCCGGGTACGCGACATCGTCATCGTGGGGGCAGGTCCCGCCGGTCTGTCCGCCGCAGTCTACGCGTCGTCCGAGGGGCTCGACGCAGTTGTCGTCGAGGCCACTGCTCCGGGCGGACAGGCGGGTGCCAGCTCCAGGATCGAGAACTATCTCGGGTTCCCAACGGGCATCTCCGGCCGTGACCTCGCCGGACGCGCCTACTCTCAGGCACAGAAGTTCGGCGCGCACGTGCTCGTCGCCAAAGGCGCCACGCGGTTGACAGCAGCGCCGATGCACCACGACATCACGTTGGACGATGGCACCACCATCTCGGGGCGCACGGTGGTCGTCGCGACGGGCGCCACCTATCGCAAGCCTCCCCTTCCTCAGCTCGAACGTTTCGAGGGCGCCGGGGTGTTCTACAGCGCGACCTTCATGGAGGCACAGCTCTGTGCAGGTGAGGACGTGGTCGTGGTGGGCGGTGCGAACTCCGCCGGCCAGGCGGCGACGTTCCTCGCCCGCACGGTGCGCCGTGTGCATCTCCTGGTCAGGTCCGACTCACTCGCCGCCAGCATGTCGCGGTACCTGGTCCGGCGCATCGAAGACTCGCCGAACATATGCGTTCGAACGACAACGGAGCTTGTTGGCCTGGAGGGCACTGGCCATCTTCAACGCGTACGGTGGCGTGATGGCATGGGCGAGGTCACAAGCCACGCGATCAGGCATGTGTTCCTGATGACGGGGGCGGACGCCAATGCCGCCTGGTTGAACGGACGGGTCTCACTGGATCGGAAGGGGTTCATCAAGACGGGCTCGGACCTGACCCACGAAGAGCTCGCAGCCGCCGGATGGCCGCTGCAGCGCCAGCCGTATCTCCTGGAGACCTCGCTTCCCGGCGTATTCGCCGTCGGGGACGTCAGATGCGGCAACATCAAGCGCGTGGCCTCGGCTGTCGGCGAGGGAGCGATGGCGGTCTCGCTCGCTCATCGAGTACTCGCCGAAAGGCCTGCTTGACGCATGTCGGGCTGCGCGTCGGTCCGCATGCGCTAACTGGCGAATCCCCGCAGATAGGGCTGCTCCGGCGGCCGCGGCCCGGTGCTGAACTGCGGGCCACGCGTCGATCGGTACGCCATGTCCAGGAACGGCGTCTCGAGGCGCCGGCCTGCCGCCGAGTACCTTCCGTTCTCCCAGTTGGAGTCCATGTTCGCCGCGACGATGCCGGTGGACAGCAGCAGCCGCTCGGCCTCGAACGGCTCCCTGCCGGTCACCATCGTCTCCACGATCCAGTGCGGCTGCGCGTTGGACGCGTGGTACTGGTCGAACGGGCCCGGCCATCCACGCATCGACACGACCGTCGGCTCCTGCTGCCCGGCAATCTCGCCGGCATAGGTCCAGCCGACGCCCCGTGCCGAGAAGACGGCGGCCTGCGTGCCGTCCCGATACTCGACCACGCAGACGTTCGGGACCTTGATCTGCTGGAAGTGGCCAGGCTCGAGATCCAGCCGGGTGCGGATGGATTCGAGCAACGTCATCGCCCACTGGTTGCGTTCGGCCCACTGCCACGTCTCGGGGCCGCGAATGCTCTGCACGGCCCTGACGCCCGTCTCACCGCCCCGGCGCCGCTCGACGAACGCCTGCAGGACGTCCACGCAGTGGAACAACGCGCCTTCATCGGAGGCTCCGCCCACCACCACCGACGATCTGATGGGCGTGTCGACGTCGAGCTCGATCTCGGGCTCGCGGTAGTAGACGGGAATGGAGGACCCACCCGTGAGGGCAAACTTCAGCTCGCGCGACTTGTCGAACATCCACTTCGCCTCGTCCCAGTCGTAGGAGAGGTGCTTGTCGTTGAACACCGGCACCGAGCGACCGCTCTGCTCGAACACCCGCATCACCTTCTCGTAAATCCACCAGCGCGGGAGGAGCCACTGGCCCTTCAGGTTGGTCGGGTACTCGCCGTGCTCGCCGACGATGACCACGCCATCGACGGCCAGCGTCTTGCCGCCGAGCGTGACCGCTTCGGCGACGGAGTCGAAGATGGGGATGCCCTTGGCGCGACACACCTTCTGACCGAGGACACTCGTGTCGTGCTGATGGATGTAGACGGAGGCGACGTCCACGCGGGACGGCATGTGGGCGCCCTGCCACCAGTACCCGTCGATCAGCTTCGTGACGATCCAGTCGGCATGCGACCGTGTCGCGCCCCAGAAGCTGACGAGACAGGCGATGCGAGGCCGCTTGCCGGGCGTCTGCGCCATGGCGCCAGGAGCGAAGCTGCCCCACGCCGCGAGGCCGGCCATCGCCGTCGTGCCCAGCATCTGCCGACGTGTCATCTCCGAACCACGTGGATTTCCCGTACCGGCCATGGCTCACCGACCTGTCTTGCTGGTGACCTGTGTGAACACGCGCAGCAGGTTGCCACCGAGGAACTTCCTGATGCGCTCCGGCGAGTAGCCTCGCCGCAGCATGGCGTCGGTGACCATCGCGAGGTCGCGGACGTCGCGCATGCCGAGTGGTGGCGTCGGGCCGCCGTCGAAATCCGTACCGAGTGCGACATGGTCCTCGCCTACCAGCTGGATGGCCCGATCCACGACGTCCACCCATTCGTCCACCGACAGCAGCAGCGCGTCGGGCGCCCGGGCCTCGACCAGCGGGAACTGCGGCGCCAGCAGGCGGTCGATCGTCGCGATCGGCAGCCGCTCCTTCTCCGCGGCAACCTCCGAGGTGTCCCAGAACGGCTTGCCGGTGTGCTGAGACAGCCACTCGAACTGGCGGCGATTGTGGAACGCATTGCCGATGTGGAACCCGATGACGCCGCCCCTCGCCGCGAGCTTTCTGAGCAGGTCGTCGGGCATGTTGCGCGGGATGTCGTTCAGGCTGCGCAGCCCGTGGTGCGTGGCGACGATGGGATCGCTGCTGACCTCCAGCGTCTGCGCGAGCGTCTCGTCCGACGCGTGCGACACGTTGATCAGCATTCCCAGCCGGTTCATCTCGCGCACCACGGCGCGCCCGTGGTCGCTGAGGCCGTTCCAGCGGGCCGGCGCACAGCAGGAGTCGGCAAACTCGTTCGACCAGTTGTGGGCCGGAAGCTGCACCACCCGCAGGCCCAGCCGGTACAGCGCCCGCAGCACGTCGAGGTCGCCGTCGAGGTCGAAGCCGCCTTCGAGGTCGAGCACGGCGGCCATTTTGCCGGCCGTGTTGATGCGGGCGATGTCGTCGGCGTCGAGCGCGAGCTCGACGACATCCCGGTTCTGCTCGATCTGATCGAGCGCCATGTTCATGAGGCGCAGCGTCTGCTTCGTCTCGTAACGCGGCGGGTAGTACTGCTCCATCACGTACAGCGTCATGAAGAAGGCGTCGAGCCCGCCCTCCTTCATGCGCGGCAGATCCACCTGCCCGTCGGACTGACGGTCGCCGATGTTCCCGCCGAGGTGCAGCTGCCTGTTGATCATGTGCAGGTGCCCGTCGAGGACGAATGCGTCCTCGTGCAGCCGACGGGCCGCCTCCGAAACTTGCGGAGGCTCCTGCGCCGAGAACAGCAGCGCGAACGGGAGAACCGCGGCGACGATCTGCGCTTTCATCGAACTCGTGTCTCCTGAGCGAGGGGGTCGGCCCGAGTGTACGGTACGCAGCCATGCGCGTCGACTGCAGTAGAATCGCGGCTCTGCAAGGAGGCTTCATGAGTCACGTCTCGAGGCGTACGTTCCTGACGACGACGGCGGCGGGCGCCGGCGTCACGATCCTGCCGCGACGCGTGCTGGGCCGTGGGTTCCAGGCGCCCAGCGACACGGTGAACATCGCCACCGTCGGCTTCGGCGGCATGGGCGGCAGCAACACGCGCAGGCTCATGACCCAGAACATCGTCGCCATCTGCGACGTCGACGACGCCCTCGTCGACGCGCAGCTGAAGCGCATGACCGACGATGCGGCCAGTGCACCCGCGTCACCCCGGCCGCCGCAACCGGCACGCGGGATGTCGGCCGCACAGGCCGAGGCCAATGCCCGCCGCCCCCGCATCGACAACGCGGCCGCGCTGCGGCGTTTCGTGGCCGAGCAGGTGCCGCGCCTCAGGCGGTATCGCGACTATCGCGAGATGCTGGACAAGCAGAAGGACATCGATGCGCTCGTGATCGCGACGCCCGATCACATGCACGCGCTCATCGCGCTCGCCGGCATGGACCTGGACAAGCACGTGTACGTGCAGAAGCCTCTCTGCTGGTCGGTCGAGGAAGCGCGGGCGCTCGCCAGGAAGGCCGGGGCGAAGCCGAACGTCGTCACGCAGATGGGCAACCAGGGGCACTCGAGCGACGGCTCGCGCACCGGGTACGAGTACATCCGCGGCGGCGCCATCGGCGACGTCCGCGAGGTGCACGTGTGGACGAACAGGCCGCTCGGATACTGGCCGCAGGGCATCCCGAGGCCGGCGCCACTGCCCGCAGCGCCCCCGGGCCCGCGGCCCCTGCGGTTCCCGTCGGGGCGCATCACGCCCCTGATGGCCGACGCGCTGCAGCGCGAAGCGGCGCCGGTGCCGTCGACGGTCTCATGGGACCTGTTCCTCGGCGGCGGGCCGCAGGTCGAGTACCACCCGGTCTACCACCCGCACCATTGGCGAGGCTGGGTGGACTGGGGCCAGGGCGCGATCGGCGACATGGGGGCACACCTGATCGACCATCCGTTCAGGGCGCTGGACCTTGGCATGCCGACCGTCATCGAGACGGTGTCGACGCCGTTCAACGGGGTCTGCTACCCGCACGCGACCATGACGCATTACGACTTCCCGGCGCGCGGCAGCATGCCGGCGGTGAAGCTCACGTGGTACGACGGGGGCCTGACGCCACCGCGGCCCGAAGAGCTGGGCGACGAGATGCTCAACGGCGAAGGCGGCATCCTCTACGTCGGCACCAGGGGCAAGATGATGCAGCTGACGTACGGTCACGAGCCGCGCCTGCTGCCGCAGTCGCTGCACGACGAGGTGGGGGCGCCCAGTCCGCTGCTTCCCCGCATCACGCACGCCCACGAAGAGCACGAGATGAACTGGATCGAGGCGATCCAGGGCAAGGCGGAGATCTCGAGCCCGTTCGAGCAGGCGGCGCCCCTGACCGAAGTGATGCTGCTGGGCGTCGTGTCGCTGCGGGCCGGGCAGAAGACGCCGGGCGACAGCAGGATCCATTACGACGCGGCCAGCATGCGCGTCACCAACACGATCAAGGGCCCGAACGGCACGGTGACCGACCCGAACGAGTTCCTGCGGCGCGAGTATCGTGCGCCGTGGACGCTCACCTAGGCCGTCAGCTCGCGCTCAACCAG
>JBIQIB010000004.1:0-41744 GCA_044508265.1 Acidobacteriota bacterium
CCGCCGAAGCTCGCCCAAGGAGTGCGGCGAGCGAAGGCGGGCGTCACTCACCGTGCGCAGGCGGCCGTTGGCCGAATGCCGCGAACGATTGACCGACCCCCTTCGTAGCCTCGCGTAGACCCGTGAACGACCTCAGCAGAGACCTGGCTTCGCTTCGCATCGACAGGGACTCACGTGCGCGGCCGCCGCGTGCCTGGGTCCGCTGGGTGGCCCCTGCCATTGTCATCCTCGCCGGCGCCGCCGCCGTGTGGTGGTGGTTCGCCAGGGAGGGACCGGTGCCCGTGCAGGTGGCCGCGGTCGAGACGCGCGGCGCAGCCGACACGACGGCCCGGGCCGTCCTCAACGCGTCGGGCTACGTCACGGCTCGGCGGCGGGCGACGGTGTCGTCGCGTGTGACCGGCCGCGTCGCCGAAGTGCTCGTCGACGAGGGGATGTCCATCAGGCAGGGCCAGGTGCTCGCCCGCCTCGAGGACGACACAGCCCGGGCGTTGCTCGACGTGGCCGAGGCCCAGCTCGCGGCAGCGCAGGCGCAGCTCGCCGAGACCGAGGTGCGTATTCGCGAGGCCGACCTGATGCTCACGCGCCAGCGCCGGCTGGCGGCGGAGGGCATCGTGCCGGCCGCCGAGCTCGACACGGCCGGTGCGGAGTCGGAAGCGCTCCGGGCCAGGCTCGCCGCCGCGCGGCGCGAGGTGCACGTCGCCGAACAGCAGGTGGCGCTGCGCCGCACCGACCTCGAGGACCTGGTGATCCGCGCACCCTTCAGCGGCAAGGCCATCTCCAAGGATGCGCAGCCCGGCGAGATGGTCTCACCGGTCTCCGCAGGCGGCGGGTTCACCCGCACCGGCATCTGCACGATCGTGGACATGTCGTCACTCGAGATCGAGGTGGACGTCAACGAGAGCTACATCAACAGGGTCCACGACGGCCAGCCGGTGGAGGCCGTGCTCGACGCCTACCCCGACTGGCGCATCCCGGCGCACGTGATCACCGCCGTCCCTACGGCCGATCGCCAGAAGGCGACCGTCCTGGTGCGCATCGCCTTCGACGAACTCGACCCGCGGCTGCTGCCGGACATGGGTGTGAAGGTGACGTTCCTCACACCGGCCGACACCGCGACCGGCACGGCCGCGGCGGGCCCCTCCTTGTGGGTGCCCCGAAGCGCCGTCCGTCAGGAGGATGGCCAGGAGGTCGTCTACCGCGTGCAGGGCGGCAGGGCCGAGCGCCGTGCCGTGACCCTCGGCCGTACGGCAGATGCTTCCGTCGAGGTGCTTGCCGGGTTGACCACCACAGACCGCGTCGTCGTCGGCGTGCCCGAGACGCTGACGGATGGCGCCGCCATCGAGGAGACGACTCGCCCATGACCAGCACTGCCCCCCTCGTCCGCGTTCGCGATCTCACGAAGGTCTACCACCGGGGCGCCGAGCGCATCGACGTCCTCCAGGGCGTGACGCTCGACATCCCGCCGGGCGACTTCATCGCCCTCATGGGGCCGTCCGGATCGGGCAAGACGACGCTGCTCAACCTGCTGGGCGGGCTCGACCGCCCGACGTCCGGCTCGATAGAGGTCGCAGGGCAGCGCGTCGATCAGCTCTCCGGCAACGCGCTCGCCGCGTGGCGTGCGTCACACGTCGGGTTCGTGTTCCAGCTGTACAACCTGCTGCCTGTGCTCAACGCGCAGCGCAACGTGGAACTGCCGCTGCTGTTGACGAAGCTCTCGCGCGCCGAACGCCGGCGACGCGCCAGCGTCGCGCTGTCGGTGGTCGGTCTCGCGGAGCGCACGAACCACTATCCCCGCCAGCTGTCGGGTGGCCAGGAGCAGCGCGTCGGCATCGCCCGCGCCATCGTCACCGACCCGACGCTGCTGCTGTGCGACGAGCCGACGGGCGATCTCGACCGCAAGTCGGGTGACGAGATCCTCGCCCTGCTCCGCACGCTCAACCAGGAACATGGCAAGACCATCGTCATGGTGACGCACGACCCCCATGCAGCGGCGAGCGCGCGCCGCGTCGTCCACCTGGAGAAGGGCCTGCTCGTCACGGCGCCGTCGGAGGAGGTGACGGCATGAAGTACCTGCACCTCGTGTGGCGCAGCCTGCTGCGGCGGAAGGTGCGCACGATCTTCACGGCACTTTCCATCCTCGTCGCGTTCCTGCTGTTCGGCGCGCTGATGGCCCTGCGCGGCGCGTTCTCGATGGGCGTCGACCTCGCGGGCGCCGACAGGCTCGTGATGATCCAGAAGGTGTCGTTCATCCAGCCGCTGCCGCTCGCCTATCAGGGACGCATCGCGGCGGCCGAGGGCGTGGCGTCGGTGACGCACAGCTCGTGGTTCGGCGGCATCTACCAGGACCCGAGCAACTTCTTCGCGCAGATGGCGGTGGAGCCCGGGCCCTTCCTCGACATGTACCCCGAGTACGTCCTGCCGGACGAGCAGCGGCAGGCCTGGCTCGCCAACCGCACGGGCGCCATCATCGGCCGTGCGCTCGCGGAGCGCTTCGGCTGGCAGATCGGCGATCGCATCCCGCTGCAGGCCACGATCTGGCAGCAGCCCGGCGGCGGCGCCTGGGAGTTCACGATCGAGGGCATCTACGACGCCGGCGTCCAGGGCACCGACGTCTCGCAGATGTTCTTCCACTACGACTACCTCAACGAAGGCCGCGAGTTCGGCGCGGACCTCGTCGGCTGGTACGTCATCCGCGTGGACAATCCCGACGAGGCGGATCGCGTGGCGCAGCGGCTCGACGCGATGTTCGCCAACTCGCCCTCCGAGACGAAGACGTCCACGGAGAAGGCCTTCGTGCAGGCGTTTGCCAGCCAGATCGGCGACATCGGCGCCATCATGATCGCCATCCTCGTCACCGTGCTGTTCACGATCCTGATCGTGGCGGGCAACACCATGGCACAGTCGATCCGCGAGCGCACCAACGAGCTGGCCGTTCTCAAGACGCTCGGCTTCACCGACGGCAAGGTGCTGGGCCTCGTCCTGCTGGAGTCGTGCCTGCTCGCCGTGATTGGCGGGGGTATCGGCCTCGCCCTTGCGTGGCTCGCCACACAGGGCGGCGACCCGACAGGCGGGTTGCTGCCGCCGTTCCGTCTGCCCCCGAGAGACCTCCTGCTCGGCGTGGGCCTGATCGTCGCCCTGGGCCTGGCCTCCGGCCTCGTCCCTGCGCTGCAGGCGCGGCGCCTGCGCATCGTCGACGCGCTGAGGAAGGGAGCCTGACCATGCTTCGCTGGCTGTCACAGAGTGTCGCCATCACCGCCGTGAACGCCCGCAGCATCACGCAGCGCCTCGGGTCGTCGGCTGTCGCCGTCATCGGCATCATGGGCGTGGTGGTGGTGTTCGTCGCCGTGCTGTCCATCGCGCAGGGATTCAGGGCCGCGATGACCACGGCGGGCGATCCGTCCACCATCGTCGTCATGCGCGCAGGCACCGACTCGGAGATGTCGAGCGTCCTCGTGCGCGAGCAGGCCCAGATCATCAAGGACGCGCCAGGCATCGCCCGCGGCTCTTCGGGACCGAAGGCCTCGGCGGAGCTCTTCGTCGTCGTCAACCATCCCAAGAAGTCGACGGGGCTCGATGCCAACGTTCCACTGCGGGGCGTCGAGCCCGGCGCCTTCGAGGTGCGCGAGAAGGTACGAATCGTGGAAGGCCGGCGGTTCGAGCCGGGGCGGAACGAGATCATCGTCGGCCGCGCCGCGGCCGGGCAGTTCTCGGGTCTCGAGGTGGGGCGGTCGGTCCGCTGGGGGGAGAACGACTGGCAGGTCGTCGGACACTTCGAGGCCGGCGGCAGCGTCTCGGAATCGGAGATCTGGACCGACGCGCTCGTGCTGCAGGGCGCCTACCGCCGCGGCGACACCTTCCAGTCGGTGTACGTGACGCTGACCTCGCCCGACGGTCTCCAGGCCTTCGAAGACACGCTGACCACCGACCCGCGCCTGAACGTGATGGTGGAGCGCGAGACCGACTACCTCGCCGCGCAGTCCACGGTGCTGCGGACACTCATCACGAGCGTCGGCGTGACGATCGCCGGCCTCATGGCGATTGGGGCGATCTTCGGCGCAGTGAACACGATGTACAACGCCGTGGCCAGCCGCACGCGCGAGATCGCCACGCTTCGAGCGCTCGGGTTCGGCGCGTTCCCCATTGTCGTGTCGGTGCTGGCGGAAGCGACGCTGCTCGCGCTCATCGGCGGCCTCGCCGGTGGGCTGCTGGCGTGGGCGGTCTTCGACGGGTACCAGACGTCCACGATCAACTGGCAGTCGTTCAGCCAGGTGGCCTTCGCGTTCCGGGTGACGCCGCAACTGCTCGCGCAGGGGCTGATCTGCGCCGTCGGTATGGGGCTGCTGGGCGGGCTGCTGCCCGCCATCCGCGCCGCCCGCCTCCCGATCGTGACGGCATTGCGCGACCTCTGAGCCCTTCTCCAGGCCGTGCGTCGCGCCGACGTTCGACGCGGCGCACGGGCTGAGGCAGGGGCGTCGGCGCGATGCGGAGGCCCGTCAGGCGAGCGGCTTCTCGCCCGCGAGGATGCGGTCGATGCGTGTTGCCACGTCGGCGAGATAGGCCCTGTCGCCGCCGCGAATTTCCGGCGTCACGTACCCGTCGTATCCCACGTCGCGCATCGCCGCCCGCACCGCTGGCCAGTCGATGTCACCCTCCCCGAGGTGGACGAACCCGAAGGTGCCGTTGCGGCGATCGAGCTTGAAGTCCTTCAGGTGCACCTTGTTGAAGCGCGGCCCCAGGGTGCGGATCCAGTCCTGCGGATAGCCGTACAGCACGACGTTGCCCACGTCGAAGTACGCTGACACCCACTCCGACCGGAAATCGTCGACGTACTGCACCATCTCGAGCGGACTCAGGAGGAACTTGTTCCACACCTCCTCGATGCCGACGATTACCTTGTGCTGCTCGGCATAGGGAAGGATGCGCTCACGAATGACCTTCACCGAGCGCGTCCAGGCATCCTGGTAGCTCGTCTGGGCATCGACGACGGCAGGCACGAGCAGCACGGTGTCGGCGCCCCACAGGCGGGCGTTGCGAATCGACACCTCCATCCCTTTCACGCACGCGTCGACGACGGCAGGGTCGGCCGACGACACGGGATTCTCCCAGTGCCCGCTGTTCATCACCGAGTGGATGGGCAACCCGGCCTTCTGCGACGCCGCGGCCACCTGCTCCGCCTCGCGTTCGTCGGTCATGGTGCGCATTTCCACGGCCTCGAACCCGAGCTCCTTCGCGAGGGCGAACCGCTGCTCGTACGACATGTCGCGTGGCAGCATCGAGATCAGGATGGCCTTCTTCGGCGATCCGCCGGGCGCTGCCGCACGCCGGGCGGGCTGCGCCGCCGCGACGGTGTGCTGTGTGAGGCCATGGGCGGCGATGGCGGCCGTCGCCGTGGTCGAGGCGCGCAGGAAGTCTCGGCGTGTGGTGCTCATTGGCAGATTCTAACGCCTGAAGCCGGCCGCGGTTCGCGATGGTCGCTCCCACCCTGCTGGTACACTCGCGGCATGCCCGCGCCGAGCCATCCGCACGCCGCCGTCGTCGAAGCCACGGGTCACCTGATCGACTCCGGCCTGCTCAACACGATCTTCGATACCGTCATCGCCCACGAGGGCTCGTTCGAGGTGCAGCGCTTCGACATCGGCCGCACCAACGACGACGAGTCGCGGCTGGAACTGCGCGTCTCGACGCGTGAAGAGGCGGCACTGGAGCGGCTGCTCGAAGCGCTGCTGCCGCTCGGCTGCACGACCACCGAACAGCGTGACGCCCTGCTGCGCGAGGCCGACATGGACGGCGCGGTGCCCGAAGACTTCTATTCGACGACGAACCACCGCACGGCGGTGCGCGTGGACGGCAGGTGGATCGACGTCGAGAAGCAGCGGATGGACGCCATCATCGTCGTCGAGGGCGGCCGCGCCAGCTGTCGGAAGCTGCGCGACGTGCGCCGCGGCGAGCGCGTGGTGTGCGGCACCGACGGTGTCCGGGTCAGTCCGGAGTTCCAGGAGCGCGACAGGCAGCATTTCGCGTTCATGGCCAACGACATCTCGTCGGAGCGGCGCGTCGAGGCCAGCGTCGCGCGAATCGCGGCGTTGATGCGCGAGACGCGCCGGCGCGGCGAGCGGATCGTGTTCGTCGCCGGGCCCGTCGTCGTCCACACGGGCGGCGCGCCCTACTTCAGCGAGCTGATTCGGGCCGGGTGGGTGGACGCGCTGCTCGCGGGCAACGCGATAGCGGTACACGACATCGAGTCGCAGTTCTTCGGCACGTCGCTCGGCGTAGACCTGGCGAAGGGCGCCCCTGTGCACGAAGGCCACAAGCACCACATGAAGGCCATCAACAGGATCAACAGGGCCGGCGGCATCGTGCCTGCCGTCGAGAAGGGCGTGCTGACGGGCGGCGTGATGTACGACATCGTCAAGCAGCGCGTGCCGTTCGTGCTCGCCGGCAGCATCCGCGACGACGGCCCGCTGCGCGACACGCTGATGGACCTCGTGGAGGCGCAGGATCGCTATGCCGACCTGCTCGAGAACGCGGGCATGGTGCTGATGCTCTCGTCGATGCTCCACGCGATCGGCGTGGGCAACATGCTGCCGTCGTGGGTGAAGGTCGTCTGCGTCGACATCAACCCGGCCGTCGTGACGAAGCTCTCGGATCGCGGCTCGGCACAGACGGTGGGCGTGGTCACCGACGTGGGGCTGTTCCTCAAGCAGCTCGCGCACCAGCTCACGGCCTGACGGGGAGCCTGGCCGGGCCGGCGGTGACCGGCGTGCGCTTCGCCTATCGTCCGGGCACGCCGAGGAACCCGCGCGTGAGGTAGTCGCTCATCGTGATGGCGACGAGAATGCCGAGGAACAGGAAGCCCGTGAACGCGGTGACCTGGACGAGGCGCGGCGAGTACTTCACGTGCATGAAGTACAGGATGACGAGCATCGCCTTTGCGACGGCGATCGCCAGGGCCACCGGCAGGTTCAGGATGCCCATGTCGACGTACGCCACCGCCACCGTCAGGACGGTGAGTCCCATCAGGGCGGCGAAGATCGTGTAGTAGAGCGATTTCGGAGCGACGTGGCCAGACATTCGGTTCCTTGACGGCTAGTGGATCAGGTACAGCAACGGGAACAGGAAAATCCAGACGATGTCGATGAAGTGCCAGTACAGGCCGAACATCTCGACGGGCGTGTAGTAGTGCTCGTCGAAGCGTCCGCGCCTGGCCTTCAGGATGATCGGGATCATGACGCCGGCGCCGATGATCATGTGCGTGGCGTGCAGTCCCGTCATCGCGAAGTACAGCGAGAAGTAGATCTCGGCGCCTCCTGCCAGGGCCGCGTCGTGGAACTGGAAGTGCTCGCCAGGCACCAGGTGGTGGGCGAACTTGTCCGAGTACTCGACCACCTTCACGCCAAGGAAGATTGAGCCCAGCACCAGCGTCGCCACGAGGAAGAACACCGTGGCACTGCGCTGGCTGGTCTGCGCCGCCCGCACCGCGAGGGCCATGGTCAGCGAGCTGAGGATCAGGACCGCCGTGTTGCCGGCCCCCAGCGGGATGCTCAGTTCATGGCTGGCGGCCTGGAAGGCGTCGCCGTACATCCAGCGGTACAGGATGTAGGCCATGAACAGGCCACCGAAGAACAGCACCTCGGTGAGCAGGAACATCCACATGCCCAGCGTCGAGGCATGCTGCTGCTGGTCCAGCGTGTCGAAGTGGTGCTGCAGCGCCGGATGATGGGGGTGCGCGTCGTGCGTCGAGACGTCGACAGTCACTTAGTGCTCCTCGGAGGCGTACGCATACGCCGGCTTGGTGACGATGGGCGTCTGCTCGAAGTTGGTGGTCGGCGGCGGCGACGTGGTCTCCCACTCGAGGCCATACGCGCCCCACGGGTTCGGCCCGGCCACCGGCCCGCGCGCGAGCGAGTGCAGGAGGTAGACGAGCGGCAGCAGGAACCCGAGCGCGAGGATGGACGCGCCTGCCGTCGACAGGATGTTCAGCACGTGCCATGACAGCTCTTCCGGCGGGTACGCGTGGTAGCGCCGCGGCATCCCCATGTAGCCGAGGACGAACTGCGGGAAGAACGTCAGGTTGAAGCCGACGAACACGATCACGGCCGAGACCTTGGCCCACGGCTCCGAGTACATCCGGCCGGTGAACTTCGGCCACCAGTAGTGCAGGCCGCCGAGATAGGCCAGCAGCGTGCCGCCCACCATCACGTAGTGGAAGTGCGCCACGATGAAGTACGTGTCGTGCACGTGGACGTCGAGGCCGATGGCCGCGAGGAACAGGCCGGTCAGCCCGCCGATGGTGAACAGGCCGATGAACCCGAGCGCGTACAGCATCGGCGAGGCGAGCAGCACGGAACCGCGATAGAGCGTCGCCGACCAGTTGAACACCTTGATGGCCGACGGTATCGCGACGAGGTAGCTGAGCAGCGAGAAGATCATCGCCGCGAGCACCGACTGGCTGCTGGTGTACATGTGGTGGCCCCACACCAGGAAGCCCACCAGGGCGATGCCGAGGCTCGCCATGGCCACCATCTTGTAGCCGAACACCGGCTTGCGCGAGTACGCCGCGATCAGCTCGCTGACCACGCCCATGCCGGGCAGCACCATGATGTAGACGGCCGGGTGCGAGTAGAACCAGAACAGGTGCTGGTACAGCACCGGGTCGCCGCCGAGCTCGGGATCGAAGAAGCCGAGGCCGAGCGCGCGCTCGAGCACGATCAGCATGAGCGACACGGCCACCACCGGCGTGCCCAGCATCATGATGAGGCTCGCCGCGTAGTGCGACCAGACGAACAGCGGCATCCGGTCCCACGTCATGCCGGGCGCCCGCATCGTGTGAATCGTGACGATGAAGTTCAGCCCGGTGAAGATCGACGAGAACCCGGCGATGAACGCGCCGACGCCTGCGAGCACCACGTGCGAGTTGGACGCCGCCGTCGAGTACGGCGTGTAGAACGTCCAGCCCGTGTCGACGCCGCCGGCCACGATGGCGGCCAGGCCGAACAGGGCGCCGATCATGTAGAGATACCAGCTGGCCAGGTTGATGCGCGGGAAGGCCAGGTCCTTCGCCCCGATCATGATGGGGATCAGGAAGTTGCCCATCGTCGCCGGAATCGACGGGATCAGGAAGAAGAACACCATGATCAGGCCGTGCGCCGTGAAGGCCTTGTTGTAGGCCTCCGCCGACATCAGGTCACCGCCGGGCGTCAGCAGCTCCAGCCGGATCAGCATCGCGAAGATGCCGCCGAGCAGGAAGAAGAACGAGATCCCGAGCAGATACAGGATGCCGATGCGCTTGTGGTCCCTGGTGAGGAACCACGAGGCGGCGCCGTGCGTGGCGTTCAGGTAGTGCGTGCGTGGCAGCGCGGCCGCGCTGCCGCTCGGGGCGTCGAAACCGCTGGATCGTACGTCGTGCATGCTGCCCCCTAGTTGCTCGCCGTCCCGGCCGCGGGCGCGGCCGATGCGGCCGTCGCGGCGGCGCCGCCGTTCAGCGACTTGATGTAGGCGATGAGTGCCGCGATCCCTTCCTCGCTCACCTGGCCCTGGTAGGTGGGCATCAGCGGCGGGTATCCGGCCACCATTCGGGCCGTCGGGTTGAGAATCGACTCGCGCAGGTAGGCCTCGTCGGCGACGACGGTCTCGCCGTTGGCCAGCTGCACCGACGTGCCGAAGACACCCGTCAGGTCGGGGCCCCGGCCTGCCGAGTCACCGCGATGGCACGTGACGCAGCCGAGCTGTGTGAACAGCTGCTCGCCGGCCTCTGGCAGCGTCGCCTGCGTCGGCTGGACGCCTCCGGACGCCAGCCACTCCTGGAAGTCCTGCTGGCTCAGCGCGACGACGCGCCCGATCATGCCGGAGTGCTGCGTGCCGCAGTACTCGGCGCAGAACAGGTGATGCTCGCCGGGCTCCTGCACCTCGAACCACATCGTGGTGGTGCGGCCCGGCACCGCGTCCATCTTCGTGCGGAACGCCGGGACGAAGTAGCTGTGGATGACGTCCTCAGACGAGATGAGCAGCTTGATGGGCTGCCCGACCGGCACGTGCAGCTCGTTGATCTCGCGCTGTCCCGTGATGTGCTGCGCCTTCCACATCCACCGCTTGCCGATGACGTAAATCTCCATCGCGTCGGCGGGCGGCTTCGCCATGGCGAAGTACACGTTGGTGCCCCATACGAACATCGACAGCGCGATCATCAGCGGGATGGCCGTCCACACGACCTCGAGGGCCGTGCTGCCGTGGATGTTGGCGCCCACTTCGTCGTGAGTCCGCCGCCGGTACTTCACGGCGAACACGATCACGAGCGCCGCGACCAGCACCAGGAAGAATGCCGAGACGGCCAGCATGTAGAAGTACAGGCCGTCCACGCGGCCTGCCATCGTGGAGGCCTGCGTCGGGAACAAGTTGAAGGAGCCACCCATAGCCAGTGCTTACGCCTTGTGTGAAGCGCTCTCGCGGAGCTCGGCGGCCCGCGCAAACGCGTGGCGGCGTTCCTGCCGCCGCATGATCACCCACATCGAGACCATGCCGATCACGGTGAGGATGCCTCCCGCACGAACGAGGTTCATCGCCACGAGCCCGTACTTGCCGGTGGACGGGTCGTAGTGGAAGCAGTAGAGCAGCACGCTGTCCACCGGCGACGCGATCTTCTGGTCCGCCGCTTCGACGATGCCGAGGCGCAGGTCACGCGGTGCGAACTCGATGCCGTAGAAGTAGCGTGCAATCCGGCCCTCGGGCGTCAGCACGGTGATGCCGGCCGCGTGCGCGTACTGGTCGGTCTCGACGTCGTACGTGTACGAGAACCCCACCGTCCCGGCGAGCCTGTCGATCTCGGCCTTGGTTCCTGTGAGGAAGTGCCAGCCGCCTGCCGTCTCCGGCCGCCCGTACCGGTCGAGGTACGCGTCCTTCTTCGCCGCGGCGAGCCCCGGGCCCTCGCCCGGGTCGATGCTGACGATGACGACGTCGAACTCGCGGCCCGCGTCGAAGTTGATGCCCTTGAGCCCGCCCGTGAGCCCCGACAGCACCTGCGTGCACAGCATGGGGCACTCGTAGTACACGAGCGCGAGCACCACGGGACGCGCCCCGAAGTAGTCGCCGAGCCGCACCGTCGCGCCTGTCTCGTCCACGAACGACAGATCGCCCGGCACCTGGGTACCCAGGCGCTGTTCGAAGGACACCTCCTCGAGGCCCTTCGGACGCGCGTCCACCGGGAGTCCGGCGTCGGGCGTCAGGTTCCCCTGCGCCGCCGCCGGGCGCACGACCGCCGCCGCGACCGCCAGGGTCGCCAGCAGCGTCACAGCCCAACGCGTCGGCAGCGTCATGTTCACAGTCCTCCAGTCAGTTACACGCCGGTGCTCAGGGCACCGGCTCGGTCACGGGCGCCGCCGTCTCATCGGCTGGCGCCTCGGCCTCGCCGTCGTCGGCAGCGTCGGCCGGGACCGCCTCGGGTGCGGGCTCGGGCTCTGCCACGGGCAGGCCGCGTTCGAGCGTCAGTTCGATGGCGCGCGCAATCGGCAGGTGCACCACGTTGTTGGCGCGGTCGACCCAGCCGTACGACTCGAGTCGCGCCGTGTGCCCGGCGCGGTACTCCGTCAGAGCCAGGGGCTCGTTGGTCAGCAGCGGCGGCCCGGCGGGCGTGCGACCTCCGGCCATCGTGTTCGGCGCATCCCGCGTCGGCGGACGCTCGGTCGGCGGGGGCTCGACCATCGAGCCGACGGCCTGCTGCCGGGCGGTGGCGCGGTTGTTGAGCCAGCGCATCGTGCCGTACATCAGCGCGATGACCAGGCCCATGACGATGACGAACCCGACTACCAGCTTACCGAATTTGTCGAGGTTGATGTCGGTCGTCTCATGGTTTATGGGGCCGCCGGCGTGCGGCGCGTGCCCCCCGGGCGCGTGTCCGTGCTCAGTGGCCATCGGCAAGGGCCTCCGCCATGTAAGGATCGCCCACGGGCACCAGCGCACGCGACCGGAGGTAGTGGCAGAAGAGCCCCACCCACAGGCCGAGCAGGCCGACGACCGCGGCGACGTCAATCCAGTGCAGGCTCGGCGCGCTGCCGGGCTTCACCCACGGCGCGACCAGCCAGTACGTGTCCACGTAGCGCATCACCAGCATGAAGGCCGCCACGGCGACCAGCCGGCGCGACGCCCGCTTCGTGGGCCGGAACAGCAGCAGCGTCCACGGCAGCACGAAGTGACCGAGGATGACCACGAGCGTGATGACCGTCCAGCCGCCCCCCAGCCGCTGCAGGTAATAGGGAATCTCTTCCGGCAAATTCGCCGACCAGATGATCAGGAACTGCGAGTACGAGAGATACGCCCACAGCATGATGAAGGCGAACAGCAGCGTGCCGTAGTCGTGGAACTTGTCGGTGGTGATGACCTTCGACATCCGGCCGTCACGGCTGACGAGGAACGCGATGGTGATCGTGAAGGCCAGCGCGGTGAGCGTCTGTCCCATCATGATCCACAGGCCGAAGATCGTCGAGAACCAGTGCGGGTCGAGCGACATGATCCAGTCGACCGACGCGAAGGTGATGGTGAGCGCGTAGATCAGCAGGCCCGGTCCCGCGATGTTCTCGAACCTGGTGAAGTGCACGGCCTCGGTGTCCTGCCGTGCCGACATGCGCGGCAGCACCAGGCCGAGGAACGACCAGATCGCGAAGTAGACGACCGCACGGATCAGGAATCCCGTCTGGTTCAGGTAGATCGACTTCTCCGCGACGATCGGGTCGTTGGCGACGACGTCGGCGTGCGACCACTCGTACAGCGTGTGCATCCCGAAGACGATCGGGAGGAACAGCAGCGCCATCAACGGGATGGTGCGCGAGGCCGCCTCGAACGTCCGGCGGATGACGAGGCCCCACCCGCCGCCTGTGAGGTGGTGCAGCATCAGCAGCGCCAGGGCTCCGAGCGGAAGGCTCAGCACGAAGAAGTACGCGAGCATCCACGACCGGTAGAACTGGTCGGCGTTGGTCACGAAGCCGATGGCCGTGGCCACCAGGCCGAGCCCGCCGAGGCCGAGCGCGATGCGCTGCAGCGATGCGACCTGCGGGGGCGCCTGGAAGTCTTCGGCCCTGATGACCGGCTCAGTCATGAGTCGCCCCTCCTTCATGGGACGTGCCGGTGGCGGGCGTCTCGCCGCGCTCGAGCGCGCCGCGCACGTCGGCCGGGACGTCGTCGAGCGTGGCGCCCTGGCTCAGCTGCAGCGCCCGGATGTAGGCGACGATGGCCCAGCGATCGCGGGGCGGAATCTGTGCCGCGTAGCTCGGCATCTGTCCGAATCCGTTGGTGATGACGTCGAAGAAGTAGCCCACGCGCTCGTCGCGCAGGCGCGGGTCGTGGAACGACACCGGGCGCTTGAAGCCGCGGCGCACCACCATGCCGTCGCCGTCGCCGAGCTGCGAATGGCAGGGCGCGCAGTAGATGTTGAAGCGCTCCTGGCCGCGCTCGAGCAGCCCGCGATCCACCACGATCTCGGACGGCAGGCTGGTGACGAGGTCGCCGTCCGCCCCCATCGCCGTGTAGAACAGGTCGTTGTCGCGCAGCATGCCGCGCGCGACGGTGCCTTCGACGTACGGCCGCATCGACCGCTTGTCGGCGAAGAAGTCGTTGGCCTCGAACGCCTCGAAGCGGGGCGTGTCGTGCATGTCCTGCCGGCAGCCGGCCAGGGCGGCGGTAGACAGCAGCACGCCGGCGACGAGCGCCAGACCGGGCCGGCGCCGCCGCGCCGGCGTCATGACTGCGCCAGTGTTGGTGCTCACGGTGCGACCTCACTCACGGCCGACGCGCCGAGCTGCTCGAGGAAGCGCGCGGTGGCCTCCCTGTCGAACTTCTCGTCGTCGGCCTCGACGCACAGGAAGAAGCCCGTGCTCGTGGCCTTCTCGCGGAAGGCCGGGACGTTGAACAGCGGATGGTACGGCCGCGGCAGCCCGTTGAGCACGACCATCCCGATCACCGTGGACAGCGCAGCCAGGAGGATCGTCGTCTCGTAGGTCGGGATCGCGAAGGCCGGCCAGCTGTTGAGCGGACGTCCGCCGATGTTGAGCGGGTAGTCGATGACCGACGTCCAGTAGCAGAGCGCGAAGCCGGCAATCAGGCCGATCACGCCGCCGACGAAGCAGAACTTCGCGATCCAGCGGTCCTCGTACCCCATCGCCTCCGGCAGGCCGTGAACCGGCACCGGCGTAAAGGCGTCGATGCGCCGGTAACCCTCCGCGTAGGTGGCGCGGGCCGCACGCACCAACTCCGTGGCATCGGCGAACTCGGCGAGCAGGCCGTACGTGCCGGGCTGTGGCGTGGTGTCAGCCATGCTAGTTGCTCTCCTTGGGGACGACCGGCTGCCCGGCGCGATCCTCCGCCCGGGCATGTGCCGCCGGCGTAAGGGTCCGGAGCTCGAACACCGCGATGACGGGCAGCACCCGGATGAACAGATAGAACAGCGTCAGGAACAGGCCCATCGTGCCGATGAACGTGGACCAATCCCAGAACGTGCCCGCGTACATCCCCCACGACCCCGGCAGGAAGTCACGGTGCAGCGAGGTGATGACGATGATGAAGCGCTCGAGCCACATCCCCACGTTCACCGCCATGCAGATGGCAAACAGGATGGGCACCGACCGCCGGATGCGCCTGAACCACAGCAGCTGCGGGATGACGCCATTGCAGAGGATGAGGGTCCAGTACTGCAGCGCATACGGGCCGGTCATCCGGTTGTAGATCATGTACTGCTCGAACTGATTCGCGCTGTACCAGCCGAAGAACGCCTCCATGCAGTAGCCGTAGAAGACGATGAGCCCGGTGGCCAGCGTCACCTTGGCCATGTTGTCGACGTGGCGGTCCGTGATGAAGTCGTGCAGGCCGTAGAGCGCCCGCAGCGGCAGCATCAGCGTGAGCACCATCGCGAACCCGGCGTAGATCGCGCCCGCGACGAAGTAGGGCGGGAAGATCGTGGCGTGCCAGCCGGGGATGAGCGAGACCGCGAAGTCGAAGCTCACCACGGTGTGCACCGAGAGGACGAGCGGCGTGCTCAGGCCCGACAGCAGCAGCGTCGTCGTCTCGTAGCGCTGCCAGTGCACCGCCGAGCCGCGCCAGCCCAGCGAGAAGATGCCGTAGATCCGGCGCGCCAGCGTCGTCTTGGCGCGGTCGCGCATCGTCGCCAGGTCGGGGATCATCCCGACGTACCAGAACACGATCGAGACCGTGGCGTAGGTCGAGACCGCAAAGACGTCCCAGATCAGCGGGCTGCGGAAGTTCGGCCACAGCGCCATCGTGTTGGGATAGGGCAGCAGCCAGTAGATCGCGAGCCACGGACGGCCGGTGTGGAAGATCGGGAAGATGGCCGCGCACATGACGGCGAAGACCGTCATGGCTTCCGCCGCGCGCGCGATCGACATGCGCCAGTGCTGCCGGAAGAGCAGCAGGATGGCCGAGATCAGCGTGCCGGCGTGGCCGATGCCGATCCACCAGACGAAGTTGATGATCGCGAAGCCCCAGCCGACGGGGTTGTTGACGCCCCAGATGCCGGTGCCCTCGAACACGAGGTAGGCAATCGACACCAGCAGCAGCTGCAGGATGCTGAAGCCGATCAGGAAGCCGATGAACCAGCTGAGCGGCGTCCGCCCCGTGATGAGGCCGCTGATCTTGTCGGTGATCGAGCCGAAGTTGTGCCCGGGCGCAATGAAGCGCTCTCCGGGAACCGTTTCCTTGGCGTGGTCTAGCACGGCATTGCCTCTCTGGCCTCACCTGTGACCGGGGACCGCCTCGCGGCCGGCCCGATCAGTGCGTCTCCGCGGCATGGCCGGCCGGGGCCTGCGCCGCCGCCGGCTCGAGTACCGGGTTCGGGTTGCGGACCGCCGCCAGGTACGTCGTGCGCGGCCGCGTGTTCAGATCCTCGAGCAGGCCGTAGTTGCGCGGGCTCGACTTGGCCTGCGCCACCCGGCTGGCGGGATCGTTCATGTCGCCGAAGACGATGGCCTGCGTCGGGCAGGCCGTCTGGCAGGCGGTCTTCACCTCGCCATCGGCAATGCGCCGGTCCTCGAGCTTGGCCTGGATGCGCGCGGCGCTGATGCGCTGCACGCAGTAGGTGCACTTCTCCATCACGCCGCGGCTGCGGACGGTGACCTCCGGGTTGCGCACCATCTTGAGGGTGGGCGTGTCCCAGTCGGCATACAGGAGGAAGTTGAAACGGCGCACCTTGTACGGGCAGTTGTTCGCGCAGTAGCGCGTGCCCACACAGCGGTTGTAGACCATGTCGTTCAGGCCTTCTTCGCTGTGGACGGTCGCCGCCACCGGGCAGACCACCTCGCACGGCGCGTTCTCGCACTGCATGCAGGTGACCGGCTGGTCGTGCACCGTGGGGTTGTCGACGTTCCCCTCGTAGTAGCGGTCGACGCGGATCCAGTGCATCTCGCGCCCGGCCGCCACCTGCTCCTTCCCCACGACGGGAATGTTGTTCTCGGCCACGCAGGCGACCACGCACGCGTTGCAGCCGTTGCACGCGTTGAGGTCGATGACCATGCCCCACTTGTAGCCGTCGTAGCTCCACTCGTTGCCGTGGAGCGTGTCCTCGTACTTCGGCACATGCGTCATGTGCTGCGCGAAGTCGGGCTCGGCCTTGAAGTGTTCCAGCGACGCCGAGCGCACGACGTGCCGGTTCTCCATGTTGAAGTGCAGCTGCGTCGAGGCGACCGAGTACCGCGTGCCGGTGTCGGCCACCTGCACGTCGGTGGCGACCCACGGCGAGGGCGACGACCGGACCGCGTTGGCGTCGTAGCCGATGTCGGTGCCGACGCGGCCCGCGAGCCGGCGGCCGTATCCGAGCTGCAGGTTCACGGAGTTGTCGGGATGCCCCACCTGTACCCAGACCGGCCCGGTGACACTGCGCCCGTCCACCGTCACGGTGACCAGGCGCGTTCCCGCCCCGTCGACGCGCGTCAGGTTCTGCGTGGGCAGGCCGAGACGCTCCGCCGTCCGCGGGCTGACGATGACGACGTTGTCCCAGGTGACCTTGTTGAGGGGCTTGGGCGTCTCCTGCAGCCAGCCGTTGTTGGCGTAGCGGCCGTCGAGCACGGTCGGGTCGGGGCTGAAGGTGACCTCGAGCGCGTCGGCGGCAAGAGTGGCCGGGGCCGGCGGTACCGACGCCGGAGCCGCGGGCACCACGGGCGTGGCGGCGGTGCCGGGCACCCACCCGTCATGCACCACACGGCGCCAGAACTTCTCGAAATCCGCATAGGGCGCGCCGTCGGCGTCGACCAGCAGGCCCTCGCCGAACTGCGCTTCCCACCGCGCGCGCAGGATCTCGTACGTGGTGGCCTGCGGGTTGTCGCCGCACGCCGCGATGATCTCGTGAGCCGACCGGGCCGCGCCGTAGAGCGGGGCAATCAGCGGCTGGCAGATGGAGACGGTGCCGTCGAACGCACGGAGGTCCGTCCACTGCTCGAGGTAGTGCGTGGCCGGCACGTGCCAGTGACACAGGTCCGCCGTCTCGTCGCGGAACAACCCGTGGTGGATGCGCAGCGCAACCTTCCGCAGGTTGTCGGCAAACTGCAGGTCGGCCGGCGCCGTGTACACCGGGTTGGCGTCGAGAATGACGAGCAGGTCCACCTGCCCGGCCGCCATGTCGGCGTTCAGCTCGGCGAGCGTCTGCGTCCGGCCCTCGGGCCGCGCCGCGATCGCCGGCAGATACTCGACCGTCGTGCCCACCGCCCCGAGCGCGGCGTTCATCGCATGCGCCAGCACGTGCACGGCCGGCGGCTGGTGTTCGCCCGCGACGACGAGCGCACGCCCGCCGCTCTGCCGCAGGTCGTCGGCGACGGCACGCACCCAGTCGGCCGAGACATTGCCCGGCAGCGCGCCGCCCGACACGCCGGGCACACCCAGCGCGGCCGCCACGGCACGCGCCACGGCGTCCACGTCACTTGCGCGGACGGCAACCCGATGGTCGGCCTTCGTCCCCGTATTCGTGGCGCGGCTCTCGACGACGTACAGACGGTTCATCGAGGCCGACGGCGCGTCGACGCGACGGCGGTCGGCAAACGTGCGCGCGTAGTGGAGGTGCCCGACGCCGCAGTCGAACAGGTCCGAATCGAGGAGGAGCAGCGTGTCGGCATTCTCGAGCCGATAGCGTGTCTCGAGCTCCTGCCCGAAGGCCTGCACCGCGCCCTCACGCACGTTCTGGAGCGACACGGGATCGTCCTGCGCCCAGCGCGCCTGCGGATAGCGATCGAGCAGCTCCTGGATCTGCGCCGCGAGCGTGGGGGACGTGACCGTACCCGTGAGCAGCCGCAGCCCGGCGCCCTGGAGCGCGAGTTGCGCCGACAGCGCGCCCTGGAGGGCGGCCACGACGTCGGCGTACGCGCGGATCTCGCCGCGATACCTGATGGTCTGCGAGCGGTCCGGATCGTACAGATCGAGCACGGACGCCTGCGTGAACACCGAGGTCCCGCCGCCGACGGGGTGATCCTCGTTCGGCTCGATCTTCGTCGGCCGGCCCATGTGGCTGACGGCCAGCACCGGCGTCGCATAGCCGCGGTCGGGCATCGCGGTGGCAAAGAGCAGCGGCTTGCCCGGCACCACGCCTTCGGGCGCCGTGACGTACGGCAGGATCCGCTCCTCGGGCTGCCGCGTGCAGGCGGTGACGCCGGCAAGGGCCAGCGACGCGCCCATCAGCTTCAGGAACTGCCGGCGCCCCGCGGGGTCGTTCCACTCGGACGCATGGTCCGGGAACTCACGCTCGACGTAACGCTTGAACTCGTCCGTCTCCGCCAGCTCGTCGAGACTCCGCCAGTAGGCTGGGCCGGAAGTGGATGCGAGCCGGGCACGAAGGGCCGACAGGTCGATGTCATTCATGGTTCACAACGATACGGCCGGAGCGATCTCCGACAGCAGGCAGGGATCGGGGCCGCATCCCGTATCCACGTGCACTCTGCCATCGCGTTCTCATCGATGGCACGTCGAGCAGGACGTCAGGCTCTGGATGTTGTACTCACGCACGAGCTGTCGGCCGATCTCACGCTGATCGCCGGCCGGCTGGTACCCCATCGTGAACACCGCCTCGCGCGGGCGGACGAACTTCTCGGGCTCGCGGTGGCATTCCAGGCACCACTCCATCTGCAGGCTGTTCACCTGCTGGATGCCCGGCATCTGGTCGATGCGCCCATGGCAGGTCTCGCAGCCCACGCCCTTCTTGATGTGGATGGAGTGGTTGAAGTAGACGAAGTCGGGCAGGTCGTGGACGCGGATCCACTCGAGCGACTCGCCCGTCTCGAAGCTGGCGCGCACCGGCTCCAGATACGGGCTCTGTGCCCAGATCTGCGAGTGGCAGTTCATGCACGTCTGCGTGGGCGGGATGGTCGCCGTCGCCGCGTTCTCCACGGTCGTGTGGCAGTACCGGCAGTCGAGGCCGACGCCGCCGACGTGATGCAGGTGGCTGAACTGCACCGGCTGATCGACGTTGGAATTGGCGGCCGTGACCAGGTCCGATCGCATCAACGTCACGATGGTCCAGCCCAGAAACCCGACCACCAGCAGGAGGCCGAACAGCGTGAACCGGGCAACAGCGTTGGCACTTCTCGGAAAGAGTTGGCTCATGACTCAGGCACACGCCACAGGCTGGCGCCGTCGTAGCGCCGTAGGCGGCGGTATTCTCCCACACTCCGCGAGCGTCGTGGGTAGATATCGGGCGTCTCGACGACGCAGGGTCGCACGCCCGTCCTCGCGGCAGCGCACGCACCGTGCAGTCGCGCGCTCGGCGCGGCTGGACGCGAACGCACACAGGCTGACACACCGCCCGGAATGGTCGCGCTGGTGGATTATGTGAAACGTTTCACAAGCGGTCAACTGCGACTCGAACGGTCGCAAATCGGTTCGCGAGACCTGACGCGTCGATCTGCAGGCAGGCCGCCGGACATCGGGACGCGCCGCCAGGCCAGCACGAGACGCGATCCATTGCATGGCTGCTCCTATCGTACTCGCGGTCCGTCCCTGCCGCGTGCGATAGGATGAAGAGACGCCATGAGCTACTTCAGCGACCAGGAACGTGAAGCCCTCGCTGCCCGGCTCGAGCCGATGACGCATCCCGTGCGGCTGGTGCTGTTCACCCAGGCCATCGGATGCGAGTCGTGCGCGGCGACCGAGCGCATCATCCGCGGCCTGGCCGAGGTGAGCCCGCTGCTCACCATCGACGTGAAGAACCCCGTGCTCGACGCGGAGGACGCCGCCGCCTACGGCGTGTCGCGGGTGCCGGGGCTGGCGATCGTCGGCGAGCGCGACTACGGTCTGCGCTTCTACGGCGCGCCGGACGGTTACGAGATGGTGTCGCTGCTCGAAGGGATCCTGCTCGCATCGGCCGGCGACTCGCAGCTGAGCGACGAGGCGCGCGCCGCCATCGCGGGCCTGTCGACGCCGCGGCACCTGCAGGTCTTCTCGACGCCCACCTGCCCGCACTGCCCGAAGGCCGTCCGCCTCGGCTGGCAGATGGCCATCGAGAGCGAACATGTGCGCACCGACGCCATCTCCGCCGTCGAGTACCCGGACCTCGTGCAGCAGCATCGCGTGACGGGCGTGCCGAAGACCGTGATCAACGACACTGCCGATATCCTCGGTGCGGTTCCCGAGACGCAGTTCGTTGAGACAGTCGTGGGAGCCGAAGCCCCGGCGTCCTGACGACCGGCTCCCGAAGGAGCCGCCGTGTCCTGCTCAGCCATCCGCGGCGCCATCTTCAGCGCCGTGTTGTTTCTGTTGCTCGCGCCCTCGTGGTCGTCGGCGCAACACGCGGGCCACGCAGGCCACGGGCCTGCCTCGACCTCGGTCGGCACCGTCTCGTTTCCGACGAGCTGCGCCGCCGCGGCACGCCCGGACGTCGAGCGTGCCGTCGCGCTGCTGCACTCGTTCTGGTTCCCGGCGGCGATCGAGGCCTTCGATGCCGCGCTCGAGGTCGACCCTGGCTGTGCCATGGCGTGGTGGGGGAAGGCCATGAGCTACTGGGGCAATCCGTTTGCGCCAGCTCGATCCGCCGCGGCGCTCGCGTTCGGCCTCGAGGCGTCCCGCAAGGCACAGGCGCTCCAGGCGACTCCGCGCGAGCGTGCGCTCATCGACGCGGTCTCGGAGCTGTTCCAGGGCCACGACTCGCGTAGCAACAGGCAACGCGTGCAGGCCTATGCGGCAGCAATGGCCGCAGCCGCCAGGGCCCATCCGGACGACAGCGAGATCGCGATCTTCCACGCGCTCGCGATCACGCAGGCGGCCGACCCATCGGACAAGACATACGCGTCCCTGCTGAAGGCCGGGGCGTTGCTCGAGGCGCAGTTCGACGCGCACCCCGATCATCCCGGCATCGCACACTACATCATCCACAGCTACGATGTGCCCGCGCTGGCCGCCCGTGCGCTCGACGCCGCCCGGCGCTATGCATCGCTTGCGCCTGCGGTGCCGCACGCCCTGCACATGCCCTCCCATACGTTCACGAGGCTCGGGCTGTGGCAGGAGTCGATTGCGGCCAACCTTGCATCGGCCGATGCCGCACGCTCCCACGGATCGACGTCCGAGGAACTGCACGCGCTCGATTACCAGGCGTACGCATATCTGCAGATCGGTCAGGATGCGGCGGTGGCGCGCATCGTCGAGGCGCTGCCGGTACTGGTGGAGCACGTCGACATGGACGGCACGGCCAGCGCCGCGCCGCCCGTCGCGGGCATCTACGCCGCGACGGCCATACCGGCGCGCTACGCCATGGAACGAGGTGACTGGGCCGCGGCGGCCGCGCTTCCGCCCCGGCGCACCGCGCTGCCCTTTGCGGACCTGATGACGTTCCTCGCCCGGGCCATCGGCGCAGCACGCAGCGGCGCACCGGCGCGTGCGACAGCAGACATCGCGGTGCTGCGCGAGCTTCGCACCGCCATGGAGACGGGCGACTATGCCGCGCTCGTCGGCGACGCGATCGTCGCCGAAGACGCCGCGACGGCATGGCAGTCGTTCGCGTCTGGCCAGGAGGACGCGGCGCTGCAGCAGATGCGCACTGCGGCCGACCGCCAGGATGCTGGCGAGAAGAGCGCGGTGTCGCCAGGTCCTCTGGCGCCTGCACGTGAGCTGCTGGCCGAGATGTTGATGGCAGCGGGCCGGCCCGTCGACGCGTGGCGCGAGTACGAAGCGGTGCTGCAGCGCGAGCCCGGGCGCCTTCGGTCGATGGCTGGGGCAGCAACGGCGGCCCTGGCCGCAGGCGATGCCGAAGCGGCACGACGACACGCGTCCGCGGCGCTCGCGATGTGCGCTGCGGCCGATCGTCCTGGTCGTCCGATCTTCGAGGAGTTGCGGGCGCTGGCCCGCAGGTGACGGCTGCCGTCAGGCCCAGCGCAACGGCTCACCGACGGCAAGTCCCAGTTCGCGGGCGCGACCCGCGGCCAACTCGACGACGGCGTGGGCACGCCGTTCCGAGACGATACGCCAGGGCGTCATCGCCTCGACGATCCGCAGTACGCGCTGGTCGCGGTCGACGAACACGACGTCGATGGGAAAGCGCATCGCCCAGGTGTGGATGGACCACGCCGGCGCGAGCCACAGGCCTTCGTCGCGCGGCAACTGCGCGCGGCCGAGCAGGCCGACCATGCGCGTCCACGCCGTCGCCGCCGTCGTGACGCGGACGTGCTCACCGTTGCGGCCACGCAGCGTGCGTCGCTCCGCCACGCGCCTACGAGGGCTCGTTGATGGCCAGCGACTGCGCGGCGAGTTCGCAGACGCCGCCGTGCTTGTCGATCCTGGAGCGTGACACCGCGCACGTCAGCCGGTAGAGCGCCGCGCCCTCGACGATGCTGTACTGCCTGACGTCGAGGTCACCGGCCAGGCCCGCCGCGCCGTAGTGGATGACCACGGTCTTGCGGCCGCCGAGCTCGGTGAGCTCGCTCTCGATGACCCGCGCGTGCGGGGCACGCTGGGTCAGCGCCTCGATCTCGATCTCGAGGAAGGTGTCGTCGATCTCGTCCGGCGCGAGGGCCACGCGCAGCACCTGGTAATCGAGGGCCAGGCTCGCCTCGCCCTTCTTCTGCATCACGAGCGCGATGTTGCCGCCAGCCGCCGGCACGGGAATCCAGTCCTTCTTCGGATAGCCGAACGTGACGTTGTAGACGGTGCTCCTGAACGGCTTGAGGTCCTTCGCGGACTGTGCGCGGAGCACGACGGCCGGCGCCGCCAGCGTCACCGCGGCAACGAGGAGGATCGCGCGTGATGCGGGGGTCATGTTCACTGCCTTTCTCCGATGTCGACGATGACGACGGTCACGTTGTCGCGTGTGCCGGCGGCGATGGCCTGATCGACCAGCCGTGCCGCGGTTGCCGCCCGGTCGCCCTCGAACTGCGCGGGCTCCGCCTGCTCGAGCTCCACGACGCCGTGCAAACCATCGCTCGAGATCAACAGCCGCAACGGCTGGTGGGCGGGCATCTCCGCGACCGACGGTACCACTTCACGCTCGACGCCCAGGGCGCGGGTCAACGCACGCCGCGTGCCGACGAGCTCACCGGCGGCATCGTGCCTGTCGATGGTGGCCGCATCGTCGTCGGTCAACTGGCGCGCCGGTGCGGGGGCGAGGCGATAGATCCGGCTGTCGCCGACATGGGCGAGCGAAATGACGCTGCCCGCGACGAGCACGGCCGCGACGGTGGTCGCCATGCCTTCGAGCTCGGCATTCGCCTGGGCCGCGAGATGCACGCGCTGGTTGGCGAGCAGCACGGCCGTCCGCAGCCGGTTCGACGTGGTCGTCATCCGTGGATCCCAGCCGAGCGGCCACGTCGAGTCGTCGCCGTCGTCGGCCGAGCGCGAGATGTAGCCGGCCATCGTCTCCATCGCGAGCTGCGCGGCAATCTCGCCGGCCTTGTGCCCGCCGACGCCGTCGAACACTGCGTAGAAGCCGAGACGGTCGTCGCACAGGAAGCGATCCTGGTTGACGTCGCGGACGGGTCCGGTGGACGTCGCGCCTGCGCCGGCGGTGAGGAGCGTGATGGCGCGCGTCACGCGTGCACCTCGGCCGGCGCCGTCGTGTCCTCGATGGCCACTGTGTGCTCGATGACCTCTGCCATCGACGTCTCACCTTCCAGTACCTTGAGCAACGCCGCCTCGCGCAGCGTCCGCATGCCCTGTTCCCGGGCTCGTACGCGCACGTCCGAGACGGAGGCGCGGCGCATCACCAGGTCTTCGATGGCCGGCGTGACGCGCAGCACCTCGAAGATGCCGGTGCGGCCGCGATAGCCGGTGCCGCTGCAGGCCTGACAGCCCCTGGCGTCGAACACCGTCACGACGCCGTGCGTCCGCAGGCTCGGGTAGTCGGCCGTCAACGGATGCGTGACCGTGTCGATCTCCATCGGCACCCGGCACTCCCGGCAGAGCCGCCGCACCAGCCGCTGCGCGACGACCAGCCGCAGCGCCGACGCGACGACGAACGGCTCGAGCCCCATGTTGAGCAGCCGCAGCACCGCACCCGACGCGTCGTTGGTGTGCAGGCTCGAGAGCACCATGTGGCCGGTGAGCGCCGCCTTCAGCGCGATGTCGGCGGTCTCGGCGTCGCGGACCTCGCCCACCATGATGACGTCGGGGTCCTGGCGCAGGAAGCTGCGCAGCGCCAGCGCGTACGTCAGCTGCTCCGCGTCGCACTGCACCTGGGTGACGCCGAGGATGCGCGACTCGACGGGGTCTTCGGCAGTGAGGATGGAGCCGTCCTCGGTGTTCAGCCTGTCGAGCAGCGCGTAGAGGGTCGAGCTCTTGCCGCTGCCCGTCGGTCCCGTGACGAGCAGCAGGCCGTTCGGCAGGTCGGACGCCTCCTCGAGCTGGCGGCGCGTGTCGTCGTCCACGCCGAGATCGCGCAGGTCGCGGCGCTCACGCGCGCGATCCAGCACGCGCATCACGACCTTCTCGCCCGACACCGACGGCACCAGCGAGAAGCGCAGGTCGATCGGCCGCCCCCAGACGAGGTCATAGCCGATCCTGGCGTCGATCGGGACGCTGGCGGCCTCGAGCGGGACGTCGGCCATCGCCTTCAGGCGCGCCGTCACCGGCGTGACGACCGACACGGGCAGGTCGTGCGCCACGCGAAGCGCCCCGTCTACCCGCACGCGCACACGCAGGCGCGCCTCGGCCGGCTCGACGTGGATGTCGCTCGCGCCGGCTTCGACGGCCCGGACGAGGATCTGCTGCACCAGCCGGATCACCACGGGCTCGCGCGCCAGCTGCTCGAGTCCCTCGGCGCCCGTGCCCAGGCTGTCACGCGTGCGGTTGGCGAAGCTCACGGCCGGCTCGAGGAACTCCTCGAACGGCGTCGCGACGACGGCGCGGTAGGCCTGCTCGGCCGCGACGAGGCTCGCCTCGCCCTGGTAGCGCAGGTCCATGCCGCGCAGCCAGCGGCTGTAGTGCTTCTGGAGCGCCTCCCGGACCGCGGGCTCGATGGCCAGCAGCGGGACGATCTCGCAGCCCGAGATCGACTCGAGCGCGCGCCGGTACCTGGTGTCTGTGGGGTTGACGAGGCAGACGTGGATCCGGTTGACCTCCATCTGCGCGGGGAACGCGAGCATGGCGGCCCACACGGCAGGTGGCACGAGCGTGTTCACGCGCTCGACGAAGTCGGGATACACGGTCATCAACGAGGGGTCGACGACCTTGACGCCGGTGATCTCCTCGAGCAGCCCGCGCAGCGCGCGGTCGGGCACGAGGTTCAGCGCGGTGACGGCGCCGGCGAGGGTGCTGCCACGCGACGCCTGGAAGATGCGCGCGCTGTCGACGCGTGCCTGATCGAGCGCCTTCGACGAGACGAGCAGCTCCGCGAGGCGCTGGTCGAACTCGGCGTCGGTCACTCACCACCGCCCTTCAGCTGCACCAGCCGCTCGCGCGCCGTCTCGCGGCGGGCATCGCTCGCCGGCAGCCACTCCACGGCCCGTTCGTACCAGCCGATGGCGTCGGCGGCGCGGGCGCGGGCGTCGAACTGACGGGCCTTCCTGTACGCGTCGTCACCGGCCTCGTGCATCCTGGTGCGCGCGGCCGCGGCTTCCGCGTCGGCGCCCGCGCGCTCGTAGGCAGCCACCGCGGAACCCCACTCGCCGGCCGCTTCGAGACGCTTGCCGTCGGCGAGCGCCTGCGCCTGCGCCTCCACCTGCCCGGCGCGAGCCTGCTCGAGCAGCGCCACGGTGTCGCGGAAGCCCGGCATCACGGCCAGCACGCTCTCGAAGGCGCGGGCAGCCTCGCCGAAGCGCTGCGCGGTGAGCGCGCGGCGACCGGCGGCGTACTGCTCTTCCACTTCCGCCGGGATGGCCGGTTCCGGAGGTGGCGCAGGCCGGCGGGGGCGGCGGGGCGCCGCCCTGGCGGGTGCGGCCTCCGTCGCGGCAGGCTCCGCCGACGCCGTCGCCTGTTCCTCGTTCTCCGTCGAAGCTGCGTCGCCGTCAGGCGTCGCGCCCTCGTCGGGCTCGGGCGCAGGCGCGGGCGGCGGCGCCGGCGCGATGGGCTCAGGAGCCACCGACTCTGTCGTCTCGGCCTGCGGCGCCTCCGGAGCCGACATGGAGTCGACGATCCTGTACGCGACCGCCGCGACGGCCCCGAACATCGCCAGCAGGAAGGCCACGAGGATGACCGGGTTGACGCCCTTCTTCGGCTGGGCGGCAGGCGTCCTCGGACGAACGACGGGCGTCCCCGCAGGCGGCGTCGGCACGTCGTCCTTCCGGGACGACGGCATGATGAGCGTCTGATCCTGCTCTTCAGGGGCGTCCGGTTCCAGGCCGCCCTCGGTTGCCGTGTCCTCGTCGTGCGCGAAGGCCGCTGCCGGCACGGCCGGCGTGTCGACGAACACCAGGCGGTAGTCGCCGAACGACACCTCCGTGTCGTGGGCCAGCGGCAGCCGCGTCACGCGCTGCCCGTCGCTCCAGCTGCCGTTCTGACTGTTCAGGTCGATGAAGTACCACTGCCCGTTCTCCTCGCGGAGCTCGGCGTGGAAGCGCGAGACCGACTTGCGCGGATCGAGCAGGGCGATGTCGTTGGTCTCGGACCTGCCGATGCGCCAGTCCCGGTGTCCCGGGTCGAACTCTGTTTCGACGGCGTCATCGCGCCAGATGATCACCTTTGGCATGGGGAGGGGCTCCTATTCAGCGTGCGGCCGCGGCGCGCGCGAGCAGGCGGGCCGATTCGGTGCGTGCACGTTCGTGCAGCGCTTCGTTGTCGAGGGTCATGGCCAGCACCTGCTCCCACTGCCGCGCGGCCTCGTCGAACTTCAGCTCCTGTTCCGCGCGGTCGGCAGCCGCCTGGAAGCTCGCCAGGCGGATGTCGCGCTCGGCCATCACGCGCAGCAGCTCGCGGCGCGCCGGCCCGTGTGACTCGTCCCTGAAGAGCACGCCGTGGAACAGGCGGTAGGCGTCGAGCAGCCGGCCGGTCTTCACCGCGAGCACGCCTTCGTCGTAGATCCAGTTGACCGGCTCGCTGCTGGCGGCGCGCGCCCGCTCCTCGATGGCCTTCGCCTCCGGCGAGTCGAACGGCGTGATGGGCGTATCGGCTGGCAGCGTGGCCTGCGTCCGCGCGTTGCGGGCCGCTGTCGGGCCCACGTCCGCGACGGGCGCCAGGATCATCAGATAGAACGCGCCGAGCGCGATGACGAGCACGAGCATCGTCAGCACGGCGACCAGCATCAGCCGCAACGCCTTGTTCGGCGGCGGGGCGGCCGCCTGCCCCGCGATGGGCGGCGGGGCCGACGCGTGTCCTTCCGCTTCGAAGGTCAGCGTCTGATCGCCGATCTGGATGACGTCGCCGCCCGAGAGCTGCGCCGCGTGCACGGTGAGGCCGTTGACGCTGAGGCCGTTGGCGCTGTCCTGGTCTTCGATCCGGACGCCGCGCGCCGTCCACGTGACCAGCGCATGGCGCTTCGAGACGAACGGCGAGTTGAGCACGATCGTGTTGCCGGCGTCGCGGCCGATCGTCACGGAGCGTCCCTGCTCGACGGCGTAGACGAGCGCCTCGCCGGAAGGCTGCTGGAGGACGAGTCGTGCGGGAGGTGTGCTGGCACTCATATCTACAGGTCAACGCAGCGGCAGGATGATGCGCACATTGCCGCCGGCCTCGCGGCGCAGCGTCACGGGCGCGCGCCCGCTCACCGGCACGGTCATGTCGGCGCCCGGCGCATTGCTCAATGCCCCGAGTCCCTGGACGACGGCGTTACAGAGCGCACCGGGCTCGAGGACGTCGAGCAGGTGCTGGCCCTGCGCCCCCGAGGCCCAGTTCCGGACGCCACTCGATGGGGCGTGTGTACTCGTTTCCTGCACCGTCAGCGACGGCGTGGCCACGATCCACGCCGGCTCGTCGACGGGACTCGCCTGCTCGGACGGTGCCCGGTCGCGGCGAGAAGCCGTGCCGCTGGCCGTCGCACTGCCGGCCTTCCGCTGCTCCAGCAGGTACGCGACGATGCCCGGCAGCCGCTCCAGGCCCGGCACGAGGCTGCCCTGCATCACGCGCGTGTCGACGCCGGACACGGCGAGCTCGACCTGCCGCGTGAACAGGCCGAGGACGGCCACGGTATGCCGCCGGATCAGCAGGCTCGCGACGAATCCCAGAACGAGGGTCGCGATGAGGGCCACGACGAGCGCGACACTCCGCTCGCTCGTCGAGGGTTTCGCGTAGCGGACCCACGCCACATGCGGCGTGCCGGCCCGCGAGAACGGCAGCAGGGCATCCACGACATCGCCCGTGGCGACCACGCGTATCTGGCCGAGCCGGCGCCAGTCCTCTCCCGCGCCCGGCACCGAGCCGATCGCGGTCCCTGCCTGCCGGATTGGCGCGACCACCTGCCCTGTCGCCGCATCGAGCACCAGCGCGTCGAGGACGCCGTCCTGGCTGAGGACGGCCTGCACGATGGCCTCGGCGGTCGTCGGCGCGTCGTCGCGTCCCGCGCCGTCGCCGAGCCACGTGACGAGCGTCCGCGCCTGCCGCGTGCTGAGCGCGTCGATCAGCTGCGCCGACGACGACAGCAGCGGCACGGCAGCGAGGATCATCGCGAGCGCGCCGAGGCCGACGCACAGCAGCATGACCATGCCGCGCCAGGAGAAGCGCGGGCCTGCGAGGGCGACAGGTGCCTCACCGGCAGCCGCGGCACCTGAGGTCGAGGCCGGGGTCCCTGCAGGCGGTGGCGAGGCCGCCAGCGGCAGATCCCCGGGCTCCTGGCGATTCGTCTGGATCGGCACGGGTGCGGCTTCGGCCGCCGTGCGGGCGGCAGGGACCGGCGCGGGTGCCGCGACGGGTGCCGGGGGTGGAGGCGTGGCCGGCACGGGCGGAGCCATCGCTTCACGCGGGATCACCGCGGTCCGCTCGTCGTCATCAGCCTTCGGCAGCACCGGGACGACCTGCGACGCCGACACCGGGCGCGGCAGCACCGCCGTCCTGTCGTCATCGTCGGATGGGGGCGCAGCCGCGGGCTCCGGCACGGCGGGTGCCGCCTGCGGCGCAGCCTGAGGAGGTGGCGACGCCGGCGCCACGTGTGCCGCCTCGACGGGAGCGGCTGGCGGCGGGACGGCCGGCGCCGGAACCGGCGGCGGCGCGGCAGGAATCGCCGGCGGCGGTACCGCCTCACCCGAGGCCGAGGGCATCTCGATGATGGCCGTCCTGTCGCCTCCAGCACTCGCGGCGCCGTCGAAGCCGGGCGCCGCAATCGTCTCGTCCACGACGTCGACCACGATGCGCGCATCGCCGATCACGATTACGTCGCCCGGGTGCAGTTCGGCCGATGCGACCTTCTTGCCGTTCACGAGCAGTCCGTTGCGGCTGCCAAGGTCGGTGATGCGCGGCACCGGACCGGTGGCGTCCAGCTCCGCGTGACGACGCGACACCTTGCCGTCGTTCAGGCTGATGTCGCACTCGGTGGCGCGCCCTACGGTAAGCCGGCCGATGAACAGCAGTTCGCGGGTGCTGTCCCCGGTCTGGACGATGAGCCGACGCGTGTTCACGAACGATCCTCAGAAATCCTGGTAGATGAACTTCAAGACGATGGGCGCCACGATCACGAGGAGCACGGCAGGGAAGATGAACAGCAGCATCGGGAAGATGATCTTCTGCGTCGCTTGCCCGCCCGCCTTCTCGGCCCGCTGGAACCGCTCGGTGCGCAGGAACTGCGCCTGCGACTTGAGCACGTCGCCTATCGACGCGCCCAGCAAATCGGCCTGCACGAGCGTCGACACGAACGACGACACCTGGGGGATCTCGAGCCGCGACGCCATCCCGCGCAGCGCATCCGACCGCGTCGTCCCGAGCCGGATGTCGTTGAGCACCGCGGTCAGCTCGTCACGGAGCGGACCCGCGAGACCACGTTTGACGAGCCGCTCCAGGGCAATGAGGAATTCGAGCCCGGCCTCGACCGACAGCGACAGCACGTCGACGGCGCCGGGCAGCGTGCGCACGATCTCGCGCTCGCGCGCCTGCCGGCTGCTCCTCAGCATCCGGTCGGGCAGGTAGAAGGCCAGGAGTGCCGCGATCACGAAGAACGCCGGGTTGCGGAACAGCGCGAACAGCAGCGCCAGGAACAGCGGGATCAGCAGCGCGAAGAGGATCTTGGCTCCAAGCAGATGGTTGACCGTGAAGGCCTCTCCCCATCCCGATCGCGCGATCTCGACAGCCGCGCGCGCGCGATAGCCCGGCCAGCCGATCCCGGCCGCCAGCTTCGACAGCGCCGTGATGACGGGGAAGAAGACCTTGATCATGGCAGGGGCGCCCTGCGGCACCTCGCGCACCGGTGCGCCCGTGTCGCGGGACCGGCTGGCGCCGCCGAGCGACGACATGAACAGGTACACGGAGAAGAAGAGGCACACGAGCGCCCCGGCAAACATCACCGTCAGCACGCCGGCCTCCTATTTCGCACCCACGGCCTCGCAATCGTCGGTCCGCACGCAGTCGGCGATGTCCTGCGTCGTCTCCTTCCACGGGAAGAACATCCACATCAGCACGAAGATGCCGATGGCCGTCATGATCCCGGCGATCATCAGGTACTCGGTGGTCGTCTGACCGCCGTCGCGCCGTGCGGTCCTCATACGTCCACCTTCACGAGCTTGAACATCAGCCAGAGGCCCATCAGGTCGAGCGCGGCGATGAGCGTGAGCGACAGCCAGCCGAGCACCGTGCTGAAGAGCGGCGCCGTGTAGTTGGGGTCGATGATCGAGAACAGGAACAGCATGCCGGGCGGCATCAGGCACATGATGAAGCCCTGCGTCATGCCCTGCGCAGTCATCGCCTTGATCTTGCCGGTCACCTTCTTGCGCTCGACGATGGTGTCGGCCACGACGGTGAAGGTCTCGCTCAGGTTGCCGCCCGTCTCGCGCAGCGTCAGGATCGAGTCGACCACCAGCCGGACGTCCTCGAGCGGCACGCGCTCGGCGAAGCGCCGCAGGGCGTCGTCGGTCAGCCGGCCGAGGTGAATCTCCTTGACGACGCGCGCGAGCTCGTCGGCGATGGGCGGTTTCGACTCCCGCACGGCGAGCTCGAGCGATTGCTGCAGGCTCATGCCCGCGCGCAGGCCGTTGGCCATCAGCCGCAGGGCGTCCACGAGCTGATCGTCGATGCGATCGAGCCGCTGCCGCCGGCGGTAGAGCACGAACCCGCGCGGCACCATGTACCCGGCGATGCCGAGAAACAGCCCCCAGAACACCCGGGCGCCCAGCGCGTCGCCGAGCAGGAAGCCGAGCACCGCACCCGACAGCGTCATGGCCGTGATGAAGCTGCGCGCGCGCTCCACGGTGATCGCCTCGAACATGGCGTCGAACTCGTCGACGATCCAGGAGGCATAGACGCGCGTCTGGCGCGTCCACCAGGCGCTCAGGCCCTCGCCCGCGCCGCTGGTGAACACCAGCACCGCCAGCAGCAGGAGTCCGAACGCGCCGAGCTTCAACAGGAGCAGCGAGGTCATAGCGTCTGATGCAGGAAGATCTCGGCGGGCACCTGGATCCCGAGATTCGGCAGCTGGCGCACGAACGCCGGCACGTGGCCGGTCGGACGGAACTGGCCGATCACCTTGCCCTCCGGTGACAGGCCGGTCTGCTCGAACCTGAAGATGTCGCGCGTGACGAACTGGTGGCCTTCCTGCCCTGCCACCTCGGTGATGTGGGTGATCCGGCGGCTGCCATCCTGCAGGCGGCTCTGCTGCACGACCAGGTTCACGGCCGACGCAATCTGATCGCGGATCGCCCGCGACGGCAGCTCGAGCCCGGCCATCAGCGACATCGTCTCGAGGCGGCTGAGGGCGTCGGTCGGCGAGTTCGCGTGCAGCGTCGTCAGCGAGCCGTCGTGGCCGGTGTTCATCGCCTGCAGCATGTCGAGCGCCTCGCCGCCACGGCACTCGCCCACGACGATGCGGTCGGGACGCATCCGCAGCGCGTTGCGGACGAGGTCGCGGATCGTGATGGCGCCCTCGCCTTCGATGTTGGGCGGCCGCGCCTCGAGCGAGATCAGGTGCTCCTGAGGCAGCTGCAGTTCCGCGGCGTCCTCAATCGTCAGGATCCGCTCGTGGTCGGGAATGTAGGACGCCAGCACGTTGAGCAGCGTCGTCTTGCCCGAGCCCGTACCGCCCGAGATCACCACGTTCTGACGGGCCTGGACGGACGCACCGAGGAACGTCGCCATCTGCTCGGTCATCGAGCCGAAGTCGATCAGCTCGCGCACGCCCAGCAGCTTCTTGCTGAACTTGCGGATGGTGATGGCCGGGCCCTTCAGCGCGAGCGGCGGGATGATCGCGTTGACGCGGCTGCCGTCGCGCAGGCGCGCGTCCACCATCGGCACCTTCTCGTCGATGCGCCGTCCGAGCGGCGCCACGATGCGCTCGATGATCCCCCGCAGCTGATCGTTGCTCAGGAAGCGCACGTCACTCAGCTCGAGCCGGCCCTTGCGCTCCACGTACACCTGATCGATGCGGTTCACCATGATCTCGGTGATGCCGGGATCGTCGAGCAGGTTCTCCAGCGCGCCGAGGCCGAGCGCCTCGTCCATCAGCTCCTTGACGAGCTCGCGGCGGTCCTGCCGGGAATAGGCCGCCGACGCCTCTTCCTGGACGAGCGCGGTGAGCTTGCCCTCGACGCGGACGTGCATCTCCTGCCGCTTGACGGGATCGTGGAGGTACCCGAGATCGCCCTTGCGGAGATCGATCTCCTCGATCAGCCGCCGAAGGATCTTCAGCTTGAGCTGCAGGCGCGCGTCCTCTGTGACCTCCGGGACGTCCGCAGCCGCCTCGGCCCGTTGCCGGAACGCACGCTGCACGAACGCGCGCGACAGATCGGCAAACAGCGCCGAGAGCTCGTGCTCCGGCCGCAGTTCGAGCAGCAGGCGCTGCTTCTGTTCCGCCCACGACACCGCTTCCTCTGCCGGGGGCAGCTGTCCGATCACGGTGAGCCCGAGCTGCGGCACGCCGCCGAGCGACGACCGTTCATGTACGCGGTTGAGGCAGAGCACCGTGGCGCTCGCCGGGAACTGCGCGGCCCTGAGCAGCCCGAGAAAGTGACTCGCGCGCGCCACGCCCGTCGGCGTCGGCTCCACGACGACGCACATCTGGTCGATGCGGTCGAGCAGGAACGAGGCGACGTCGCCGCTCGTGACGCCGAGGTCGACGATCAGGTAGTCGAAGGCGGCGTCGATGACCTTGAACACCTGTTCGAGCACACGCCGCGTCAGCGCGGACGCCTGCACGACGTCGGACACCAGCGACAGACACGGCACGCCGCACGGCGCCGACATCAGGTACGTCCCGAGGAACTCCGGTGTCAGGCGGTCGAGCAGCGGCACGAGGTCCGCGATGCTCTTCGCACGCGGCACGCCCATCCGCGCGCAGCCGTCACCCGGGCACGGGTACGAAGCATCGAGGAAGAGCACTCCGCCACGTACCTGCTGCAGCACGCCGAGGGCCAGGTTGGTGGCAATCAGCGTCTTGCCGACCCCACCGGCCCCCGACGTCACACCGAGTGTCTTGAGCTTCGCCATTCGAAGGGCACTTCCTACTGGGGCTCCGCGGCCGTGATCCTCGGCCGGAACACCACGAGCAGCTGTGTGGTCTTGGCCTTGTACGAGTTCGAGCCGAACAGGCTCCCGAAGACCGGGACGTACTGAAGGCCACGCCGCTGCGGGCCCGGCAGCCGCGAGGCCGTGCCGGCCTTGCTGCTGGCGGTCTGAATCGGGTTGCCCCGACGGTCCACCATGCGCGGCGCGGCGAGGAGATCGGTGCCGGACACCGCGAATGGCACGCCCTCGACCGTCGAGAACGTGTAACGCGACCGCCGCCACACCTCCGGGTCGTACAGGTCGTGGCTAATCGGCACGTTCGTCTCGACCTCGACGGCGGTGACGATGCCCGAACGTCCAGGCTGCGGGCGCAGCGTCAACCGGATGCCCGTCTCGGCGCCGTCTTCGGCGGCGGCTGCCGGCTTGCCCTTGTTCTGCCGGCCCGCTTCAGGATCGACGGCCGTCCCGCCGATGAAGATCTCGCCCGCCTCGCCGACGGCCGCGCGCACCGTGCCCTTGTACAGGCTGCGGCCCGACGGCTCGACGCCACGGCCGTAATCGCCGGTCTTGAACTGCGTGCTCGCCTCGAACAGCTCGAGCTCGTACTCGACGACCGCCGCGGCCTCGCCCTCGCCCACAGTCCCCACGGCAGCGGCCCCGGTGCCGCCCACCACGCCGCCACCCGTGCTGCGGCCGGCCGCGGCAGTCGGTACGGTGACGGCAGACTGCACCCTGGCGACGCGCGCGATGTTGTTGACCGCGGTGAGCTCAGCACTCGTCCTGACCGTGCCCGTCAGCAGGAGGCCGCCACCCAGCTTCGACACCTTCACGTCGGGATACGGAGCCAGGAGCGCAGCCAGGTCGGACTCGATCCGCTCGGCGTCACGGGTCGTCACGACGAGGTCGATCTCATGGCGCAGCACCCGCTTGCGATCCCAGATGCTCAGCGTCGTGCGGCCGGGCTTCTTGCCGCGCAGCATCAGCTGCTGGCGGCCGTTGGTCGGCTCGTACCCTGCCGTGTCGGGCGAGCCAAGCACGATGTCGCCCATGGCGTATCCGGGCGACCACGTCGTGATCTCGTTGACGTAGATGGTCAGCTCTTCCCGCGTCGGCTGCGCCGAGGCCAGCGTCGTCACGGCCAGCCAGAATCCGGCCGCGGCCAGCGTCAGCCGCCAGGTGCTGGTCGCTCGTAGTACGGACGTCATGATCGTTCCTCCTGCGGCGCCGGCTCAGAACAGCCCGCGACCGACGTCGCGGAACTGCTGGATGGGACGCGGCCGCGGCTTCACGGGAATCTGGACGTTCAGCAGGCCGAATGGATCGAGGTGCGGCAGTTCGACCTCCGTGTCGTCGAGCCCGGAGCGCAGCGACAGCGTCAGGTCGCCGACCTCCTGCGCCAGGATCAGCTCCTGGACGCGAGCCGGGTCGACGAGCACGGTGACGGTCCGCAGGGTCCGCTGCTGCGCCGACTGCGGAGGGGCCGCGCCGGTCTCGCTCTGGATGCGCTCGCGCCGGAGCTCGCGATTGACCGCCACGACGAACACGTTCTGCATCATCGTCCTGACTTCGGTCCGCTCGTCGGCGTAACGGACGCGCCCCTGCTCGTAGCCGACCGGCCGTCCGAACTCGAACGTCCCCACGATGTCGACGAAGTTGCCGGGGCGCACCAGCCCGCCCACGCCCGTCTCGTCGGTCACGGTGATGGCCACGGCGCGCCGCCCGCGCGGCACCTCGAACGACAGCGCCTCGGCGCCGGCATCGGCCAGCATTCCGCCCGCCACCTGGGTGCCGGCGGGAATCGGCACTACCGCCACGCGGCCGGCCACTTCCTCGAGCGTCGGGAAGGTCTGGGGCTGCCGGTACTTCCGCGGCACCGAGATGCGCTCGATGGCCGTCTCCTCGATCGCGGTGCCCGCGGGGATGTCCACCCGGGTCACGATCACGTTCTGCATGTCCACTTCTTCATAGAGCTGCCGCTCGAGCCCCCGAACGTAGACGAAGACCAGGAAGACGGCCAGCAGGCCCAGCATCAGCGACAGCAACAGTTTTGCGCGACCAGACATAGGGGTTCCGTAGAGCGGGGTCGATGAAGTGCGTTCTCAGTCCCAGGGGCAGTTGCCCCACAAGCAGTCCCAGGCACAGCCCTCGATGTCGTCCACACACGCCTGGACGTTCTGCAGTGTGCCGACCATGTCCTGCACGTCCTGGAGCTCGTCGCGCAGGGTACTGATGTCTATGACGGCACTTTCGCCGTTGTACATGAACCAGCCGAAGTAGTCGCCGTCGCCGAGCGAGGCGAGCGAGTCGCCCGCGACCGACCACGCCGACCCGGCATCGAGTCCGCCGCCGGCCTTCGTGCGCTTGCAGGGCGGGCTCGCGCCGTCGCAGGTGCCATCCGGATCGCCGTGCTGCTCGACCCAGTGGCTGTACACGCGCAGGTCGGTGTCGAGGTCGTTCTGGAACAGCCCGAGGCGCGGCACCTCGTTGGCCGACGGTACGCCGAACCGCGGAGCCCAGATCACTTTCACCGTCTCGCGGTTGTACTCGTAGCTGTCGGAGTTGTGCTGGAACATCGACGACAGCATCGTCGCGTGCACTTCGCCCAGGGTCCTGGTGACCGTGCGATTCACCAGATACAGCTGGAAGGCCACGGCCATGAACACGACGCCGAGGCCGGCGATGATCATGGTCTCGACGGTGGCCTGCCCCCGGCGTCCGCGGCGCGCGGCTGCGGCTGCGGCTGCGGCTGCGGCTCGCGCATCAGTAGACAACGGGCCTCCACTTGTCGAAGGCGTCGTCGTACACCGCGCCGCGGATTGTGGCCTCGGTGGCAAAGAGGAGCGACATCGCTCCGCTGAGCGGCGTGAACTTCACGCGGTAGTCCGACTCGCCTTCCTCGATGTTGCCGCCCACGGGCTTCGCGTGCGCCGCGGCGACCATCGCGGGGATGGCCTCGTCGCCGAACAGTCCGAACGGGTTGTAGATGGGCCGTGCCGGCGGCGCTTCGACCACCCACACGAACGAGATCTCGAGGTCGCTCTTCTTCCACCACTTGATGTAGTCGTACGTGGTGGGGCAGTAGCCGATGATGCACGGCACGAAGTAGGTGATGCTGGCGTCGAGCGGCTCCTCGTCGGCGAGGCATGGCAGCGGCAGCTGCGTGAACGGGAAGGGCTGTTCCCAGCAGGCGGTCGGCCGCTTCTTCTCGAACGGCACCTCGTTGCTGATCGTGTCGTCGCCGCTGGTGATCAGGTTCGCCCGATAGCCCTCGTACCAGCGGAGCTGCTCACCGGGGAACAGGTCCTGCGTGTTGTACCAGGTGACACGCGAGGCCTCGTCGTAGGGGATCTTCGTGTAGCCGATCTGGATCGAGGCGTCGACGCCGTCGATGATGGCCGTCGCGACTTCCCAGATGGTCTTGACGACGCCGTCGAGGCCGACGAGCCCTGCGATGTAGAGGCCCGGGTCGATGAGCGGCCTGATGTCGCGCCGCCACCCGTTCACGTCGGCCAGGGCGTTCATGCCGATGGCCATGTTGGTGGCGCCCGTCCACGCGCCGGCATCGGCAGCAATCTGCAGGGCGATACGCCGATTCACCGCCTGGCCCACGTTCACGATGAGCCCGACGAACATCAGCATGACGACGAGGAAGCACAGGAAGAACGGGGTCGACTGACCGCGTTCGCCTCCTCTACTGCCCTCACTCGCCATTGTCGCCTCCGCTCGGGGGGTTGTCCTGCGTCGTCGTGGGCGCGAACCCCTCGAGTTCCACGCCGTCGGGCTCGATGTGCTCGTAGATGGGCAGCCCGAACGGTACGCGCGTCCTGACGCGGTAGCCCTCCCAGCCGTCACGGTTGATGGCGTCCACCTCCACTGGCACGTCGTCGCCGTCGCTGCGCCACCAGTTGAGGTTGTCCATCACCGCCTCGGCGGCGGCCCGCGGGTTCTTTCCGACGGCCGCGGCGCGCGCGGCCGCGAACGCGGCGTAGTTCACCATGTAGCGCGTGACCGCGAACATGGTGAGGTGCATGACGCCGAAGATCAGGAGCAGCACGAAGGCCATCATCATCATGGACTCCAGTGCCGCCTGACCGCGCCGGCCATGCCGGCGCGTCCTGGCGTCGTCGTACCGAAGCATCGACCGCGCCTAGGGGGTCGGCTGCTTGTCCGGCGCGTTGTCGGTCGACTGGATCGCGTCGCGTGCGCTGCCGGACCATTTCTGGGCGGCGCCCTTCACGTCGTTCCAGAAGAACGTAATGAACGCGATCAGGATCACGGCCGCCATGATGCCGACGATCATCAGGTACTCGGTCGGCGTCTGCCCGGCCTCATCACGCAGCCGGCGCACCTGCACCGCCCGCCGGGCCGTACCGAGCAGGCCGAAGCCCGCCGCTTCACGTCGTTCGTTCGACTTGTCCATCACATGTCTCCCGCCGCACCACGCGGCTAGTTGATACAGTCAACGTCCTCTTCAGGCTGGACGAACTCCGGGCACGGCTGCGGGCCGTGGTCCTGCGGCACCGGGCTGGAGAGATACACGAGGATGTGACCGGTCGCCGTGCGCGTGACCCAGCGCATGGTCGGCACCACGATCCCCGTGAGCATGATGAGGATCGCGGTCATGATTCCCGCGATCATCAGGTACTCGACGGCCGTCTGGCCGCGGCGACCGCGCCACGGGTTCATACGCCCACCATCCGGACGCTGCGTGCGAGGTTCACCACCATCTCCACGAGCACCGGCTGGATCAGGCCGACGATGATGATGGCGATGGCCGTCAGGATCCCGGCCACCATCAACCACTCGACGGCCACCTGGCCCTGGTCATCTCGCGCAGCCATGGCTCTGCCCCGTACAACGCGATCCGCTCCATCGACGAACGCATACAAGGGAGTGCGCGCAATTGTACAAGCCCGACCGTAGCCGTCAAGTGGCTCATTCGCCGGAGGTTCGCGGGACGTTTATACTCAAGGGCCCGACCCGCCATGACGGATCTTCCCTCGCACATCGGACCGTTCGAGGTTCGTGAGCGCCTGGGCACAGGCGGCATGGGCGTGGTGTATCTCGCCTACGATCCGCCACTGGATCGCTTCGTCGCCGTCAAGGTGCTCAACGTCGACGACGAGGACGTGCGTCAGCGATTCCTGCGGGAGGCGCGCTTCGCGGCCCGCGTGCAGCACCCCAACATCGTCGCGATCTATGCCGTCGGCGAACACGGCGGCCGGCCCTACATGGCGATGGAGTACATCGCCGGAGACACGCTGTCGTCGATCATCCGCGGCGGCGCCCCCGTCCCCATGGCGCGCCGGGTCCAGTGGCTCTACGAGCTGGCGAGCGGCCTCGAGTACGCGCATCGCAACGGGATCGTCCATCGCGACGTCAAGCCGGCCAACCTGATCGTCAGCCGTGATTCGGGCCTCCTCAGGCTCCTCGACTTCGGCATCGCGCGCGACGACGACTCCGAGCACACGATGGTGGGCCACGTCATCGGCACGCCGAGCTACATGTCGCCGGAGCAGGTGACTGGCGGAACGGTGGACGCGCGCAGTGACATCTTTGCCTTCGGCCTCGTGGCCTACGAGCTCCTGAGCGGCACGCGCGCGTTCCAGGGGCAGACCAGCTACGAGACCACACGGCTGATCGTCGAGGCGGAGCCCGAGTCGCTCGCCGTCAGGGTGCCTGACGTGCCGGCCACGCTCGTCGAGACCGTCCATCGCTGCCTGACGAAGAGCCCGGAGGATCGGCCGCCGAGCCTCGTCCCGATACGCGCCGACCTGCGCCGCGTGCTGCACCGCTTCGATCCGGTGGACGAGTTGAGCATGGTGCGCACCGTGGTACGGCCATCGGCCACGGCGACGCTGACGCCTACCACGTCCACGGGTGACAGGGACCAGCGGAAGCGGCGGCGGCGTGAGCAGATTCAGACCCTCGTGGCCAGGGCACGCGGGGCGCTCGAGGCTGGTGATCTCGAGGCGGCCGGGGAGGCCGCCGAACAGGCCGACCTGTTCGACGACAGGACGCCCGAACTCGTCCTGCTGCTCGACGACATCCAGGTGGAGCGTCAGCGCCGGGCGGCCGCCGAACGGCTGCAGCAGGTGCGGACGCAGATCGACAGGGGCGACCTTTCAGGCGCGGATGCCGAGATCAGCAGCCTCGAGGCGGAGGGGCTCGTCACGCTCGAGCAGCTCCAACCGCTGAAGGAGGCCGTGACCGCGGCGCGTCTCGACCAGCGCGTCGACCGCTGCATGCGCGACCTGTGGGCGCTGCTGCGCAGCCGCGATCCGCACGCCGCCGCCAGGCGACTGCAGGCCGAATCCACGGAAGTGCGGTCGCACCCGCGGCTCGATGAGCTCTCCCGGATGGTGGCGACCGCGCGCGAACAGGCCGAGCGTGCGGACGAGCGCAGGCGCCAGGAGGCCGAAGAGAGGCGCCGGGCCGAACAAGCACGGAGACGTGAGGCCGAGGAAGCGCGCAGGAAAGCCGAGGAAGACGCGCGCCGCCAGGCCGAGGACGAGGCTCGGCGTCAGGCCGAAGAAGAGGCCAAGCGCAAGGAGGCTGCGCGTGGGCCTACCGAGGCGAAGGGTCGTCCGGAAGCGCTCGCGACAGACGACGCCGAGGTCGAAGGACGGCTGCGGACGGCGGAGACCCTCGGGCCCTTCGTCATCCCGACGGGGCCTGACGCGGAAGGGCCGCCAGCGTCCGCTCCCATCGCATCCGCCCAGTCGTCGCGCGCTCTCGACGCGTCGGCGCCGACAGTCGTCGTGCCGATGTTCCAGCCGCCGCCGCGGCAGAAGGCCCATTCACCTGCTGACGACGTCTCCGCCGAGCGACGAACGCCGGCTCTCGACGAGGACCGCCCTGAGGGCACGGCGCCCGCCGCCGGACACCGCCTCGTCCTCCCCGCGCCCGAACCCGTCGTCGTCCTCGCCGGCGGGCTGATCGTCCTGCTTCTCGTGCTCACGTTGGCCTGGTGGTGGCTGTGAGCGGCAGGTCCTGCGCGCTGACGGAAGCGTGACGCGTCCTGTCCGCCGCCCGCTACCCGCTGACGTCCGTGATGATCCATCCCGTGTCCTGATGCTCCATGACGAACACCAGGCGCCGTCGGATGGTGAGCGGCGTGCCCTCCGAAAAGCCCGTGGTGCCTGGCTGCGTCAACTGACAGTCTGCGCGCAGCCGGCCCCCGGCTTCGCTGACCACCTCGCACCCTGACAGCGTGAGGGGCGCGGAACTGCCGCTCGTCATCCGGCGAATGTCGGCGTCGTCTGCGCCGGGCCAGACGCGGCGCAGACCCGCCGCGTGCTCGGTATTGCGGGCCGCGACGAACGCGCGCACGAGCGAGAGCGCTTCGTCGCGCGGGTCGGCGGCCTGCCGTTGCGGCTCCCGCGGCGCGGGCTCGGCAGGCGTCACCGTCTCCTGGACGACGGGCGGCAGCCCGTTCGCTCCTGAAGAGCGCCCTTCTGCACGCCGTACCGTGCCGGGCCCGGGATTCCGTGGCGGCGGTGCCGCTTCGTCTGCCGGCGCGTCGTTCGGTGGCGGATCGCCGCCGACGGTCACCCCTGGTTCAGGGGCCCGGGCGTCATCCTCTGCCACGACCGGCGGCTGCACGGGCGGATCCGCCTGAACGTCGGACGCTGCCTCCGATGGCGGAGGTGCCGTCGGCGCCGAAGGCGCGGTCGTCGCGATCGTCGAGGACGGACTGTCGAAAAGACGCGTTCTGACCCACCACACCGCGGCCAGCGTGCCGGCAGCCAGCATGACGACGACGATGCCGAGCACGATCA